>JANXBI010000018.1 GCA_025060675.1 Candidatus Caldatribacterium sp.
CTTAAAATGCCCGCGAGGCTGCCCTTTTCTCGAGTCTGTTGCGAAGGATTATGGAGAGGGCGTTCAGGCTCAGGGTGATGGCAAGAAGAACGATGATGCCTGCAGCGGCATTGACATGGAAGGCTTTCTGCGGTCGAGATACCCAGTTGAAAATCTGAATGGGCAGGGTGGTGAAAGGCGAGAGAATTCCTCGGGGGAGGAAGGCTACGTAGGTGAGGGCTCCAATCATGATAAGGGGGGCGGCTTCACCGATGACCCGGGAAACGGTGAGGATAATGCCGGTGAGAATTCCAGGGAAGGCTACAGGCAGCACCTGGTCTTTGAGAGCTTGCCACCGGGTGGCTCCAAGAGCCAAGGCCGCTTCCCAAAGTGACTGAGGAACCGCTCGGATGCTCTCTCGGGCAGAGACAATGATGATGGGAAGGACAAGGAGAGCGAGGGTTAAGGACCCCGTCAGGATACTCCGCCCAAGCTGCATTGCTCGGGCAAAGAGCTCAAGACCAAGCATGCCGTAGATGATGGAAGGAACGCCACCGAGGGTAGAGATGCTCGTTTCGATGAGCGCGCTGATGCGATTCTTCGGTGCGTATACCTCAAGGTAGATTGCGCTTCCTACACCGAGGGGGATGGCAAAGAGAATCGTGAGCACGGTCACATAGATGCTTCCGACAATCGCCGGAAGGATGCCAGCTTCTGAGGGACGTCGGGAAGGGTAACCAGTCATGAATTTCCAGTTGATTCGGGGTAAGCCATCAAGGAAAGCATCGGTGATAAGGGCAAAGAGTACGACAAAGGAGAGGAGAAGGGCTGCAGCAGCAAGGACAAGAAAAACTTTCTCTTTTTGCCGCTTTCGGATGAGAGCGATATCCGTCTGCAGGCTCTGTTTCATTGGTATACCTCCCGGAATCGTTCTCGGAGTTTTCGAGCGATGGTGTTGAGGACAAGGGTCATGAGAAAGAGCATGAGTCCTACGGCAAAAATCGTTTGGTATTCGAGGGTTCCAGCGGGAACATCTCCAAGGCTAACTTGGGCAATGTACGCAGTCATCGTCATTATGGGCACGAGGGGGTTCAGTGTTAGTTGGGGCATCTGACCGGCGGCAATGGTGACAAGCATGGTCTCGCCGATGGCCCGGGAAAGGGCAAGGATGAGGGAAGCGGTGATGCCGGAGAACGCCGCTGGGAACACCACTTTCGTTGAGACTTCAAACTTCGTCGATCCCAAGGCGTATCCAGCTTCACGAAGACTCTGGGGAACAGCATGCATTGCGTCTTCGCTTAAGGAAGAAACGAGGGGGAGAATCATGATACCCATAACGATACCTGGCGAGAGGGCGTTGAAACCGGAAATGGTGGGGATAATTCGCTTAAGGAGGGGTGTCACGAAAAGGAGTGCAAAGTATCCATACACTACGGTGGGAACTCCGGCAAGTACTTCAAGAATGGGTTTGCAGAGCCTTCGCACCCGAGGCGGAGCATATTCACTGAGGAAGATGGCGATGAGAATGCCTAAGGGCGCGGCTACAAGAATGGCGATACCGGTTGTGAGCAATGTCCCGCAGAGCAGAGGGAGGATGCCAAAGTGTTTTTCGTAGAAGAGGGGTGTCCACTGGGTATCGGTGAGGAAAGCGAGGATGGGTACCCTCTGGAAGAAATGAACGGATTCGAAGAAGAGGATGCCAATGATGCTTAGGGTAGTGAAGATAGACATTAGGCTGAAGATGAAAAAAATGCGCCTTACAAAAATTTCCTCTCTTTTGGCTCGCTGCAGGATTTTCTGCTCTCGCGTTGCCATCGGTGCACCCCCCGGAAGACCCACTCCCTCGCATGCGAGGGAGTGGGTGATGATACTATTGTCCTGCTATTGCGCTTCCTTTTTGAGGAGTTCCTCTATGGATACACCAACGGTTGCTCCACGTCCTCCGAAAACCGTACCGGTGACACGCTTTGTAAAGCGCTCCAGGGCAAGTTCGTACGCCTTCTGGGGCAACGGAACATAACCGACTTCTTTGACAAGTTGCGGGGCGTTCTTCAGGTAGAACTCGACAAACCGTGCTACTTCTTCTCTTTCAGCGCTTTTGGCGTTCACGTAGATGAAAAGGGGCCTACTCAAGGGTTGATAGAGACCTTTCTCTACGTTCTCCGGCGTTGGGAGGACTGGGTCTCCGTCGCCTTTTTTGATAGGAACGGCTTTGAGGATGTCCTGGTTCTCAATGTAATAGGCAAGACCAAAGTACCCAAGGGCGTACTTGTCCTGACTCACCCCTTGAACAAGGACGTTGTCATCCTCGCTGGCCACATAGTCACCCCGGCTCTTTTTAGCTTCGCCAACGATTGCCTCTGTGAAGTACTCGAAAGTTCCAGAATCCACTCCAGGACCAAAGAGGGTTATGGGCTTATCCGGCCATCCGGGACGAATATCGCTCCAGCGGAGTGCTTTCCCTTGGGCTTCTGGTTCCCACATTTTCTTAAGCTCCTCAACGGTGAGGTAATCCACCCAATCGTTCTCAGGGTGAACCACAACAGCGATGGCATCGAAAGCGATGGGGAGCTCGATGAAGTCAATACCGTTTGCTTGACACGCCTCTATTTCCGAAGCCTTAATGGGACGGGAAGCGTTGCTGATGTCTGTTTCGCCCCGAGCAAAACGCTTGAAACCTCCACCCGTTCCTGAGATACCCACGGTTACCTTGATGTCCTTGTAAGCCTTCTGGAACTCTTCAGCAACCGCTTCAGTGATGGGGTACACGGTGCTTGAGCCGTCGATTTGCACAACCTTCTCAGCGGCAAAAGCGGCCACGGAAAAGATAAGGACACCAAGAAACGCTACAAGTACGCTCCTTCCTTTTCGCACGATGCTCACCCCTTCTTAAGGATATTCTACCCGTAATTGTGGAACAGAAAAGGAGGTGACGGGCAAAGGGGGTGTGAAAGTTAGGTTAAAGAATTTTTACAATTCCCCTCTTGACTGCTTTCGAAATTAGAATTATTCTAAAATTGAAATTATTCAAGGAGGTGGTGCCAGTCAGCTGGAGTAACCTCAGCGAACTCTTGCGGCTTCGGGGTGTTCGGCCATCCTACATACGCATAATGATTTTGCGGTATCTCCTCGAGAAAAAAGTGAGTCACCCCAGTGCGGAAGAGATATACGAAGAACTCAAAAAACATATCCCCACGCTCTCTAAGGCTTCGGTGTACAACACTTTGGCTGTGCTCGTGCAGGCTGGGATTCTTCGACCTCTCACCATAGAGAAGAATGAGACTCGTTATGATGTGGCGTTTTCCGAGCATGGCCATTTCCAGTGCGAAGTGTGTAAGAAGGTGTATGATTTCACCTTTACCTTCGAGTCGTTGCGTTGTGAAGGTCTTGAGCATTTCCTGGTAAAGGCGAGGGATTTCTACCTTCGAGGAATCTGTCCTGCATGTCAGAAAGGAGGAAAGGAACATGGAGCATCTTGGGAGGATACCACTTCTTGGTGAGCGGTTCCCTACAATGGAGGTGAAAACGACCCACGGGCTCAAGAAACTTCCTGACGATTACGCAGGTAGGTGGTTTGTCCTTTTCAGCCATCCGGCCGACTTTACCCCTGTGTGTACTACGGAATTTGTTGCCTTTGCCAAAAGGGCAGAAGCCTTTCGAGCGCTTAACGCGGAGCTCTTGGGGCTTTCCGTGGACCAGGTTTTTGCTCACCTGAAGTGGACAGAGTGGATTCGAGACAGACTTGGCGTCCCTATCCCTTTCCCAATCATAGCCGATGACCTTGGCCAGGTTGCCCAGGCTCTTGGGATGATTCATTTGGGGAAGGGGACAAACACGGTGCGAGCGGTATTCATCGTGGATGACAAGGGCGTTGTTCGCCTCATCATGTACTATCCGCAGGAGGTTGGGCGAAGCGTTGATGAGATTCTCCGAGCCCTTAAGGCGCTTCAGGTTTCGGACGCCCACAAGGTGGCTCTCCCTGAAAACTGGCCGAACAATGAGCTCATTGGGGACAAAGTCATTGTGCCTCCTGCAGGAACGGAAAGCCTTGCCCGAGAGCGGCTTGAGGCAGCAAAACGAGGCGAACTGGAGTGTTTTGATTGGTGGTTCTGTTATAAGAAACTCTGAAAGGGGAGGTGGTTCGTGTGGCTAAGGTTGCGCGGGAGATGGTGGAGAAGGCGGGGGTGAACGTTGACCAGCTGGTGGAGCTTCTTGTGAAAAACGCCGCAGCAGAGTTGACTACGTACTACTACTATACCATTTTGCGTTGTAACCTCATTGGGCTTGATGGAGAGACGATTAAAGAAATTGCCGAGGTCGCTCGGATTGAGGATCGGAACCATTTTGAAGCCCTGGTGCCAAGGATATATGAGCTTGGAGGTTCCCTGCCCAGGGATATGAAGGAGTTTCATGACATCTCTGGCTGTCCTCCAGCGTACCTCCCGGCGAAAATCGAAACGGTTGAGGACATCTTGAAGGTCTTGGTGGAAGCAGAGCGATGTGCAGTTCGGCAGTACACCTACATTTGTAACCTCACGGCAGGGAAAGACCATCGGACGTACGATCTTGCTCTTTCCATCCTCCACGAAGAAGTGGAGCACGAGTCGTGGTTTTCGGAATTCCTCGGTGAAGGACCTTCTGGCCACTTCATGCGGCGAGGAGAAACCTCACCATTTGTGTCGAAGTTCCTTAAGTGAAGAGTACAGGGCGCCTTGGGCGCCCTGCTTTTCTTAGGTTATGCGGCGGTTCACCTTGTCTGAGCTTCGAAGGTACGATGGGAAAGAGGGAAGACCAGCGTACGTAGCTTTTCAGGGGAAGGTGTATGATGTCTCGTCAAGTTTCCTTTGGCGTGGAGGAAGGCATCAGGCAATGCATAACGCTGGAGAGGACTTGACAGAGGCGTTGCGCAGTGCTCCACATGGCCCAGAGTTGCTCACGAGGTTTCCGGTCGTTGGGGAGCTTGTGCCAGAAGAGACGGCGTAGAAGCGTTTTGGGAATACTTCCCTCTTGCTTTGTGGTGGCAAACCCTGGGAGGGGGGATCTCCTTTTGCCCGCACCGGGTAGAGGAGATTTTGTGCCCCTTTGCGATGGTGAAAAGGGCTGTGGTGGATTCCTCAGGTAATACATACTGTGGGTTTCTCAAGGACGGAAAGCGTTGTACTCGTTTTGTCTTGACCCTCCTTTCGTGGTTTGAGTCTCATGCGAGGGACCTTCCTTGGCGGAAGGAGTACACACCGTACCGCGTTTGGATTGCGGAGGTGATGCTCTCTCAGACTCAGGTACGGCGGGTAGCACCATATTATGTGCGTTTCCTTGAGCGCTTTCCCGATGTTGCTGCATTAGCCTCAGCGCCGCTTGAGGCGGTTCTCCTTCTGTGGGAAGGTCTTGGGTACTACCGTCGGGCCTTAGACGTTCATCGAGCAGCGCAGATAGTTCGTGACAAGTTCAATGGTGAAATGCCAAGAGACTATGCAGACCTTCGCAATCTCCCCGGCATTGGGCCGTATATTGCTTCGGCCATTCTCGCCATTGGGTACAACGAGCCTGTTCTTGCTCTTGAGACAAATGGGAGACGGGTCATCGCTCGGTTCTTTGGGTTTGACCCGCAGCGTGTGCCCCAAGACGTTGTGGAAACCCTTGTTTCGTGCATTCCCAAGGGAGAATCCCGTTCCCTGAACCAGGCTATGATGGATTTCGGAGCTTTGGTGTGTACATCCCGGAATCCAAAGTGCGTTTTCTGTCCCCTGCAGGAGGAGTGTGCATCTCACGGTAGAGGGGATTCCACGGCCCAACTCCAGAAACGCCTCCCTAAACACCTCTTTATTGCTCTGTGTTGTTCGAACCGGACAATCCTCCTCGAGAAGAGTGAAAGCAAGCTCTTCCCTGGGCTTTACGTTCTCCCTTGGAGGGAAGAGAACGATGACCCAGTGGTTTGGATAGAGGAACTCGGAAGACGATGTGGCTTTGTGCCCGTTCATTCCCGTTTTGTGGGAACCATTGCCCACGCGTATACAAAGTACAAGGTGTTTGCCAAAGTTTTTCAAGTCCTTGTGGAAAGGTCTAAAGAGGAAGGGATATGGGTTTTACAGGATGAACTATCCCGGTATCCCCTTGCCTCTCTCTTCCGTAAGGCTTTACGGTTCGTGTTCCCCAAAGAATAGCTTTAAGGGTGTCTTGGTTTTCCTCTAGAAAGGAGGTGGAGGGATGGAAAAGGTGGTCTTTTTTGTTTTTCGGGATGAGGAAATGTGTTTTATTCATGTGCTCCTGTACGCCTTGGATTACCTCGCTGCTCATAAGACCTTTCACGTTGTCTTTGAGGGCCGGGCAACTCGTCTTGTGCCCCTCCTTGCTGCGGAAGACCATCCGCTCCATACCTTGTACGCGAAAGTGAAGGCACAAGGTGGCATTGCTGGAGCTTGCCGAGCTTGTTCTGCAAAGATGGGGGTTCTGCAGGATATTGAAAAAGAGGGTATTCCCCTCCTTGATGATATGAATGGACACCCGAGTGTGCGTCGTTTCTTTGAGGAAGGGTATACGGTGCTTTTGATGTGAGGGGTGTGCTTCATGGATTTTCTCTCAAGGGTGCTCCTCCTCGCCATAGAGCGGAGGTCTCTCGTTCTTTTGGGCTTGCGAGAGCATATTACCATATCGCTTCTTGCCTGTCTTTTCATCGCGCTTTGTGGCATTCCCCTTGGTATCCTCATTGCTCGTTTCAGAGCCGTTGCTCCGTGGGTTATTGGTGTGACTGGTGTGTTGTACACGATTCCAGCTTTAGCGCTCTTTGGGTTCATGATTCCCCTTCTTGGCATTGGGATCCGGCCGACGCTTTTTGCCCTGTTCATTTACGGGCTTTTGCCCCTCGTTCGGAATACGTACGTTGGCATTACGACTGTAGACGCAGCTGTTGTGGAGGCGGCCCGAGGTATGGGGAGCACGGAGTGGCAGCTCCTTTGGCGTGTCCAGATTCCTCTCGCGCTCCCGGTCATCGTAGCTGGGTTCAGGACCGTTGTGGTCATGACCATTTCGGTGGCTACCATTGCCGCTTTCATTGGGGCGGGAGGGCTTGGAGTACTCATTTTTCGGGGAATCACGTCGTACTACCCAGAACTCGTAGTTTTGGGGAGTCTCCTTGTGGCCGCTCTTGCGGTAGGGGTTGATGGTGCGCTTGGTCTTGTGGAACGGAAGCTCCTCCGTAGGGTGCAGATGTGAAGGAAAGGGGGAAAAGGTCGTGAAGGCCTTCGTTGTTCTTGGGTTATCTTTTGTGCTGGTCTTTGTGGGGAGTGCTGTGCTTGGACAAGGATGGTGTATTGTAGACGCGGCTTCGAAAGCCTCAGGAAAGATTGTAGTGAGCAACAAGCCTTTCACCGAATCGTACATTCTTGCCGAAATCATCGTGCAACTCCTTGAACGGTATACGAATCTCCAGGTAGAGCGCCGTATCATCGAAGGAGGAACGACTTCCATTCTCCATCCCGCCTTGGTGAGTGGGGAAATCGACCTCTATCCGGAGTATACTGGGACCGCTTGGCAAGAGGTTCTGAAAAGGGAGAACATTATCCGCAATCCGCTCGAACTTTACGAGGCGGTGAAAAAGGAGTACAAAGAGCGTTTTGGACTTGTGTGGCTCCCTCTTTTAGGCTTCAACAACACCTTTACGCTTGCCGTTCGGAGGGAATCGGCGGAAAAGGATGGGTTGCGGACATTTTCTGACCTTGCCCGAGTTTCGGAACGGTACGTCTTTGGGGCTGAACCGGATTTCTTTGAACGGAAAGATGGTTACGACAACCTCGTCGCCACGTATGGCTTCCGTTTCAAAGCCACCAAACAGATGGCCATTGCCTTGAAGTACCCAGCCATCATTTCGAAGGAGGTGGATGTCATTAACGCCTTTTCGACCGATGGGCTTTTGCGGAAGTTTGACCTTGTGATCCTTGAGGATGACAAGAACTTTTTCCCTTCGTACCTTTGTGCTCCGGTTGTTCGGGAGGAGGTCCTCAGGCGCCATCCTGAGGTTGCTGAAGTCCTTGGGTTGCTCGCTGGGCGTATCAGCGACGAGGAGATGACAAGGATGAATTACCTTGTCGATGAGGAGCGCCGCGACCCGAAGGAGGTCGCTTTGGAGTTCTTGAAAGAAGAGGGATTGATTTGAGGGAATGACGGTAGTCGTTGCCTTCCACGACGTTACAAAGGTCTACCCGGGAGGAATTCAGGCGCTGGATCGGATTTCCTTTGACGTTCGAGAGGGGGAGTTCCTTTGCCTCATCGGTCCCTCAGGATGTGGCAAGACAACCCTTCTCAAAACAGTGAATCGTCTTGTAGAGCCTACCTCAGGGCGCATCGAGGTCTATGGAAAGGACGTCATGGCCTGGAATCCCGTAACCTTGCGCCGCCACATCGGCTACGTTATTCAGCAGGTGGGTCTCTTCCCTCATCTCACCGTGGAGGAGAACATTACGTACGTCTTGAGTATCATGGGTGTCCCACGTCGTGTGCGGCGCAAAAGGGCTGAGGAGCTTTTGGAGGTCATCGGCCTTGACGTATCGTACCTTTCTCGTTTTCCCAGAGAGTTGAGTGGTGGGGAGCGGCAAAGGGTCGGAGTGGCTCGAGCGCTAGCAGCAGACCCCACCCTCGTCCTTATGGATGAGCCTTTTGGCGCGCTTGACCAAATTACCAGGGAACAACTGCAGGAGGAGCTTTTGCGAATTCACAGGAGGCTTCGGAAGACGGTCATCTTCGTTACCCATGATATTCAAGAAGCGATAAAGCTTGGTACGACCCTTGGGATTATGCGGAAGGGAAAGATGGTGCAGATCGGCCCACCGTATGAGCTCCTTTTCATGCCTCAGGACCCCTTCGTTGAGGAGTTCCTGGGCAGAGGGGGACTTTTCCAGGTGCTCCGGATGGTTCGCATTCGTGATATTCCTTTCCTTGAACCCTCAGGAGAGATGCCTCGGGTGACCGTTCCCCTTTCCGCTTCTCTTGAAGACGCTCTCCGGAGAATGCTCCTTACGGGTGAGCGTTCTGTCACTGTCGTGAAGGATGGCACAGGTGATATCGCTGGGGTCCTCTCCTTTGAGCGCCTGTGTCATCTCTTACACCGGTACTGTACTTCTACGTATGCTTGAACTTTAAAACGCCGTACTTTTCCCTTGTTTTCCGAAGTATTTCAGCGTATTCCCGGTTGTGCACCACACATCCTGTGGGTTGTTGCCTGATGAGGAGTTCCATGCAGGCATCGCAAAGGGTGCACCACTTGACTTCATGAGTTCTTCCCTCCTGGAGTTTCTTTGGGAGGAGCGGGTCAGCAAGGGACTGGCGTCCTATGGCAACCATATCGACGATGCCGTCACGTATGTTTTTGTCTCCCCAAAAGAGAAGCGAGCTCTTTTCCCGCTCAACGCCGAGGAAGTTGTTATTCCCATCCCGGAAAATAGAGTACGCTGAGCCTATGGTGACAACCTGGGGAGCAAGAACCTTTCGTGCTTCTTTCTGGAAGTAATGGTGGAGGTAGGCATAGTCGGGGATTCTCTTGTCAGGATGTGCCAGGGCAATGGTAAGGGATGGATTCCCGGCGGAAACAAGGATGAAATTTGCTCCTCGTTCCTTTAAGCCTCGCAAGAGGTCCAGAGGTTCCGTGAGGTCCATGACGGCAGTGTCTGGCCCTGCACACCCTTGACCCCCAGGGATACCTTCCCACATGGTAACTTTGGAGCCGAGGAGGAAATTTTGGTCGGGAATAGCCTTTCGGATGCGCTCGTAAATTTCGAAAGCGAACCGGCGGCGGTTCTCCCACGGTCCTCCGTATTTCCAAGGGCGGTCATTGTAGGGACGGAGAATTTGTGTTCCCAGGTACCCGTGGCAGAGTTTCACATCGACACCATCAGCCCCTGCATCGTAAGCAATCTTTGCTCCCAGGACGAACTGGTCAATGATGACCGTGACGTCTTCTTCACTCAAGAGGTCTCCCTCAAAGCCAGGAAGGGGTTTCACGCAAACCCTTCGGGAGAACTCAGGATGGCTCAGCTCTCCTGCATGGGTGAGTTGGAAGATGAAAAGTGGCTTAGGATTGACTTTCCGCATTGCGGCGACGAACTTCTCAAGAGGCTTTGCGTTATGGGGCATAATACTCAGCTGGTGTAAGCGTGCTCGGCTCTCGTAGCTCACCGTAATCGCCTCAAGGAAGATGACCCCAGCGTTCCCTTCGAAGAGCTTTTCGTACCTTCGGTACGTTCGTGGGGAGGGATTGCCAAGTTCATCGGAATCACAGCACTCCATGGCGTTTATCACGAAACGATTCTCTGCGTTTCTCCTTCCAATCAGAATAGGGGTGAAGAGGAGATTTTCGGTCATCACTCTGACCTCCTTTCTCTCCCAAAAGATAGAGCGAGAGGGAAGAGTGTGAAATCCCAGAGAAGTCCCAGGAAATTCCTAGGTCTTCTTCAAGGAATGAAGGAAAGCCAGGAGGGAGGGAGAGTTCGCGAAACTGAGCTTTTTGCGGATGTTCTGTCGGTGGAAATCCACGGTCTTTTTTGAGATGGTGAGGATGTCAGCGATTTCTTTACTCGTGTAGCCTTGGGCAAGGAGTTTTGCCACCTCCCATTCCCGGGAGGTGAGGGGGAGAAGGGTTGGGGTGTTCTGACCATTGAGGAGTTGGGCGACTGCAGCTTGGATAGTTCCAAGGAGCGCCTTTTGAAAACCATGTGGAAGGGAGGAGGAAAGCATCGTAAAGAGCGGTTCGATGTTGGTCATAAAAAAGCGCCAGCGTTCTTTGTGGTTTTCCCTCTCTCGAAAAAGAAGAGCGTTGAGAAGCTCAACCTCTCCCTCAAGGAAGCGGACACGGTTCCGCAGGCATTCTCGTTCCTCCTCAAGGTACTTCCTTTCAGTGACGTCTTCGACGTACTCGATGAAACCGACAATTTTCCCCTCCATGGAGAGAGGGAAGACAGTAAGTTTCTGCCACCCTTTGATTGTCCCCCCTGGTCCGTGGTAGGGGACAATTCCAGTTGTTGCGTTCTTTGACCTGAGGGCGTGGCGCGTGGGACACTGGGGGCAGGGGCGGTTCCGCCCGTGATATATCTCAAAACACTTTGCCCCCTGGTGTGGTTTTCGGTGAGCGTACCAAGTGCGCATCGTGGCATTCATCGCTACTATGGAGAAAGAAGCGTCAAGGATACTCACTCCATCAGGCAAGCTGTCCCAGGTAGCGCTGAGAGCGCGGAAGAGGATTTCCATGGGAGGGTTCCCCTCCTTTTTGTTTTCCCTTAGAATACTGGAAGAAGCAAAAAGAGGCAAGGAAGGGTAGGTATGCGAAGCCTTATCGTCGTGGTGTCAGTGCATCATGGGAATACTCGTAAAGTAGCCCTGGCTCTTGCTGAGGCGCTGGGGAGTGTGGTTCGGGAGCCTGAGGAGGTTACGCAGGATGAGGTTGCATCTTGCGACCTTGTGGGTTTTGGTTCGGGTATTTACTTAGGGAGGTTTCACAGACGTCTGCTGCGCTTTGTGGAGAGGCTCCCTTATAGTGAGGGGAAGAAAGCTTTCGTTTTTTCCACCAGTGGCTTGGGGAAGAAGGAGTACAACCTTTCCCTTGAGGAACTTCTGAAAAAGCGTGGTTTCATCGTCCTTGGGAGCTTTGCGTGCCGCGGTTTTGATACTTTTGGACCTCTGTGGCTTATAGGTGGCATCAATAAGGGGAGGCCAGATACAAGGGACCTCGCAGATGCTGTACGTTTTGCCTCGCAAATCAAAGCGCTCTCTGAGGAGGGATGGTAGTGCTCGAGGAGCTCAAACAGAAGGTCTGGGAGGCAAATCTTGCGCTTTACCGCCAGGGTCTTGTGATTCTCACCTGGGGGAACGTGAGTGGGATTGATCGGGAGAGGGGTCTTGTGGTCATTAAACCAAGCGGAGTTCCGTACGATGTTCTCTCTTGGGAACATATGGTGGTTGTGGACCTTGACGGCAAGGTGGTTGAAGGGACGCTCAATCCTTCTTCCGATACCCCGACGCACCTTGAGCTATACCGGCATTTTGAACGGATAGGTGGCGTGGCTCATACGCATTCTTCCTGGGCTTGTGTCTGGGCGCAGGCAGGATATGATATTCCCTGCCTTGGGACGACTCAGGCCGATACTTTCTATGGTCCTGTCCCCTGCACGCGTTTTCTGACTCGAGAGGAAATCGAAGGGAATTACGAGAGGGCAACTGGTCTGGTCATTGTTGAGCACTTCCATAACCTCGATTACGAGGCTATCCCGGGGGTTCTTGTGGCAGGGCACGGACCCTTCACCTGGGGAAAAGACCCTGAAGCAGCAGTCCACGTGAGTGTTGTCCTTGAGGAAGTGGCCAAAACAACCTACTTTTCTCTCCTCCTCCGTCCGGATCTCTCGGGAATTCCGCAGGCCCTCCTTGAGAAACATTACCTCCGCAAGCATGGGCCAGGGGCGTATTACGGACAACGAGGGAAACCATGAAGTATCGGACAGTTACCATTGCCTCCAATCGTGTGGAAGCCGAACTTCTCCGTGGGTACCTTGAGGGGGAGGGTATTCGGGTTCTCCTTAAGCCATCGACAAGACCCTATGGAGGAGAAGCGTACTTCGGAGACGCAGGGCCTGTGGAAGTTCAGGTTCCTGAGGAGAGTTTTGTAAAGGCAAGGGGTGTTCTTGCTGGGCTCGAAAAAGCGTAGAGGTTTCTCCTAAAGTTTGGTATAATATACTGTCGTTTCCCGAGGGAGGGGATATGTTGACCGAACGCATCGATGCCCTTGTGCGAAGGCGGCATCGGGAAGAGCTGTGGTTTCGATTGCTCCTTTTTGTGCCCACCATTGTCTTCCTTGTCCTTATGGTCATATTCCCCCTGGTGTACTCGATCAACATCAGTTTCTACGACTACGTTCGAGGACGGGAGCCACGCTTTATCGGCTTTAGGAACTATGTGCAGCTTTTTCGGAGTGAGCAGTTCTGGCTGGTGACTTGGGTGACGCTCCGCATCACCCTGACGTGTCTTGCCATTGAAATGGGGCTTGGGTTACTCCTTGGTTTTGCCTTGAGCGAGCGCATCCCGGGCATGGGATTATTCCGTCTTTTGATTTTCCTCCCCATGATGCTTGCTCCTCTTGTGGCTGGCCTTTTCTGGAGATTGCTCCTTGACCAGACCTTTGGTCTAGTGAACTTTTTCCTTGAGCGGCTTGGTTTGCAAGCCGTGGAATGGCTCACTGACCCTCGTTTTGCCATTTGGGGTATTATCATCACCGACGTGTGGCAATGGACACCCTTTGTAGTGCTCCTTGTTCTTGCCGGTCTTGGCACCATTCCTCAGGAGCTTCAGGAGGCGGCAACCCTTGACCGGGCAAGTCCCTGGATGCGCTTTAAAAACATCTACCTTCCGTACCTCCGTATGCCAATTCTTCTTGCGGTACTCTTTCGCTCCATCGATACCCTGAAAATGTTCGATGTTCCGTACATTCTCACTGGTGGGGGACCTGGGGATCTCACCACCACCCTTTCCCTTTTGGGATATCGGAATCTGTTTTCTTTCTTTAAAGTTGGTGTTGCTTCAGCTATTTCGTGGTTTGTGGTCATTATTGTGAACGTTCTTGTGAACATCCTTTTGAAAATCCTGAGTCCTCGGAAAAAAATTCCTCGGGAGATGGTGGATACGGGACTGTGAGGGAAGAACATGCGTGAGGAAACGAAGTTCCTGACACGGCGTGTGGTATTCCTTGTCGTGGCGTTGGGAATCACCCTGGCTTTCATGTTCCCTCTTGTTTGGGTCATTCTTTCATCCCTGAAAACTCGTCTTGAAATCTTCGTCCTCCCTCCAAAGTGGATTTTCCTCCCGACACTTCAAAATTACCGGGACATCCTCCGGTCCGATTTTATGTACCAACTCCGGAATAGCCTCCTTGTGGCGGCGATTTCCACAGGAGTTTCACTTGTTTTCGGCAGCCTCACTGCTTATGGGTTTTCGCGGTATCCGATTCGGGGAAGCGAGAACATTCTCTTCTGGATTCTCTCTCTCCGTATGCTTCCGCCAATTGCGGTGGTCATCCCCTTTTACCTCCTCTTCCGGTCTTTGGGGCTTTTGGATACGACTCTTGCCCTTGTTCTTGTGTACTGCATCTTCAACATTTCCTTCTCCATCTGGGTGCTCAAGGGGTTTTTCGACGAGATTCCTATCGAACTCGAGGAAGCGGCAAAGCTTGATGGGTATTCGCCAGCGCAGGTTTTCTTTCGGGTGAGCCTCCCCCTTGTACGACCTGGTCTTGCCACAACAGCGATTTTCTGCCTCATTCAGTCCCTTAACGAGTTCCTCGTTGCCTTGACTCTAACCACTCGAAAGGCGGTGACTGCACCAGTTGGCCTTGCGAAACTCCAAACTTTCCTTGGCACCGACTGGGGAAGAATTTCTGCGGCAGCGGTCATCTTCATGATTCCGGTGGTTGTGTTCACGATTTTTGTGCGGAATGAACTCATTCGGGGTATGAGCTTTGGAAGGATGCGGTGACCATGGCTACTTTGGTCCTTGAGAAGCTCAACCTCTGGTATGGGAAACATACCCATGCAGTTCGGGACGTGGACCTTGTGGTGGAAGACGGAGAACTCTGTGTTTTCCTTGGTCCCTCAGGATGTGGGAAAACCTCAACACTTCGGATGATTGCTGGGTTTGTGAAACCGACTTCGGGGAAGATTTACCTTGATGGTGAGGTGATTAATGACCTCTACCCTGGAGACCGGAATGTGGCCATGATTTTCCAAAGTTACGCCTTGTATCCGCATCTCACGGTGCGGGAGCAACTTGCCTTTCCCCTTCGGGCAAAACGTGTTCCGCGCCAGGAGATTGCCAAGCGTGTCGAGGAAATTGCCCATTTCCTTCACCTTGAGGATTTCCTCGACCGATACCCGCAAGAGCTCTCGGCAGGACAGAGGCAGCGTGTTGCCATAGGGCGAGCCTTGATTCGAAAGCCTAAGCTCTTCCTCATGGACGAGCCTCTGAGTCAGCTTGATGCTCGGCTCCGAGTGGAAATGCGAGCAAACCTCCGAAAGCTCCAGCAAGAGCTTAGAATCACCACCATTTACGTGACTCATGACCAAACCGAAGCGCAGGGTCTTGCGGACAAAATCATGGTCATGCATCAGGGGCGGGTACAGCAGGTGGGGAAACCAATTGAGATTTACGAGAACCCGGAAAACCTCTTCGTTGCAGGGTTTGTAGGTATGCCGGCGATGAACTTCCTCCGTGGAGTTCTCTCTCGAGGGAAAGGAGTGGAATTCCGAGGAAATGGGATAAGCATCGCCCTTTCCTCGGGTCTTGGGGAACGGGTTGCCCCTCTTGAAGGTCGTGAAGTCATCCTTGGTGTGCGTCCAGAACACCTTGTACTTGCGAGGGGACAGGGAGAGAACGTCATTCGTGGAGAAATTTACGTCGTAGAACCGCAGAGCAACGAGTACATTGTGGACGTGAGAGTTGGAGGGGAAACCGTGAAGGTTCGCCTTGATAAACGGGAGTGTGCGTCACCCCCACGACCTGGTGAGGTTGTAGAAGTCGCTTTTGAGGACCGTTTCCTCTACCTTTTTGATCCCGTGACTGAGAAGCGACTCCTTTGAGGAGGTGTGTATGCCGGAAATTCGTCTTGAGGGCATTCGGGTTCGGTATGGGAAGAACGTAATCCTCCGGGACGTGAGTTTCACCGTACCTCACGGGTCGCTTTGTGTCATCACTGGACCCTCAGGTTGTGGGAAAACGACGGTGCTTCGAGTGATTGCCGGCCTTACGCGGCCTGAGAAGGGCATGGTCTACCTTGATGGGAAGCCAGCTCTCCACATCTCCCCTGGAGAGCGGGATGTGGCCATGTGCTTTCAGACCTTCGCGTTGTATCCCCATATGACGGTTCGGGAAAACTGGATGTTCCCTCTCTACGCCGAAAAGCTCTCTCCTCAAGAGATGGCCAAAAGAATTGAAGAGGTGACGCGTCTCCTCCACATGGAGTTCCTTCTTGATCGGTATCCTGGACAGCTCTCTGGAGGTCAGCAGCAACGGGTCGCCTTAGGAAGGGCTCTGGTGCGCCGGCCGAAGATATACCTCCTTGACGAGCCTCTTGGGAACCTCGATGCGAAGCTCCGTGTGGAGATGCGCGCTGAGATTCGAAAAATTCAGGAAACCCTTGGGATTACGACTGTATACGTTACCCACGATCAGACCGAGGCTCAGGCGGTAGCGGATATCATGGTGGTAATGGACTTTGGCGAAGTGAAGCAGGTGGGGACGCCTGAGGAGGTGTACGAACGACCAGCGAATCTCTTTGTCGCCGGTTTCATTGGTACACCTCGGATGAATTTCTTCCCCCTTGAGGTTCGAGAAGAGAACGACCAGCTTTTCCTTGTTTCTCAGGTCTTTTCCCTTCCCGTGAGTCCTGAATGGGCTGGTTGCCTCAAGAGCGTGGGTAAGAAAAGGGTTGTCCTTGGGATTCGTCCAGAGCACGTTCTCCTTTTCCCATATCCTGAAGACCACGCCTTTCCTGCGACCCTTGAGGTTATTGAACCCCAGAGTAACGAGTACGTTCTTACTTTAGTGGCGGGTGAAGTGAACCTGAAGGCGCGACTTCGCCGAAATGCCCTCTCCTTTGTGCCTTCCGTGGGACAGAACGTTTGGGTGCGGTTTGAGGAAGCCTTCTGGCATCTTTTTGATTCTGAGAGCGAGGAACGCCTCGAAAAGGGGAGGTGATGCTTGGCCTAGGAAGGAGCCCTCTGGTGTACGGTCTTTGTGCAGGGTAGAGAGACCTTCGCAAAAAGGAGGAGAGGGGAATGAAGTGGTCGTTCCTTGTGGTTTTTGTGGTGCTCTGTGTGGGGTGGAGTGTGGTCTTTGCGGAGGAGGTAACCCTCCGAATTCTGAGCCTTCCTTGGCCACAGACACCGGTGGAGCAGCGGTTGGCAAACGAAATCTTCACCCAGAAAACCGGTATTAAGGTTGTCATCGAAAGCCCTCCGTACCAGTTTGTGGAGTACAAAATTCGGGAAATCATCGACAGCAAAAGTGATGAGTACGACCTTTTCGAGTACGATAGCCAATGGATTGGAGAAATGGTTCTTGCTGGAGGACTGGAACGCCTCGATACGCCAGAATACCTTCTCTCGCCCGAGAGTACTATAAACTTTGAGAAAGATTTCATTCAGGGATTTGCCACCTATATCGGGAAATTCCCCACCCTTGGAGACGATGCGCTCCTCCCTGGCGATGCATGGAGAAAGTACGCTGATACACCACTTTATGGTCTTCCCTGGACCTGTGGAGGACTCATTTTCAGCTACCGCAAAGACCTCTATGCAGAAGCAGGGATTCCCGGGCCACCTGACACCTGGGATGAGATGCTCGAGTACGCAAAGAAACTCACCGTGGATATCGATGGGGATGGGAAAGTCGATCGGTACGGTATTGCTTGGTACGCAACGCGATTGAGCGATGGCATCACGCAGCAGTGGCTTCCTTTCCACTTCTCTTTTGGAGCAGAACTTTGGGACCCTAAAACCTGGACGGCGCAAGGTGTCATCAACTCGGACAGAGCCGTAGAAGCGCTGCAGTTCTTTGTGGACTTCAACCTAAAGCACAAGGTGGTGGATCCGGCGACGGCTAACTGGTTTGTCGACGAAATTATGAACGCTGCAACCCAGGATAAATGCGCCATGTGGTTCACCTGGGTAAGCTTTGCGAATGTTGCCGATAACCCAGCGCTCTCGAAGACTGCTGGCAAATGGGGATATACGGTTATGCCTGGGTACCGGGATCCCCAAACCGGGCAAATCCGTCGTGCTTCTACCTTTGGCTCTCAGGGGATTGGCATCAATGCTTTCTCCAAGCACAAGAAAGAGGCTTGGCTCTACCTGCAGTGGCTCAAGTCCTACGAGATAGAGAAGATGCTTGTGGACGACCCAACTGCAGGATATGCCAGTGCCCGAACGGACCTTCTTGACTACCAGAAACAGTTTGAGCCAAAGTGGGCCTCCATTCGCACCATTATCGAAGGTATTGCTCGGGATGTCTGGACATGGCCTGAGTATGCAGAACTCCTTGATATCCAACAGCGAGAGCTCAACCTTGCGTACATCGGCAAGAAAACTCCTAAGGAGGCTCTCGACAACATTGCCCTCCTCCAGCAGCAAGTGCTCGACACCAGTCCGAATAACCCGAAGAATAAGTGAAGCTAAAGTTGCGGGGAGGGTAGGAACCCTCCCCGCAAGGAGGGAAGGGTATGCCAGATAAAGTCCGGGTTGGGATTATCGGGTCTCGTTTTGAGGCAGAAATTCATGCCATTGCATTTCAGAAAATCCCCCATGTTGCTGAAGTCGTGGCAGTTGCCTCTCCAACTCCAGGGCATGCGGAGGCTTTTGCTCGTCGTTTCAACATCCCCCGCTTCTACACCGATTACCGCCGCATGCTTGAGGATAGAGACATTGATATGGTCACCATTTGCGCTCCTAACTACCTCCATGCTCAGATGGCGGTTGATGCCGCACAAAGTGGAAAACACGTGGTGTGTGAAAAACCTCTCTGCATGAACCTCGAAGAAGCAGATTGGATGATTAATACCTGTCGGGAAAACAATGTTTTCCTCTTCTACGCTGAAGAGCTTTGCTTTACACCGAAGTACGTACGCGCCAAAGAGCTCGTTGATGAAGGTGCTCTTGGGAAGGTCTACCTTGTGAAGCAAAGCGAGAAGCACTTCGGACCCCACGCAGACTGGTTCTGGGATGTGGAACGTTCGGGCGGTGGGGTGCTCATGGATATGGGATGTCATGGTATTGAATTTGCCCGATTCGTCCTTGGTAAGCCTAGGGTCAAGAGCGTTTACGCCCATCTTGGGACCTATGTGCATCGGGATAAAACTTTGGGTGATGATGAGGCGGTAACCATTGTGGAATTCGAGAACGACGCCTATGCGATTATCGAAAATAGCTGGGCGAAGCGAGGAGGAATGGATGACCGAGCGGAGATCTACGGTGAAGGTGGTGTAACGTACGCTGTCCTCCATATGGGCATTGCCCTTGTGACCTACAGCGAGTATGGCTACGGATACGCGGTGGAAAAAGCACCGACGACAAAGGGATGGACGTTCACGGTGTACGAGGAAATCTGGAATTACGGGTTCCCTCAAGAAATGGAGCACTTTGCCCGTTGTGTTCTGGGCCTTGAAAAACCGAGGGAGACTGGAGAGGATGGGAAAGCGGTGCTTGAGATTATCTGTGCAGCCTATGCTTCGGCTGGAGAAGGACGAAAGATTGTCTTTCCCTTCGATGTTCATGGGGTGCAAAAACCTATCGACCTATGGCTGCAGAGACGGTAAGGCCCAAAATTGCTCTCCTTGATACGGAGAAAGTTATTCGCATTCATGAGACCTCGTGTGCGATCCTTGCTCAAATTGGTGTGATCATCCCTGATGAGGACATTGTTGCTCTGCTTTGTGACCATGGGGCAACCAAGCGAGATGGTCGTATCCTCATACCCTCCTTCCTTGTGGAGGCGTGTGTCCAAAGGGCAGGGAAATCTTTTACCCTCTACGGTAGCGACGGCAAGCGATCGGTAACTTTTGCGCGAGGAACAATGGTTTTCTGTTCCTCTCCAGGGCAATTTGCCTGGTTTGAGAAGGGGGTACGACGAGAGCCGTACGAGGACGACTTCTTTCGCGCGGTGCACCTTGCGCATCACCTTCTCAACATTGACGTTGTGGGAGGGCTTGCCATGCCCTCCGAGTATCCACCTGCGTTGCGGGAAGTCCTCATGGCTCGGGAGCTCTTTGTCCGGACAGACAAGCCGGTTTTCCTCTGGTTTGGGAGAAGAGAGAATTTCCGGCGAGTTTTCGCCATGAGTGCCATATGCGCTGGGGGAGAAAAAGAGGCTCAAAGCAAACCCCGACTTTTTGCCTTCCTTGAACCTATAAGTCCTCTTCGGTTCCCTCGGGAGGGTCTTGCCATTCTCAAAGAGGCAACATCTCTTTCTCTGCCTGTTATGATTGGGCCTATGGTTCAGGCTGGGTCTACGGGCCCCGTAACCCTTGCGGGAACACTTGCTCAGGAGAACGCCGAAATTCTTGCTGGAATCGTTATTGCGGAGCTGCTCCGTCCTGGAACCCCAATATGCTACGGGGGTATCCCCCACATTGCCGATCCAAGAACCGGAAGCATTGTTTTTGGCTCTCCTGAGCAGGGACTCTTGAGTCTGGCGATGGCTGAAATCGGTGCTTTCTATGGATTCCCGGTGTACGTAAATGTAGGGCTTACGGACAGCTGTGCCTTTGACCCTCAGAATGGCTGGGAAAAGGGTGTGACGCTCCTTCTTGGTATGCTCTCTTCGGCTTCCACCTTTGGCCACATGGGCATCGTGGGGAGTGACCAAGGAGGGAGTCTGGAACAGCTCCTTTTTGACGATGAGCTCATTGGGTTCTGTAAACGCATTGTGGAAGGGTTGAGGATTGACGAGGAGGCACTTGATCTTTCGGTTGTCGAAGAGGGGGTGTGCGAGGGGTCTTTTCTCTCCCTCCTCCATACGGCTCGCCTTATACGGAGGGAGTTTTGGGTTCCCTCCTTGAGCTTCCGGGGACCCTTCCGCCCCGGGAAGGACATCCTGGAAAGGGTTCAGGAAAGGCTTCAGGAAATCCTTGCTTATCCCCAACCCTCTTTCGAGGAGAAAAAACGTAAGGAACTTGACGCCTTTCTCAAGGAGGAAGTCAATGGCGGAGATTCTGTGGAGTGAGCTCACCGCTTGGGAAATTGAGGAAGAGAGGAAGAAGGGAAGCCGGGTCATCGTTCCCTGCGGATCCGTAGAGCAGCATGGAAAACACCTCCCTACCGGGACGGATACCTTCTGCGTTCTTGAGGTGGCAAAGAGGGTGGCTGAGCGTTACGGTGGCGTTGTTGCTCCGCCGCTCTTTTTTGGCCTTTCTTATCCTCACCGTGGTTTTCCAGGAGTGATTGAGCTTTCCTTGGAAACATACCTCGGAGTGGTGCGGGATATAGCTTCCTCTCTTGCTCGGGGTGGTTGGAGGAAGATTGTTTTCTTGAACGGCCATTACGATAATCTTTACGCCATTGCCTATGCGCTCGCTCAGGTGTATCCCTCTCTCCCTGCAGGAACAGTGGCGTATACGGTATCGTACTGGGAAGGGCTCTCTGGGGAGTCCGCTGCTCTTTTTACCGAAGATGGACAAGGGCTCCATGCTGGTTTTGGGGAAACGGCACTGTGTATGGCTATCTGTGGGACACTTGTGAGGAAGGACCGCATGGAGGCTGAGTTCCTCACTCGTCCGTCTTTTAAAACCCCGGTGCACGTCGCATACTTCTTAACCCATCCCTCTTCCCTTTTTCGGGCTACCGTCAGTGGGGTATGGGGAAATCCTTTGCTGGCCACAGAGGAAGCGGGGAAAAATCTTCTTGAGGAGCTTGTCGAGTCTTGTGGAAAGCTTATAATAGAAATAGAAGAAGCTTTTGCAACACTCCCAAAAAGGCATTAAGGAGGGGGGCCTGGGGAGTCTCAAACCTGTGTCCCGGCTGACTCCCCGGGTGCACCCAAACCGCAGAAGATGATACTCTGTGGGTTTAGAAAAATCAAGTGTTCGTGGAAAGATATTTTTTCTCTCCCTCTCCGTGCTCCTCTTGGAACTCTTCTTCCATTCCTTGGGTATTCCTCTTGAGGGATTCTTGGCTGAAAGGAGGTTGATGCAAGGCTCATGATTCAGACGATCAACCTTACGAAGGAGTTCAACGGGTTTAGAGCGGTCGATAACTTGAACCTCAAAGTGGAGAAAGGAGATATCTACGGATTTCTTGGACCAAACGGTGCGGGGAAAACCACAACCATCATGATGATCCTCGGTCTGATTCCTCCAACAAGTGGCAAGGTCTTCCTCCTTGGGGAAGAGCTGCGACCGAATAACGTCGAGGTGAAGCGGCGTATTGGGGTTGTTTCGGAAAACCAGTACCTGTACAAGGAGATGACTGCTCAGGAGTACTTAACCTTTTTTGGCGAGCTCTATGAGGTTCCCAACGTGGAGAAACGCATCGATGAGCTCCTTGAGGCAGTAGGTTTGAGCAATGACCGGAATAAGAAGCTCGGAGCGTACTCGAAGGGGATGCAGCAAAAGCTTGCCTTTGCCCGAGCGCTCTTGCACGATCCTGAGCTCCTTATCCTCGATGAACCAGTGGCAAATCTCGATCCCACAAGTATTAAGCAAATCCGCGACCTTATTGAAGAGGAAAACCGCAGAGGTCGGACCATCTTCGTTTCGTCTCATCTCCTTTCTGAGGTTGAACGACTCTGTAAGAAGGTGGCTATCATTCATCGAGGTAGGCTCCTTGCTGAAGATACCATGGATAACATCAAACGGCGCTTGACGGACACAATTCACCTGGAAATCGAGCTTTCACAAAATGCTGAAAGTCTTTCCTCTGAACTTGCGGCTTTACCTTTTGTAAAAGGCTGTACCATCACTGGGAACAAACTCGAGGTGCATCTGAAAACGGAGCGAGATTACCGTTTGGACCTCTCCCGATTCCTGTATGAAAAAGGATTCCTCGTTCTTGCGATGAAGACGAAAGAAATGAGCCTTGAAGAAGCCTTTATTACCATCACGCAACAGAACATTTCGCTTCTTGCGCAGGAGGAGGGAAACGCATGAAACGTTTGCGCACTGGAAGCATAATAGCCCTGGGTGTGGGAGTGCTCGTGGCGGTACTTTTTGTGGTTGCCTATTTGACCACCCGGGTGAATTACGGTATCCTCAAGGGAACGGTAGTAGATGTCTACTCTCAGGATGTAGTGCGGAAACTCCGCCTTTCGATTGGTGGGCGGTCTGATATCCTCTTCCGAAGCAAGGACTATCAACTGACTCAAATCCCCCCTGGGAAGCACATCTTACGGGCCGAAGCTCCGTACTACTATCCTTTCTCCCAGGAGCTTGAAATCAGAAGGGGAGTGAATGTTTTCAACTTTACTATGGAAGGGAAGGAAATTCCTGATCTTGCTGGAATTATCTGCTTTGCTGATCCCACGGATCGGGGCATTGAGATTGAGATTCGTTTTAAGGATTCAAAAGGTATTGGGATTTCCGATTTTCCTGGGATGCCGCTTCAGTTTGAAGGGAAGCTTTACGTTCGTGAAGGAGACGAGGAAAATTACTCGCGAGGTCGACTCCTCTATGAGGGGCCGATTGAGCTTTTCTGGGATCCCAAGGCGTATCTTGCTCGGAATAAGGGGCTGATTCCTTGGGATAAGTTACAGATTGATCGGGAAAAGGAGAAATACGGGCTTTTAGAAGTTGTCTTGCATACTCCTCAGGGGGATTTCACGGAATTTGTCGAGGATGTTGAACTTCAAAAGAGGGAGGAGTAAGCATGCGAGCCTTCCGAGTTATGAGGACGCTTTTCAAGCGAGATTTTCTGTACTCTCTGTACAGCTTAGGATACTATGTGGCGCTTTTTGTTTCCTTCATTGCCTCTTCTTTCATCCTCAAGAACTTCCTCGACAGCATTGGTGAAGAGGATATTCTCGTGTCTGCGTATCCTCTGAATTACCCCCTCTACATCACCCTAATCATCATTTCCCTGTACCTGGTGATTCTTTCGGGGGTTTCCATTTCCCGGGAACGGGAACAAGGTACTCTTGAAGTGCTCTTCTACGGTCCCGTGACTCCAGGGAGCTTTCTGTGGGGAAAGTACCTAAAGGACCTCTGCCTTGGTATAGTGGCCTTAGGGTTCACGGCTTTGTACTTCTATCTGGTGAGTCTCTTTACGAACCTCGGTTTCACAACAGGACTTATCAAAGCACTCATTATGAGCATCTTCCTGCTCTCGTGTGTCGTAAGCTTTGGGCTTTTTATTTCCTCCCTTACGGGGCGTATTCGCAGTTCAGTTCTTGCCCTTGTGGCCATTCTTGGGGCATTTCTCGCTATCCAGCTTGGGTATAACGCTCTGCTTGGTTTTGAAAAAGAGTCTCTTTCTGTGCCTATGCTGTACGTACGCCAGGCTATGTCTTACGTTTTTCGGGGTATCAGCTGGATTTCGCCTTTTGCCTACTTGAGCCGTGGGCTTGATAGCGTCGTCCTTGAAAATCCGTTGCTCTACGTGGCGAATATCGGTTATGCCGTAGCGTACTCTCTGGTTTTCATGGTCCTTTCGGTGTATGTCATGAGCAAGAAGGGGGTTAGGGCATGATGCGTCGAAGTACACGACTTCTTTTCGTCTTCGCAGGGGTACTTGTTCTCGTTTCGTGTGTAGCTTCTGCTCAACCACCAGTTCGAGAACAGCTTGTGTATTCACTCACCGCTTTCAACGGCTCTACCTATAGCAAGAGCTTTGCCCCTCAGAGTGAAGACACCATCTACCTCATTGCTCATACGAACAACATCGTGTCTCCCCGGAAAACCATTGTGTACTATTGGCCGATCACCCGCCGGTATATGGCAGGTTTTAGCACGCTCAACGAAGAAGTCCCTGGGAAGATTGAAATTCTCCAAGGTGGGAAGGTTATCGCTACCCTTGAGAAGCGTAAGTATGTCTTATACTACCCTGAGGGGTACTGGTCAGAGAAGAGCGTCATGTACCTCGATGAGGAGGCTGATGCAAAGCACAGTGAATATAAAAAGGCCACCGATGAATTCAATGAGAAACTGAAGAAGTACTACGAGGAGATGCAAAGATACCGTGAGGCGTTGAATAAGTTCTTTGAAGAGGTCCGTCGGAGACGGGAAGCAGGTGAAACGGGACCACTCAACATTCCTGTTCCCAAAGAACCCTCACCTCCTGAGTTTGTAAACTTCTACGTCTCTGAACCGGCGTACGGATTCGTTGTGAATCTTCCCCCTGGTCATTACGAGATGCGAGTGCGTCTTGAGGATGGAACGATCCTTGAGGGAAGTGAAAAGCGGATTGTGGTCTTTACCTCCCGGAGGAAAGGTGGCGTTGGGTACGAGATTATCCCTGGGAACCGTTGGACACGTCGTGAGAACTGTGACGACCCTTCTTGGATTATCCATGCGGTGGGCAAAAACGAGCTCTACTTTAACCCCTTCACCCAGGAGGAGTACAATGAGCTCTACCACAACAAGCTCCAGGACCCCCAGAACATTGGGCGTATTGAGCGATGGAAATGGGTTCACGTGGACCCAGTTAAAGAGGCTACGCTCCTTTTTGGTCGGGGGAAAGAGGTACTCCGTGCAGTGACGCGGGCTCCTTACTTTGTGAAGCAGATTCCTGGTCCAGAGCTTGGGTATGAAATCGTGGACTACAACGAGGATTTGAAAAAACGAGGATATAAGCCGACGTTCGAGAGCTATAAGGTGGTTCTTGGGCCGGAACTTCCCAAGGTCGACTATACGGTGCAGACTGTCTCTGGACAGGACCAAGTCCCTCTCCCAAAGAGTGAACGTACCATCCGTCTTTTGCGAAAGGAGTACAGTGTGTATCTCTATCCCATTGCCTTCCTTCCGCTTGTTGTTGGCGGCGTGCTTGTGGTGAGCCGCAGGGCAAAGGTGGAAACGTAACGTGCTGTGTTCCGAAAGGCTCGTTTCTGTGCCCGTTTGAACCGCTTCGTTGTCCTCTGTGAGGAAGATGGGCGGGTGTTCCCCGCCCATCTTCCCAATCCTGGGAGGCTTTGGGAAATCCTCCTTCCGGGAAGAACGCTCCTCCTCAAGGACCAGGAGAAACAATCCATGCCCCGGGTGTGGGGTGCCGTCAAAGGTGAGGACGTCGTCTTTCTCGATACCTCAGCGACCACCCTCGTTGCGCAACGACTCATCGAAGAGGGACAGATCAGCGATCTTTGGGGCTATGTGATTGGGAGGCGTGAAGTGTTTCTTGAGGGCTCGCGCATTGACTTTCTCCTCAAGCGTGACAGTGAAAGGCTTTTCCTTGAGGTGAAGTCATGCACCCTCTTTTCCGGTGGTCTTGCTATGTTTCCTGATGCAGTCACTACTCGGGGAAAAAGGCACCTGGAGCTCCTTGGAAGGGTAGGTGGTGCGATCCTCTTTGTGGTTCACTCTCCTTCGTGTTTTGCCTTCCTTCCTGATTTCCACACCGATCCTGACTTTGCGTGGACACTGTACGCCCTTCGAGAGAGACTCCGCATTTACGCTGTGGCGGTGCGCTGGGATGAAGGTGGAAACTTTGCGTACGTCCGAACCCTTCCTATCCCTTGGGAGGTGTACGAGAGGGAGGCTCAGGACCGGGGAAGCTACCTCCTTTCGGGGCACCTCAGAGGGGATGTACGCGTATCTGTTGGGAGAATTGGGGAGTATTGCTTCAGAAAAGGTTTCTACCTCTACGTCGGGTCAGCTATGCGGTCTCTCTCCGAGCGGATACGGAGGCATTTTCGGAAAGGGAAAAAGAAACGTTGGCATATCGATTTTCTCGTTCCTTTTCTTGAGGACCTCCGTGCTTTCCCGGTGCAAAGTTCAGAACGCCTTGAGTGCGCCCTTTCTAGAGAGCTGAGGAATGTGTTCCAAGAGATACCCCTTTTTGGGGCTTCGGATTGTTCCTGTGCGAGTCACCTGTTCTATGTGCCTCAACCTCCACTCCAAAATGAGGCTTTCGTAGAGATTCTTCTCCGCTTTCGCATAGGGAGAATAGCAGAAAAGCTCAGGGGTTGTTGACTGGAAAAAAGTAAGGATTTATAATCTAAACCGGTCAAATACCTGTTTTTCGGGAGGTGAGAGGGGAAAAAGAAAAAGGAAAAAATTGGTATTGCTTTTACCGTCATTCTTTGGACGTTCCAAGCCTTTGTTCAGGGGGGATGTGCTCGATGGACTGGCGTCGGTTAAGTGTTGTTTTGTTGTCTGTGGTTTTTGTGGTGGGTTTGGCGTTTGGAGTACTTGCTCAAGAAGGTGCCTCAGAACTTGAGATTCAGACGGCAAACGCCGCTTTCGAAGCAGCTGATAAGGGAAATCCGGATCCCGCTTGGAAAGGGCAAAAGCTTACCATCGCTGTGTACTCTGCAGGTCCTCGAGGTGCGATTTCTGGTCCACTGTACTTCTGGCGTCCGTACTTTGAGAAGCTCACCGGTGCTACCTATGATATCGTCGAGATTCCTTTTGGAGAGTTGCGAGAAAAGATTTTCACTGATCTTATGACTGGTACCGGCACCTACGATATCATTGTCGGTCCAAGCTGGTTCTACGGTGACTACATTTTGAACGATTGGATTGTTCCGGCTGAAGAATTCTTTAACGATCCTCGCATGCCAAAGTGGGAACCAGAATCCATTGCCCTTCCCGTCCGGGAACTCTACATGTGGGGTGGGAAGCTTATTGGATACAACAACGACCACGACGGTCAAGTCATCTACTATCGTCGGGACATTCTGAGCGATCCAAAGTGGCAGGAAGAGTTTAAGAAAGAAAAGGGTAAGGATATGCCTACTCCGCCCTGGACCTGGGAAGAGGTCTACGAAATCTGCGATTTCTTCAACGGCAAAGACTGGAATGGTGATGGAGAACCAGACTACGGTATTAGCATGCACCTTAAGGTTGGAGGTCAGGGCTTCTTCCACTTCATGGCGCTTTCTGCCCCGTACGTTGTCTCCCCTGCACCTGGCGATGATCCCACAAAAGTCACCCGTT
The DNA here is from genome assembly GCA_025060675.1 of Candidatus Caldatribacterium sp. Classification (GTDB taxonomy): domain Bacteria; phylum Atribacterota; class Atribacteria; order Atribacterales; family Caldatribacteriaceae; genus Caldatribacterium. The sequence goes on from JANXBI010000018.1 coordinate 27,575, forward strand.
ACCACAACGTGTACTGGTTCGATCCTGAGACTATGGAGCCTCTTGTGAATACTCCAGGATTCGTCGAAGCGCTCAACATGCTCATTAAGCTCTCTAAGACCGGACCATCTGCTATGTTCGGATGGAGCCTTGGTGAAGCATGGGACGCTTTCCTCCGTGGCAAAGCGGTGATGTGCTGGTCTTGGGGTGACGTTGGATCCCTCGCACAACTCCCCGATCGCTCTGATATTAAGGGTAAGCTCGGCGTTGCGCCCATCCCTGGGAGTGAAAAGTACTACGACCTTGAGACCAAGCAGTGGGTGCACAAGAGGAACTTTGTCGCCAACACGGTTGGTGCCTCTTGGCATGGTGTCATCTCCAAATACTGTAAGAACAAGGAGTTAGCTGCTTACTTCCTCTCCTGGCAAGCTACGCCACAGATTAACCACTGGAACGTCGTCTGGGGCTGGACAGGTGTTGATCCTGGAACAAGTTACGACTTCTTGCAGCCGACTGGAAAAGCTACCATCGAGGAGTACGTAGCGACTGGATACGATGCTGAAGACGCTCGCCAGTTCGTCACCGCGTACGAAGAGATGTGGACGAAGTACCCGCTCCGCCAAACTTACCTTCGTATCCCTGGCACTCCAGAAATGTGGGAAGTGTACGACATCCACCTCTCTGAGGCAGTAACAGGTCAAGTGTCTCCAGAAGAGGCGCTGAACCGCATTGCTGAGGAGTGGAAAGCGATTGTAGAGCGTTACGGCAAGGACACGCTGAAGAAGATTTACCAGGAGGCCATTGGATACAAACCAGAGTGAGGGAAACACGAAAGGGGGAAGGGGGAAGGGGCGCTTCCCCCTTCCCCCTTCTTTTTGTGTTGAGGGAAAGGGAGAGTGACAGATGAGGCAAAGGGTAAGAGAAAAGGGAAACGTTTTTGTTGCTCCTGCTATTCTCTGGGTACTTGTGTTCACCATTTTCCCTCTCGTATACTCCTTCCGGATTAGTCTTTCCAAGGTGCTCTATGGGAAAATTGCGGGATTTGCTGGTGTGGCTAACTACCTCCGGATGTTTGGGGATTACCGTTTCTGGGGCACGCTCCGCTTTACTTTGATCTTTGTGGCCTTCAGCGTTTGTGTGACAACGCTTGTTGGACTTGGTCTTGCTGTGGTTTTCAACCGCAAAATGAAGGGCTTGAGAGTCTTCCGTTCTATCCTCACCATGCCCCTTTTCACTGCCCCTGTGGCCTTGGGGTATCTTGGCGTCATGATGTTCTACGAGGAGAACGGCCCAATTAATGTCCTTTTAAAGTACATTGGTGTGGGTAAGGTACCTTGGCTTTCCCATCCCTTGTGGGCTACCCTAGCGATATGCCTTGTTGATGTGTGGCAGTGGACGCCTTTTGCCTTTATCATCCTCCTTGCAGGATTGCAATCCATCTCGGACGAAATCTACGAAGCGGCCATTATCGATACTTCCTCTGGTTGGGCCATTTTCCGGCATATTACTCTCCCGATTCTCTCTCCAGTTCTTGGAACAGTTATCATGCTTCGAATGGTTGACGCGTTCAAGGCGTTCGATATCCCCTTTAGTCTTACAAGCGGTGGACCGGGGACAGCCACTCGAACCCTTACCTTCTATATCTACACTCAGGGGCTCCGCAATTTCGACCTTGGGTATGCCAGTGCCATGGCCTACTTTCTCCTTGCCATCACCATGGTTATTGGGCTTTTGTTCTTCCGAAGGTACCGGGAGCTTTACGAATGAGGAGAGAGTGCGATGCGGAGGCGTAAAGGATCCCTCGTGACTGAGGTTTTGGTGTGGATTGTGGTGGTGATTGCGCTTCTCTGGGTACTCTTCCCCTTTTACTGGACGGTTATTACCTCCTTCAAAAAACCAGCTGATGTTTTTCGCTTGAGCAGCATCCCCTGGCTGCAGTTTACCCCTACCCTGAGTAACTGGCAAACCGAGTTTACGCAGCGGGGTCCAGAAATCCTCCGGGGTATCACCAATAGCGTCATTATCGCTATTTCTGCCTCGCTTCTTGCGGTGATGCTTGGGACCCTTGCGGGATATGGTCTTGCTCGCTACAGGTACGTGAAGTGGCGTAACCAGAGCATGGCCTTTTGGTTTCTTTCGCAGCGTTTTCTTCCTCCTGCTGCAACCGTTATACCGTTCTTCCTCCTCATGAAATCCCTTGGACTTCTTGATTCGAGGATTGCCCTTATTTTTGTGAATACTACTTTTGCCATGCCTTTTGCGGTGCTCATCATGAAAGACATGTTCAGAGAGCTTCCGGTGGAGCTTGAAGAAGCTGCTCTTGTCGATGGGTGTTCCCGTTTTGAGGCCTTTTGGAGGATTGCCCTTCCTCTTGCTGCTCCAGCCCTTGTGGCTACCATCATTATCTGTTTCTCATTCGCCTGGAACGAGTTCCTCTTTGCCCTTGTTTTAACGTACAAACACGCCACACCCATGACAATCATTATCGCTGGAACAGAGCACACGCAAGGGGTACAGTTCTGGTACGTTTCAACAAGGCTGCTTCTTGCCATTCTTCCTCCGACCCTTCTTGCCCTCACCGTGCAACGCTATATCGTGCGCGGTCTTACCATGGGCGCAGTGAAAGGATGAAGGACTGGGCCGCACAAGCGGCCCTGTTTCACTTTGAGGGGAGGGACTCCTTCAGGAGATCCTTGATAGAGATATCGAAGATGTGTTCCGTTTTTACCCACCGTTTCTGGTTCCAGGACACCAAGAGCCCCCAGAAAATTATAGGAATCCAGGTGAAACCATAGAAAGTGTAAAGAGCAAGGTAAGGGAGGTACTTGAAGGTAATCCGACCCTTCCGCAGGGAAGGACCAAGAACAACTTGGTACGCGCTTTGGATGAGCGCAACAGGAATCCACAGGTAGAGATTGGTGAGGAAAGAGGGATTGCTCGATCCCTGGCAAAGAGCCTCAAAGACGATGAGCACCACGGTGAGAACGATGCCCAAAGGCGTGAAGCAGTACAAGAAGTAATCAAGGTACTGGAGTCCCCCTGTAAGGAGGAATTTCGCAAAGAGTTTCCATCCGTACCGCCAGAGGATGAAAAAGTGTCCTTGCATCCAGCGGGTCCGTTGGCGGTGGCTTGAAGTGTAGCGAGCGGGCTTCTCATCGTACGTTATGGCCCATTCGTTCCAGTGGACTCTCCCTCCTTCAAGAACAACCTGAACGCTGAACTCTAAATCCTCGGTAAGGCTTTTCAGGTTCCACCCCAAGCGGAGGAGGCAGGAGGTCCGCACAACAAGCCCCGTACCACCAAGAGTTGCCGACAAACCCCAATTTGCGCGGGCAAGTTGCCAGAAGCGGTTAGCATACCAGTACGCGAGAGCGTACATTTTTGTGAGCCAAGAGTGGTGGGGGTTTTTCGTTTCCAGGTATCCCTGGATGACTTCAGCGTCTTCATGAGCTTCGAGGTAGTCATTCATACGGGAAAGAAAGGAAGGATGCACAACGTTATCGGCATCGAACATGGCCACCGCGTCGTATTGCTCAAGAGGGATTTGGGTCAGTGCCCAGCCAACGTTGTACGTCTTCCCAGGACGTTGGGGGTCGTATCGTTCGAGAACGAAAGCTCCGCAGGCCTTGGCAATGTCCCTTGTCCGATCGGTACAAGAGTCGCAGGCGACGTAAACGTCGAAGCACTCTTTTGGGTAATCCTGTTGTTTCAGGCTTTCCAAAAGGGGTTGAATGACTCTCTCCTCGTTGTGGGCAGGGATGAGGATGGCAAATCTCCGGAAAGCCCGGGCCTTAGGAAGGGGAGGAGGGGGGCAAAAACCTCGGAGCGCAATGCAGGTTTGATATATCCAGAAGCAGTACAAGAAAAAGGCCACAACCTTCAGAAAGTCCCAGGATTCGTCAATCCACTGTTCGTAGAACACAAGCGGTGAGTGCATGCATCAACGACCTCCCTGGTTCTTCTCTCCAAGGCTGTTGGAAAAAGGCTGCGAGGAAGAGCGTAACACGTTCTTTTGGTGAAGTCAAGAATCGGTATTGTTGCAGGGTTCTTCAAGACGAGCGCCTCTTTAAAGTGCCTTTGCGAAGGTGTTACGCTTGCCTACTCGTTGATTTCCTCTAGGCAATGGCTCTGGTGGTTTCCTTTTCTTTTTACGATTCCTTTGTTTGGGCTGATGGATCCTGAGATTGCAGCCCTTCAAGAATCGCGACAAAGGTTTCTACGATATTAGGGTCAAACTGTGTGCCGCTGCAACGCCTAAGCTCCACGATTGCCTCTTCTTTGGTCCTCGCTTTTCGGTACGGTCGACCAGTGACCATGGCGTCATAGGCATCACAAATGGCGATGATTCGGGAAAGAAGGGGAATGTCTTCACCCTTGAGGCCTCTTGGGTATCCTGTGCCATCGAAGCGTTCATGGTGGAACAGGATATAGTTGGCGATGGAGGAAAGCTCCCAGATGGACTGGGTAATGCGGAACCCTACCTCTGGATGTTTCTTCACGATAGCCCATTCCTCCTCATCGAGAGGCCCAGGCTTTTCGAGAACACTCTGGGGGATGGCGATTTTTCCAATATCGTGGAATTCGGCAAGGAGACTCAACTCATCGAGTTCTCGCTGTGAGAGCCCTAAGGCTTTTCCAAGCTGTAGGGCGAGGTTGCGGATACGCTGGGAGTGCTCTTCGGTTTCTTGAGTCACCGCGCGCAAGGATGCTCTGAAAGCTTGCAGGACTTGGTTGTGGAAACTTAAGCTTTCGGTGAGCTTTCGTTGGTACATCCAATTTTCCGCGATACGTAGGATTTCATCAAAAGGCTGCTCGGGGGTGACTTTCGTACCATACCCAAGCGAAATGCTCAAGGGGATAGAGCCAGTTTGGGCTTTTCTGAATTCTCTTTGAATTTGCTCACCGATAGCTTGCACTTCTGCGCTTGAGGTATGGGGGAGGAGCACTACGAACTCGTCTCCCCCAAGCCGAGCAACAATTCCCCGGTTGCTGCATACCTTTTCAAGGATTCGAGCAGCCTGGCGGAGGAGTTCATCACCCATGGCGTGGCCGAAAGCATCGTTCACGAGCTTCAGGCCGTTTAGGTCTCCCATGATGACACTCAAGGGGAGGTTTTCTGGAACGTCGAGACGGCTGATCTCATGCTCGAAGAATGTCCGGTTGTAAAGTCCAGTGAGAATGTCGTGGAAGGTGAGGTATCGAATGCGTTCCTCGGCAAGCTTCCGCTCGGTTAGGTCAAGGAGGAGCACAAGGAGTGCCTCTTCGTCTTTGTATCGTACGGGGGTGAAACGAGCGAGAACCCATTTCGTTTGGCTGCCTGAGGTGACCAAGGTGAATTCCCGCTCAAAGGGCACCAATCCTAACCCCTGTTCCCATTGATTGATGATGTAGGCTCCCTCAGGAGCGATTTCCAACCAGAGGTTACTCCTTGTGAGCGCTTTAGGTTCATACCCGGTGAGGGCCTCGAAGAAGGGGTTGATGTATGCCCATTCTCCTTTTGTTCGGATGAGCACCGCAACAGGCAGCGACTCGGCAAGGGTCCGGAATTTCTCTTCACTCGCTTCGAGGACCTTTTGCGCTTCTTGGCGAGCTTTTTCAAGGTCGATGCTGTAGAGGGCGAAGGAAAGGTCCTGAGAGAGCTCAAGAAAGAGCATTTCCTCTTCCTCGTCCTCCAGAAAGGAAAGAGGGAGCGATGCGACGATAAAGCCATACTGGGTCTCTCCCCACTCAAGGGGAGCAACGAAAAGCCCCTCATTGGGCCGGAGGAGGTACACAAAAGGGGCTGCGCAAGGGTCTTCGGAGGTAATTTTTTGAACCTTCTTCACCGTTAGCTCCTTGAGTTCTTCGCGAGCTCTCTCAAGGTCACACGAGGCACTGAAAGCCTCAAGGGCTTCTTCAGAAAACCCCAAGGCTACCCTGTGGGGGGGGTCGCCGTTTCTTGGGAAGAGCACGACGCAAGAGCCGGTATACCCGCATCCCTCAACGAGTTCTCGGCAGATTCCTTGGACAAGTTTTTTTCGATTTTTTTCGCGAGTGATGAGCTGGTTCACGTTGCGGACGGATTTGAGAACCGCATTGAGGTGGAGAAGTCGGGCTTCGCGTTCCTTTTCTTGAGTGATATCAAGGCACACGGCAAGTCCCGCATATCTTCCCTGGTAGCGGATAGTGGCCCCACGGATGAGAATCCAGCGTTCTTCGCCGTCCTTGCGCACGATTTTCACTTCGTACTGGAGTTCACCTTCTTTGCCCTCCTGCCTGAGGGCAACGTTTTTTCGAACCCTTTCCCGGAAATCCGGATGGACCAAGAAGTCTGGGGAAAGCGAGAGGAGTTCCTCCTGACTGTACCCAGTGAGCCGTTCAGCTTCTTCGTTACACCACACGAAATGGTTATCCTGGTAGATAACGATCGCTGCCGGCGCAAGGCGAGTGAGTGTTCGAAATTTACGCTCATTCTCTCGGAGAGCATCTTCCACCGTGATACGGTCGGTGACATCCTTAACGTATTCAATCACCCCAAGGACCTTGCCATCTCTATCGAAAAAGGGATATGCAGTGAGTTCAAGCCAGCCTCGAACCTCACCTTGCTTCATGTAGGGAACAACATGGGTTACTTTTTTCCCGGTTGCCATGGCCGGGATGGTGGGACAGAAAAAGCACGGAGTTTGACGTCCATAGTACGCTTCGTAACACTTCTTTCCCACGAGAGGCATGGCTTCCTCGTAGAGACGCTCCATGAAGGAATTCACTCGGAGGATGGTAAAGTTGCGGTCAAGCACTGAGAGACCATCTTGAATCCCTTCAAAGACGCTGTTTAAGAATTGTCGTTCCCTCTCGAGGGCTTCTTCCTTTTCTTTGAGCTCGGTGAGGTCTTTCGAAATCCCAACAATCCCAATGATTTCTCCTTTGTCGTTCCGGAAAGGAACTTTCGTCGTCAGTACCCAGCTTGTCCGTCCATCAGGCCATGTTTCCCGTTCTACTTTGTTTACGATGGTCTCTCCTGTTGTCAGAATCCGCTGTTCGTCAGCATAGGCCTCTTCGGCATGAGGGGAAGCGAAGAAGTCGAAATCGGTTTTCCCAATGAGGTCCTCAACGCGTTCAAGGCCAAAGTACTGGGCGAGGGAGCGGCTGCCACCAATGAAGCGGCTCTTTCGGTCTTTGAAGTACACATGGTCAGGGATATACTCAAGAAGGAACCTCAGCAGTTTCTCTTGTTCAGCAGCTTTTTGGAAAAGGGCTTTTCTCTCAAGGATAAGGAGAGAGATCCCAAAAGCCAGCAAGGCAGTGCCCCCAAAGAGGAGGGATAGCCACACAAGCGGTGGCTCCACCACGAGTCTTCTGTGGAACGCCGCAAAGACGAAAAGGAGGAAAAACCCGACAGAGATGGTTCCATACCCTTGGATTTTTTGTTCGAAGAACATGCTCCGCAGATGTTTCATTACTTTCACCGCCTGGGCCGCAAGAAGAGGGGACACTGGGTACACTCTCGTGGATTCACCAAATCGACAATCCGGTACTCAATGGCAAATTGTTTGTTGAGTCTGCGGAGGAGCAGGAATGATGCTCCAACGCTCCCCAGAAGTCCTGAAATTGCGATGAGCTCTTGGGAGAAGAAGAATCGCAAGAGGGCATAGACAGAAAAGGCAAAGAGCAAAGGAATGATGTAAAGGAAAAAGGCTATGGCAAGGATGGTTTGATCTTGTACTTCAACAAGCACCATATCCCCGGGGGATGCATGTATATCGTTTCGGGCGCGGACGGTGTAAAAATCGCTCCGCGCATCGTTGATGAAGGGAGCGCTGAGAGGACATCGTTCTCCGCCGCATCCTTTGCCCTTTTCCATGTGGACAAGGGCGTATGCTCCTTCGGTATGCAGAACTTTTCCTCTCTGCAACATACGACCCACCCTTTATGTCAAAACACCTTTTCGGGAACAATCTTCCCGGTGAAGATTGCTCCAAGGATTTGGGCGATGTCAGTGTTATCGCTAGCGCTGGTGAAGCAATCTGCACCTTTTCCCCAAGCGTAGAGGGGGACAGAAGCAGCAGTATGCCCCAGCGTGGTCCAGACGACACCGATTTCCTCCGCGATTGACCGGGCAAGGGAAATCCAGAGGGCCTTCTCATCTCCAGAAACACAGAAATCTCGCAAAGCTCTCGTTACGGTTTTCTCGTTTTGTCCCTCCCAGAAGGAGGTCAGAAATTCCCAGAGCGCCTCTTCTTTACGGGGAGTACTCCGGAGTTCAGTGAAGAAAAAGTCATACGAGCCTCGTTGAGAGGGGAGCACAACTTGGATTGTTCTCTCCCGCCTGAGCCCTCCGGTTTCATGATCCGCAGTTACAAGAATCAGGGTCTCTTGGGAGTGCTTCCTTCCAAAGAGGAGAGCCTCCCAAATTGCTGCGTTGAAATCCTCAAGTTCCTGCAAGGAGGAAAGGAGGTCGTTCATGTGGTTACACCAATCGATTCGCCCCCCCTCGACTATAAGGAAAAACCCGGAAGAATTGCTAAGGAGTTCTATGGCCTTGCGAACACACTGGGCAAGGGTTGGGTGTGCTGTCTTTCGGTCTATGGCAAAGACAAAGGGAAAGAGGGCAATGGCCGGTGTTGCTTTAAGAGCGAGGAACTCCTCGAAGCTCCTTATCACCACGTAGCCTCGCTTTCTGGCACTATTGAGGATATTCTCCTGTTCCTCTTTGCTTGAGCTCACCATACCACCGCCCACAAAGAGGTCAAAACCACTTTGCACCATTTGCCAGGCGATATCGTCGTACCTTCTTCGAGAATCGGTGTGGGCATAAAAGGCAGCAGGGGTTGCGTCATTGAGTGCCACATTAGTAATGATGCCGACTCGGTACCCCCTTTCTTTTGCTTTTTCGGCTATGGTCTTGATGGGGCGACCCCAGTCGTCCTGTGCAAGAATTCCTTCTCGGACCTTGATACCACAGGCGATGCTTGTGGCGGAGGCGGCCGAGTCAGGTACCCTGCCGTCTTGAGTGTGCGTCTTGAGGAGAACATGTACTGGGAACTCGACGAAAGCAGGGCGCTGGGCAATTTCTGTGAAAAGGTCAATCTCCTCTTGACCTAAGCCATCCCCGATGAAGAGGAAAACGTATCGTGGAGATGCCTCGGATGGGACTACCCAAGAAAGGATGAGGAAGAGCACGAAAAGGATGTACCGCATCAGAGTCTTGTGGCTACTTTCTGTCCCCGGTCAAGGCGAGAAATAGCTCTTTTTTCTTCTTCGGTGAGGGAAAAGTCGAAAATGTCGAGATTCTCCTTTTGTCGCTTAGGGTTCTTGGCTTTGGGAATTGCGACTACCATATCCTGCTCAATGAGCCAGCGGAGGACAACCTGCGCAACGGTCTTTCCGTACTTTTCGGCAATCTGCACAAGCAGTGGATCCTGCAACAGTCTTCCCCTGGCGAGAGGAGAGTATGCGGTGAGGATAATACGGTTGTTCTGGCAGTACTCAAGGAGAGGTCCCTGGGAGAAATAGGGGTGATACTCAACCTGATCCGTCAGAATAGGAGAGCGGGCTATCGTTCGAGCCTTGTCAAGAAGGTGAGTATCGAAGTTGCTCACCCCAATGAAACGGATTTTTCCCTCTGCTCTGAGCTTTTCCATAGCTTCTAGACTTTCCTCGAGGGGAACGGCTTCATTCGGCCAGTGGATAAGGTAAAGGTCTACGTAATCGGTTCCGAGTCGTTGCAAGCTTGCTTCGCAGGAACGGATGAGGTCTTGGAAGCGAAGATGAGTGTACCAAACTTTTGTGGTCAAGAAGATTGCATCTCTGGGGAGTCCAGAGTCTTTTATGGCTCTGCCAACTTCTCTCTCATTTTCGTAGAATTCGGCGGTATCGATGTGACGGTATCCCAAAGACAGGGCGCTCAGAACCGCCTGATACCCTTCTTCACCTCGAAGATCCCACGTACCAAGCCCGATGACCGGAACCTTTGCACCGTGGAGTTCTATCGTCTGCATGATTTCACCTCCCAGGACTCCTCTACTATTGTACCTCACCCTTGCTGGGCGCAGATTTCTCGGACGTAGCTTTTCCATGGTCCTGGGGGCGATGTCCCTTTGCTTCTTCAAGGACGCAGGCAATGATTTCCCGGTAGCGGTTACGGTCTTGGTTTTTCCGAATCCTCAGAGCCACTTCCTTTCCTCCTCTCCATCCTTATTGTTCGGCAAAAGAGCACAAAATTTTAGGGGGTTTCCGGAATAGGGGATGGAAATCCTTGGTTTTCTCCTAAAAAGCACGCGAAGGGGAGGTTGGCATATGGCGAAAATCTCTCACAAGATGACCCAAGCGAACATGGAACATGCTTATGCTGGGGAATCCCAAGCTCATATGCGATACCTCATTTTTGCTGAAGTGGCGGAAAAAGAGGGGAAACCAAACATTGCTCGCCTTTTCCGCGCTATAGCGTACGCGGAGCAAGTGCACGCTACAAACCATTATCGGGCCTTGGGGAATATCAACGATACCGTGGCAAATCTCGACATGGCGATTGCTGGAGAGACCTTCGAGGTTGAGGAAATGTACCCGGTGTACAACGAAGTTGCCAAGTTCCAAGGCGAGAAGGAGTCAGAACGGAGTACCCATTACGCTCTTGAGGCAGAGAAAATCCATGCCGAGATGTATCGCAGGGCAAAGGAAGCTGCGCTCCAGGGAAAGGACCTCGAGCTTGGAGTGGTGTCCATCTGTCCGGTGTGTGGGTACACTGTAGAGGGTGTCGTGCCTGATTTTTGCCCCATTTGTGGGTCCCCGAAGGCATCCTTTAAGAGCTTCTGAGGAGGTGTTCTTGTGGCCTTTGCAGATCTTTTCCAGTCGGCGGATTGGAAGCAGGAGAAACACGTTCCGGTTATTGAAGGTCCAGATGCAGTCCGGAAAGGAGAAGTTGTGGTTTTTCAGGTGACGGTGGGGAAGGAAATCCCCCATCCTAATACCACTGAGCATCATATCCGTTGGATTGCCCTCTACTTTGCTCCTGAAGGAGAGAAGTTCCCCTATGAGCTTGGCAGAATGGAGTTCACCGCTCACGGAGAGAGTGTTGCGGGAGCCAACCAGGGTCCTGCGTATACGCAACCCCAGGCGACTTTTGTGGTGAAGCTTGATCGCTCTGGGGTGCTCTATGCCACATCGTACTGCAATATCCATGGTTTCTGGAGAAGCGAAAAACCTGTTACGGTGACGTGATGTGAAGCCCCCGGGTCTCCGGGGGCTTGAGCCATAAAGACGTGGACCACAGTACGCCTTCTTCAGCGCTTTTTGTGAGTATTATCCTCAACTGTGGTATTTTTGCTCTCGAGGTTGTTGGAGGGCTTCTCTCAGGAAGCCTCGCCCTCCTTTCTGATGCCTTCCACAACCTCACAGATACCCTGTCTCTTGTGGTGACCTTTCTTGCCGTCCGTATAGCTCGACGGCGCCAAACTCCAGAGCGGACTTATGGATATCGGCGCGCAGAGGTTTTAGCCGCGTTTCTCAACACGCTCTTCCTCTTTGGAGTGAGTGGCTACCTCGTGTACGAAGCATTGTTTCGTCTTGTGTATCCGGTACCTCTTGAGGCTGATACGGCTCTCCTGGTTGCCCTCTTTGGTCTTGCGGGGAATCTCGCTTCAGTGGTTCTTCTTCTCCCCTTGTCCCACCGAAGCCTTGGTGTTCGGAGTGCCTTCTTGCACCTCCTCTCTGATACCTTGTCGTCATGTGCTGTGGTCTTTGGTGTTGTGCTCATTCGGTTCTTCAAGTTTGTTGCTCTCGATTCCCTTTTAAGTTTGAGCATCGTTATTTTTCTATTCCGAGAGGCGGTACCGCTTTTCCAGGAGACCCTTCGTATCCTCATGCAAGGGAGTCCTCGTCATGTACAACCGGAGCACATTAAGGAACGCCTGGAGCGCATGGAGGGAGTAGAAAATGTCCACCATGTGCACCTTTGGTCGTTGAGCGAAAAAGAGCATTATGCTGAACTCCATGTTGTAGCAAAGTGTGCAACCCTTGAAGAAGCAGATGTGCTTCGCGAGGACATCGCTGCGGTGTTGCGTCAGGAATTCCATATCCATCACAGCACTATTCAGCTTGAATGTCGATCCTGTAGTGACCGACGTCTCATTGTGGAGGAGTAGCTGCATCTCCTGGAGTGTTGCGGGAATCGGTGCAGAAGACCCACTGGGTTCGACTTGCTTTCAAGGGGCTAGTGAGTGTTGCGCTAGCTTAGCGGAAGTTTGCCATTTCTCTCGCATATAGCAAAAGGGTTCTCGAAGAAGACAAACACTTTCTCCATACTTCCATGGCACAGGGAGCTTTTTGGTATACTAAGGGACAAAAACAAAAAAGAGAAAGGGGGTTTCCTTGTGGGGAAAGGAGATCATCGTACTCGTCGAGGGAAAATCTTCATGGGAACTTATGGGAAATCACGACCTCGGAAAAAGAAAAAGAAAGAGGCTTCATGAGGATGGTATGATGGGGGCATCGTGGGAAAGGAGTGGGAAGCATGGTGGTTTCTGGTTTGTGAGCGCTGGGCGAACGTCGTCGTTTCCTTTTGCGAACATTCGACTTGGTGCTGATACGAAGACAGTAACAATAAGCGGGAACGCTTTGGGCGACCAACTTGTGGCTGGAAGTTGCAGCAGGTCGTCTTTACACCTATCGGTCTTTTTATGGTTCCCGATGAAGCCGGAAATCCTGGGGTTAACCCTGCGGTGATTACCGGTACACCGTGACCTTTAAGGGGGAGAAAGCTCCCCCTTTTTAGGTTTTCCATTCGCCACGGACGCAGCGGCAAAAACCATGGAAATTTGCGCATATCCCACCCATGAGAGAGAAAAGACCCCAAAAAAGCGGTCTCGTAACAATGTGCGATAGAGTAGGACGGGAAACTGGAAGGAGGTAAATACCCCAGGTAATGAGGAAGCACCCAAAGACGATGCAAAGGTGCCCAAAAAGGAGCAACCATTTTCGGTGTAAGCGCATAACCATCTCTCCTTTTTGGCCTTATTGTACAGGGAGGCAGTCGTGAAAGGAAGCAGACGATGGGAACAGGAAGTGCTCGCAGGTCTTGTGATGTTTTTTGGTGTTTTCCCGATTCTCCGGGCGCAAGGGAATCCCGTACTCTTTCTCGCTGCTTCCTTAGGAACGCTGATCGTGAGCATTTTTGCAGACCTTCCCCTCGTAGTTCTTCCCTTTCTTCCCTTGGGTGCTCTTTCCACTTTCCTCTGTGAGGAGCTCTACCTCCCTCCGGAAGTCGCAATGGGAACGCTTCTTTTGGGGAGTGGTGCAGCCTTTCTTGTGTCCCTCTGGCCAGGATGGGGTCGATTGTTCCGTCTGTTTCCGGTGAATCTTCGTTTTGCTCTTGCTGGGGGTTTTGGGTTGATTCTTTTGGTGCGGGGGTTTCTTGAAGGGCGAATTCTTGTACCGAGCACATCTGGGTGGCTCGAGTTTGGGGACTTTCTACATCCTCGGGTTCTGGCGGTGCTTTTGGGGATTCTCGTTGCTTTTGTGCTTTTTGCCCTTCGTTTTAAAGGAGCGGCACTTTTTGGAATGCTCACAACAGGGCTTTTCTCCTTTGTGAAAGGCCTTTGGTCTTTCGCTCCGGTAACGGATGGAGGGTTGCAACTTCGTCTTTTCCCAGTCGATGTCTCTGGAGCTTTGCAGTACGGCACCCTCAGTGTTACCCTCATTGGGGCACTTTTGGTGTTCTTTGAGGTTCTTGGGCTTCTTGGAGGTTTTCTTACCCGGCTGAACGAGGATTTTGCAAGGTTCCGTCGGGGTATCTGCTTTGGTATTCTGGGTACTCTCCCAGGTTTACTTTTGGGCGTTCCAGGGTGTCTTCCTGCACCAGAGAGTGCGCTTGCCATTGGAGAAAGGGGAAAGCGGGGTCTTGCTGGGATAGTGTGTGGTGGGGGTTTGCTCTTTTCTTTCTTCTTCTTTCGGTACTTACCTTCCCTTCCCGCTTTTGTGGCTGTTCCCGCTCTCTGTGTGGGAGGCTTTTCTATGGTGGAGCTCCTTGGTGGCGTTGCCTTTCGGGATGCTCTCGAAGGCATCCCTGCCTTCTGCGCCCTTGGAGTCGCTGTTGCCACTCTGTCACTTGCTGAGGGTTGTGCTTCTGGGATTCTGGTGTACACGGTGCTCTCCCTCATCCTCCGTCGGGGGAAGTCCCTGCACCCTGCCTTTTACCTCCTTACCCTCTTTGCCCTTATTTTTTTCCTCATTCGGTGACGGAGTATATTGCAAAGGGGGGGAGAAATGACTATACTTCATGCGGACCTCACAAAGAGGTACTTTGCTTGAAGAACCGGGTGACTGTGCATACATGGGGAGAACATGGCTTCTTGAGAAAGAGGCGTTTCCGCTTGGTGAAGAGCAGATTGCTGAACTTGTCTCGCAATTTGGCACCCCTCTCCTTGTTCTTCTGCGGGAACGGATTGTAGCGAATTACCGTGCTTTTCAGCGTTTCCTCCCAGGAGTTGAAGTATTCTATGCGGTCAAAGCGAATCCTCATCCTTCGGTCGTCGGACTTTTGGCTTCCTTAGGGTCCTCGTTTGATGTTGCCTCGTCGCAAGAAATTGCGCTTGTGGCAAGCTTCGGCGTTTCTCCAGAGCGAATGATTTTTGCCAACACCATTAAGAAACGTGAGGGCCTTCTCTATGCTCGGCAAATTGGGGTTTCTCTCATGACTTACGACAATGAGGAAGAGCTCAAAAAGATTGCGCGTTTTTATCCCGAGGCAAAGCTTGTGCTGCGCCTGAAAACTCCCTCAAACGGAAGTCGTATTGATCTTTCGTATAAGTTCGGTGCTCCTCCTGAAGAAGCCCTGGAACTCCTGCAGCGTGCCTACGACATGGGGCTTCGTCCTGTTGGTCTGAGCTTTCATGTCGGTTCTCCTTGTCATAACCCTAAAACGTATGTGACGGCTGTGCACATTGTGGAGGATATTCTTGAGGAAGCCCAAAAGTACGGTCTTTTCCTCACTCTCATTGACATTGGTGGTGGCTTCCCGCTCCAGACGTATGCTGGGGAAGGGCAAGAGGCAAGTCTTGAGGCAGTGAGTGAGGTCCTCTATCCACTGCTTCGACCTTTCCTCTCCCAGGGATTTCGGGTTATTGCTGAACCCGGACGGAGCATCGTCGGGAATGCGGGAATATTGCTCACCAGAGTTATTGGGAAGGCCTGGCGTTCGGGGAAGGTATGGTACTACCTTGATGATGGGCTGTACGGGACATTCTCTGCTATCCCCTTCGACAAAGCTCGTTTCTCCTTCTATGCTCTAAAAGGGGGCGAGGAGGAAGTTCCTGCAACGCTTGCTGGTCCGACCTGCGACTCTCTTGATGTGGTGGCTGAGGATGTTCTCCTTCCACCCCTTGAGGTTGATGACCTCATCGTGGTTCCCGACATTGGAGCCTATTCCTGGGCCTCGGCCACAAACTTTAACGGGTTCGATAAGCCACAGGTAGTCATGGTATAATGGGGCGGGGGAGGATGCTATGCTCTACATAGAGCGCCTTAGGGTGGCGGTTGGTGATTCGCTCATTCTCGATGGTGTTGATCTTGAAATTGGAGAAGGCGAGGTCCATGTCCTCCTTGGCCCCAATGGTGCAGGGAAAACCACGCTCCTTATGGCAATCATGGGGATACCGGGGTATCGTGTTGTAGGGGGAAAGATTTTCTTCCAGGGGAAGGATATCACCAGCCTTGACGTGGAAGAGCGGGCCCGTCTTGGTATTGGCATGGCCTTTCAGAAGATGCCCACAATCAGTGGTATTACTCTCCGGTCCCTTGGGCGAATTATTTTGGAAAAGCGGGGTATAACTGATGCTCTCGAAGAGATTGCCGAAAGAGTGAATTGCTCGTATCTCCTCGATCGCGACGTTGGAAAAGGATTCTCCGGAGGTGAGATGAAACGGGCAGAGCTTTTGCAACTGCTTCTCCAGCGTCCGCTGTTCTCCATGGTTGATGAACCCGAATCGGGTGTGGATCTCGACAGTATCGCTCTTGTGGGTCGGGCTTTGCGAGAGCTTTTCGAACGTGACCAGGTGCGCACCAAGAGACGTTCTGGTCTGATCATTACCCATACGGGGTATATTCTCGAATACCTCAACGCCGATCGAGGTCATGTTCTCATGAACGGTCGGATCGTGTGCAGTGGGAACCCCCGAGACCTTTTTGCCGACATCAAGGAGAAAGGGTACGGAGAGTGTGCGAGGTGTGAACGATGAGGGTTCAGGAGGAATACCTCAGAGATTTGCGTGAACGGGCGGAAAGAGCTCTGACGAAAAAAGCCCCTCTCGGGCCAGATGTTGACCTTTCGCAGTTTTACGTCTGTTCTCCTCGAGAACCTGTTGAAGATCTCCGGGAAATAGAGGAACGGCTGAAAGAGGCGGCGCTCTATGCGGGTGTAGAGCTTGAGGGTGAAAGAGCAGCCACGTACCTTCAGGTGGATCGTTCAGCGGTGTACGAGAGAGTGCAGAAGGCTTTCGAGGGAAAGCTTGAGATTATGAGTTCTCGGGAAGCGCTTGCCAGGTATCCTGAGCTTCTTGAGTACTGGTGGGGTCTTGTTCCGGTCGACGCCGATAAGTACACCGCTTTTGCCGAGCTCTGCCCGACAGAGGGATACTTCATTCGAGTTTTCTCTAACGTCAAGATTGAGGTCCCTCTTCAGGCCTGTCTCCTTGTCTCAGAGGTAGCACGAGTACAGAGCGTTCATAACATTGTGATTCTTGAAGACGGCGCAGAAGTGAATCTCATCACAGGGTGTGCTTCAGTTCGAGGGGCGGAAAGTGGTGTCCATATTGGGGTGAGCGAGTTCTACATCGGGGACAATGCTCGCCTCACCTTTACCATGGTGCACAACTGGGGTGAATCGTTTCACGTTCGCCCCCGGACAGTAGCAAAGCTTGGAAAGAATGCCTTCTTTAGCAGCACTTATGTTCTTTTGAAGCCGCTTGCTTCTATTCAGGCGTTTCCTCAGGTTCTCTTGGAGGGAGAGGGGGCACAAGCGACGTTCCAGAACATCGTTTTCGCTAAGGGGAGTTCATACATCGATCTTGGATCCACACTTTTGCTTAAGAATAAGGGGTGTCGGGGAAGCTCCATTTCTCGGGTCTGTGCCATGGACGAAGCGCAAGTTTTTGCACGGGGAAGGCTTATCGCTTTTCATGACGATGTTCAAGCGCACCTTGAGTGTAAAGGGATTCTCTTTTCGGAGAAAGCCCAGATTGTCTCTATTCCTGAGCTTGAGGTGCATGGAGCACCGAAAGCACGTCTCTCTCACGAGGCTGCGGTAGGTCCCTTTGAAGAAGAAGCGGTGAACTACCTCCGGGCAAGAGGTCTGAAGAGGGAAGAAGCGCTTTCTCTCTTAACCCAGGGTTTCTTGAATCTCGATCTTCCTGGTCTGCCGAAAGCGCTTCGGCGGTATATTGAGGAGATTATCCGAGTCACGTCTCGGGACGTGTTATAGGGGTGCAGGTGGTTGGCGGTTCAAGCATACATCCTCATTCAGGTTCAGGCTGGA
Source organism: Candidatus Caldatribacterium sp. (assembly GCA_025060675.1). Classification (GTDB taxonomy): domain Bacteria; phylum Atribacterota; class Atribacteria; order Atribacterales; family Caldatribacteriaceae; genus Caldatribacterium. The sequence goes on from JANXBI010000018.1 coordinate 45,057, forward strand.
AAGGCTCAGGGAATTAAAAAAGAGTTGAGCCAGCTCCCCTATTTTCTCCGTGTTGATCGGATCATGGGGCCGTTTGATATCATCGCCCTGGTTGAAGTTGAGAGCAACCGGGAAATTGGGGAGGTTGTTCTCAAGGAAATTCACTCTATGAACGGAGTGAAGAGAACGCTGACCTGTCCGGTCATTCCCTGAGGCCATGAAACCAAAAGGTCCCATTTCCCCAAAAGAAGAGGAAATCCTCTCGTTCATCGTTCGGTACTGTCAGGAAACGGGGTATCCTCCTACAGTGCGGGAAATTGGGAAGGCGGTTGGTTTGCACTCTTCCTGCAGTGTTCACTACCATCTTCGGAAACTTGAGGAAAAGGGTTTCATTCGTCGTAAGCCTGCAAAGCCTCGGGCCATTGAGCTCGTCTCAGTCAGTGGTGAAGGCGTTGCTTCAGGGGAACTTGTGCTCCTTCCCCTTTTGCGGGAAGTAGTCCAGACGCGGGATGGGGTTCTCCTTACTTTTGCTCGTGCTTTTTTCCCTTTTCCGAAGCACCTTGTCGGTGATGGGGAGTGTTTTGTCTTCTTGGTGCAAGATGGAGCTTTCAGTCGCTGGCATATCCTTGAGGGGGATTACCTTCTCGTTGAGCGGGGAAGTCGCTTTGAAGGAGAAGCATTGCTTTTCCTTGTGAGTCGAGGGAGAGTGTTCCTTGAGCAAGTCTCTCTCTGGGAGGGGAAGGAAGAAAGTACGGTTAACGTAGTGGGAAGAGTTGTGGGAGTGTGGAGGAGGCTGTAATGGTAATTACGAGGAAAATCCAAGTGGAAACGAAAGGACATACCGACGTCGTTTTGCTGACCGAGCGGGTGGCGGAGATTTTACAGACGTCTGGTGTCTCTTCAGGTATTGTGTGCCTTTTCCTTCCAGGAACCACAGCGACGCTCACCACAGCAGAGTTCGAACCCGGTCTTGTCAAAGATATTAAGGATTTCTGGGAAAGAATTGCACCGGCTGCTGCCTTCTATGAGCACAATGCACGATGGCAGGATGGTAACGGCTACGCCCATGTGCGCGCTCAGGTCTCTGGTCCGTCTCTTGTTGTGCCTTTTGTGGAAGGGAAACTCCTCCTTGGGACTTGGCAGGATATCATTCTGGTTGATTTTGACAACCGTCCCCGTTCGCGAACAATTATTGTCCAAATTGTGGGGGAGTAGCAATGCAAGAGTCTTTTGTTTTCCGTCTCCCTCAAGAAATCTACTTTGGCCCGGGTGAGGGAAAGCGGGTTGGGGAACACCTCAAACGTTTTGGAAGGCGACCTTTGGTCGTGGTGGGTCAACGTTTTGCTCAGGAGTCGGGGGTTCTTGATGAGGTGCTCCAATCTCTTGCCTCTGCATCTTGTGAAGCGGTTGTTTTCAGTGGCGTTCCTCCTGAGCCGACCCTTGAGGTTGTTGACAAGGGGATAAAGATGGCTCAAGAGGCCAACTGTGACAGCATCGTGGCGCTCGGCGGAGGGAGTGTTCTGGATTGTGGGAAAGCGATCGCTGGTGTGGTGCCGAACGGAGAGAGTGTTATTCCGTATTTTGAAGGTGCACCGCTTCTTCGTCCTGCTCTCCCTTGGATTGCCATGCCTACCACAGCAGGGACAGGATCGGAGATGACAAATAACGCTGTCTTGACCGATGCTACCAGGAAACTCAAAAAGAGCCTTCGAAGTCCCTTTTTAGTTGCTCGAGTAGCCTTAATCGATCCCACGTACACTTTTTCTCTTTCTCCGTACCGCACGGCAATCAGTGGGGTGGACGCTCTTGTGCAGGCTATTGAGGCGTACACAAGCCCCTATGCCAACCCCATTACTGACGTCTTAGCGCGTGAAGCTATTGGGCTTCTCTGGGAATACCTGCCCTTGGCGGTTCAAGAAGGAAAGAATCCCCTATTTCGGAAACAGGTGGCCAAAGGGAGTATGTTGAGTGCTATGGCCTTTGCTAATGCCTCCTCTGGTCCATGCCACGGCCTTGCCCATATGGTTGGTCCGGATTTCAATATTCCCCATGGTGAAGCCTGTGGCATTCTTTTGCCCCCCGTCATCCGTTTTAATGGCAGCGTCCTTGAGGAGCGGTATCGGGATATCGCTCGGTGTATAGGGATTATGGAGGGGGAAGGGGGAAGTTTTGCGGAGGCCCTCGCGTCGGCTTTCTTAGCGTTTTTGGCTCGGGTAGGGTTGCGGACGAGGCTACGGGATTTTGGTGTGCCGAGGGAAGCCCTTGCGGGAGTTGTACGGGAAGAACGCATTGGGCGAAGCATCCTTGAAAATCAACGCCCCATGCGTGTTGAGAATCTCGTGGCGCTTCTTGAGGAAGCCTGGTAGGAGGGAGAGTATGGAGGTCGTTCACGAGAAGGACAAGGCATTTCGTGAGGGCGATTGGGGGATTAAGTATCTCTTTCGGGGTCCACGCCTTGATTGTGGCATTGTGTACCTGAAGCCAGGAACGAGTATGGGAGCACACTACCACCGAGAGGTTGAGGAAACGTTTTTTATTCTTGAGGGAAGGGGCATCTTGAGGCTTAACGAGGAGGATGTTCCTGTTGAGGCGGGGATGGCTCTCCGGGTAGAACCGGGGGAACGCCATGATCTTTGTGCCCTTGATGTTCCTTTGCGAGGAATTTTTGTAAAAGTTCCTTATCTCCCAGAAGACAAGGTATCGTGTTGAGCGAGCTTTATAAGCGATTGCAAAGTTGCTCTCTGTGCCCTCGCCGGTGTGGGGTTGACCGGACTAGAGGCGAGCGAGGATTCTGTGGTGGGGGTATGTTGCCTTGGGTAGCGAGCTTCCATCCTCACTTTGGGGAGGAGGAAATCCTCAGTGGATTTCGAGGTTCAGGGACTATCTTCTTCTCAGGGTGTAACATGGCCTGTGTGTACTGTCAGAATTATACTATCAGTCACTTTCGTGAAGGGATGGAACTCACGGTGGAAGATCTTGCAGCGATTATGCTTGCCCTTGAGAAAAGGGGATGCCACAACATTAACCTTGTGACACCGACGCATTTTACTCCCCAGATTTTTGACGCTCTTACCTTGGCCCGCAAAAGAGGTCTGTCCGTTCCCCTTGTGTACAACACGAGTGGGTATGAAGACCTTGAGGTGCTTCGCTCCCTTCGGGGCCTTGTGGACATTTACCTTCCGGATATGCGATACTCTAAGGAAGAGAGTGCCATACGGTACTCTCAAGCTCCACAATACCCTAAGGTGTGCCGTGAGGCCATTTGTGAGATGTTTGCCCAAGTTGGTAATGTTGTGCTAAACGAGGAAGGTGTTGCTCGTCGAGGGCTGATAGTCCGTATTCTCATCATACCCTCTCTCGAGGACGAGGCCAAAGATAATCTCCGATTCCTCGCTACGAGCGTTTCTCGCGATGTTTATGTGACGCTTCTTCGACAGTACCGTCCGCTGTACCGGGCAAGAGAGTTTCCGGAAATTGCGAAGGTAGTGAGCGACCAAGTGTACCGAGATGTCCTGGAGTATGGGAGGTCTCTGGGTTTGCACAACTTCATTCTCCAATGAGGGGAGGATGACGCTATGCGGGAGGCCATTCTTGAGGTGGCGAGACTTATGGTAGTGGCGGCGAAAACGGCCCCGAAGGCAGTGGGTAAAGATTTTGTGACGGTGCGGATTCTTGAAGGTGAGGATGTTCGCCGCCTTGGGGAAGCGATGGTGCGGTACGGGGAGCAAGAAAATATTCGAGGGTTTATCCGAGATGGGAAGAATGTGCTCGATTCTGAAGTTGTGGTCCTCGTGGGGTTGAAAGATGCCCAGCCTGCAGGGCTCAACTGTGGGGCATGTGGATTTGAACGCTGTAGTGACCTTGTGCCTCAGGAGAAGAGAGAATTTAAAGGACCCCAGTGCGTCATGCGGCTTCTGGACCTTGGGATTGCTCTGGGCTCAGCAGTGAAACTGGCTTCACTCCTTAATGTGGATAACCGCATCATGTACCGTATAGGGGTTGTGGCGCGAAAAGAGGGTATAGTCTCTGACGATGTGGTCATGGGCATTCCTCTGTCGGCCTGGGGGAAGAATATCTACTTTGACCGGAAAGAATGAGAGGTGGAGGTATGCAATTTGGTTTGCGTGTGCAAGATATTATCGGGCTCATCCTGGCAGTACTCATTGTGGCCATCCTCATAGGCATCATTCTCATCCTCCGAGAGAGCGCTCGTGAGAGGCGTCTGTGGCGGGAAGAATATGGGGAAGAGGAGTCCGAGAAGTCGTCGGTTCGGAAAGTCACCTTTCCGAGGGGAAAGGAGAGAAGGGGAGAGGAGCCTCTTGAGGTTCAAGAGAAGCCCCGGACACCCTGGCGTAAAGAGGCGGAGGAAGAGAAGGTTGAGCCAGTTCCTCCTGAGGAAGTTGAGTCTATTACTCTGAGTGAGGTTCGGAAGGAAGAACCAAAACAGGTTGTTCTTGAGCGAGCTCTTCGTAAGCTTGAGGATCTTGGGGTAGACTTTCACGCCCTCAAGCCCGTCTTCGGTGAAGATGTGGTTCATTTCTCGCCGCTTCTCTGGGAAGTGAAGGAAGAAGTGCGTTCTGGCAGAGAACTCGGGGACATTGTTATCCATACGGTTTTTAAAAGCCTTCCCGGTTATTCTCCGGATGAAATTGTTGAACGGTACCGTTCTGGGGACGTTTCCGTGGTCGAGAAGCTTGAGGCGCGTGTGAAAACGCGGGAGGGTCGGGATTTTCTCGTGGCGACCATGAACCTTACGCACTTTCAGGTTCCTGAGCTTGAACGCCACTTCCGTCTAGGAAATCTCAGGGAGGATGAGTATGAGCTTTTGCGAGCGCTGAAATTTGTCGACCGAACCACGAAGAAAGATTTCGCTCGGATGGTCTACGCCCGCATTATGGATGAGGATTGAACGTGCGGGATTTTTCTCTTCGACGTCGTAGGGGCTGGTTCTTCTTTCTCGTTGCCTTCTTCGTCCTTCTTGGCCTTTTTGTCTTCTCCTTTATCCTTGGTCTTTCGGTTTCCTCAGGTGTGCTATAATTCAAGGGAAACCCAAATGTGGAGGGGGTGTCTCTATTTTGAAGAACTGGTTTTCTACGGTTATTGCCCTTATTGCGCTGCTTGTCTCCGTCGTTCTTGCTGTATTCCTCAGGGGCCTCCCGCAAGAGGTCCAGGACCTTTCAAGCAGAGTTGCGGAAGCTGAGAGAGCTATTCCTGGGAGTGTAGCCCCTCTTGAAGAAAAGATAGCAGGACTTGAGGAGGATTTTGCGAAAATCCGTCCCCTCTCTACCGCCTTCGTGGAGATGCAAAAGCGTCTTGAGGCCCTTGAAGGTCTTGCCCAGGATGTGAACAAACTCAGTGGTGATTTACAGAAAGCCTATGGGGAAGTTGCGGAACTCCGAAAGGACCTCGAAGCTTTGGAAGCCCTCTCAGGGGAGGTGCGCAATCTTCGAGAGGAAATACCCTCCGTGGTCGAGGAAAAGACGAGGGATTTCTTCCAAGGGTTGACGGGAGAGCTTGCTCGTCTTGAAGAAACTTTGCAAAGCGATAGGAAGCGTCTTGAGGCCCTTGAAAATCTCAGCGTTGATGAACGATTCTCTGCCCTTTTGCAGTATGTGGACAAAAAACTTGGGGAGCTACGGGAGGAAGTTAAAGGCTTAGAAGCCCGATGGGAGAAGGAGTTCGGGGCTGAGAAGGCTAAGTACGAGGCCCTGGACAAAGCTTTTGTTGCTCTTCGGGGATATGTTGACGAAAAGGCGAATGAGCTTGAGCAGAGCATCACGGATGCAGAAAGCCGGAGGGAAAACCTCCGGAGAGAGGTGCTTACTCTTCTTGAGGAGAGAGCGCAAGCCTGGCAGGAGATAGAAACAAGGCTCCAGGAACTGGAGAAGAAAATCCATACCCTGAGTATTGACGAGCGGTTTGCTGCGTTCCTCAAATATCTTGAGGAGAAAGTAGGAAAACTCCGAGACGAGCTTGAGGAAGTTCGGACACGTGTAGTTACGGTGGAAGACCTCAGAGGAACACTTCGAACCCTTGAGGACAAGCTCAAGATGATTGAGGAAGAAGTGCAAAGGAAGGGAGAAGATCTGCAGAAATACCTCAAAAGTCTTCAGGAAGAGAGGATGACTTTTCTCGAGAAGAGGCTCGAAGAGCTTTCAACCTCCTTGACCTCCTTTGAAGAAGCCTTCCGGGAAACTCAGAAGAACCTCGACAGTATAGTGGCACAGTTAAGTGTGCTTGAGGAAAAACTCCTCTCTTTGGAGAAGAACATGGGTACTTGGAGAGAAGAAGTGTTCCAGTCGCTTCGGAAAGAAATTGAAGCATTGCCTACATCCCAAGACCTCGAGGAGATCCGCAAAGACCTTGATGCACTCTTTGCGGATCGAGAAGAACTCCGCCTCAAGCTCCAGGCAGCCCTTGCTGAATACGAGCGTATCGTAGAAGATTTGGAGAGGAAAGGGAAAGATATTGCTCTCTTGCGGGAAGAAATGCAAAGGGTTACCGGTCCTGAACTTGAAAGCCTTCAAAGGCAGCTTGGGGCTTTTTCGAGTGTCCAGAGAGGTCTCGAAGAGAAGCTCCAGAAGACGGAAGAAGGGATTCGAGCGTTGCAAGAAGCTCTGCAGATGAAGGATGAAGAAATAGAGACAGTGCTTCACCGTATCACTCAAAACGTGCAAGTCCTCTCCGAGCGACTCGAAGCCTTTGGGAAGCGCCTTGAGGAGCTTGGCGTTCTCCTTCCCCTGAGGGAGAATTTTGGGATTCTTGAGGCTCGTTTGGCGGAGATCGAAAAATTCAGCAAAGAGGTTCTCAAGAGAGACCTTGAGGTGAAGATGCAGTCCCTTGAGGAGACTATAACCGCTTTGCGTGCCGAGGTTGGGAAGGTGGCTGAGGAGTCCAAAGTTTCCTCTGCGAACTGGCAGAGTGTACTCAAGCTCCTTGAAAGTCTTGAGGAGAGCAAGGCTTCTCTGGAGCAGAAAGTTCAGGAACTCTATGAGCTTCTTGAGGGTAGGGAAAAGAAGGAGGCAGTGGAAAAAGATGTGCAATCACTCGTCCAAGAAAAGGAGGCTTTGCGCCTTAAGATTGAAGAGTTGGCAAAGGAGCGTATGAATCTCGAGGGCGAGCTTGAGAAGCGGAAGCAGGAACTTGTCGATATCGAAAGGCAACTTGCCCAGCTTCGTGCTGAGAAGGGCTCAGCAGAACGGATTAAGGAGCTTGAGAAGGCAAGGGAAGAGGCTTTGAGGGAGATTGAGAGGCTTAAGGGGACTTTAAAGGCCAAAGACGACCGAATTGCAGACTTGCAGCGGAAAAACGAGGAGCTGACCCTTCAGCTTGAAGAGACGAAGAAGTTCACCTCGTACGTCATTCTCCCGTGGGATAACCTTTGGAAAATTGCCCGCCGATACTACCGGGATGGACGGAAATGGACAGTCATCTGGGAAGCAAACCGAGACAAAATTCCAGACCCTCAAAGGCTTCAACCTTACGTTGAAATCCGTATTCCTCGTGTTCCGGACAACACGCTTACAAAGTGAGGAGGAGTGTCTATGGATCTTACGGAGGTCATTGCTACACGCCGAAGCATTCGGAAGTTTCGGGCCGAGGATGTTCCTGAAGAAGATGTGAAGAGCGTTCTTGAGGCAGCTCGCCTTGCGCCTTCGGCGAACAATCTGCAGCCGTGGAAGTTTATTGTTGTGCGGAATGAAAAGAAACGCCGTCTCATTGCTCAGGCTTGCTTTGGTCAGGAGTTCATCGGTGAGGCGCCGGTAGTCATCATAGCCTGCGCTACGGGGCGAGGGGGGTGGATTGGAGGATATATGGAGAGCTGGCCGGTGGATGTGGCTATTGCTATGACCCACCTTATGCTCGCAGCTTGGGCGAAGGGTCTTGGAACGTGCTGGATAGGGGCTTTCGATGAAGAGAAAATTAAAGAAATTTGCCAAATTCCTCCGGAGGTTCGTGTTGTTGCGGTGACCCCTTTGGGATACCCTGTGAAAATCCCCCAGGCAACGACTCGGCGGCCTCTGGAGCGGATTTACTGTGAGGAAGTTTTCACCGAGTGATGGTGATGGAGAGTGGGTATACTCTACCTTGAGGTGGACGATGTTCTCACTCTTAAAAAGACGCATCCCTGTGGGAGTCAGAAATGGCGTGTGACCCGTCTTGGGGTAGACATCGGGATCAAATGCTTGGGTTGTGGACGCTTTGTTATGATTCCTCGGAGGAAGCTTGAAGGAAAGGTTCAGGAAATCTGCCGACAGGGTCGCCTCTTGAAGCCAAAGGAATGCATCATTGAGGTGTGACATGGGTTTGCAGGTGGGGATTGTTGGGCTTCCGAACTCGGGGAAAACAACGCTCTTCAACCTCCTAACGAGGTCACATGCCGAGGTAGCAAGGCATCCCTTTTCAACCATTACTCCGAATCGGGGTGTTGTGGAAGTTCCCGATGAGCGTCTTGATGTCCTTGCGCGAATCCTTCGTCCTCCTCAGGTTGTTCGGGCGACGGTAGAGTTCGTTGATGTTGCTGGGCTTGTAGAAGGAGCGAGTAAGGGAGAAGGGTTGGGGAATCAGTTCCTCAGCCATATTCGGGCTGTTGACGCGGTCGTCGAGGTTCTTCGTTTTTTCAAGGATGCACGTGTTCCCCATGTGATGGGGAGGGTTGATCCGATCCGAGATAGAGATGTTGTGGACACCGAACTCCTCCTTGCGGATCTTGAGGTGGCGGAGAGGCGTTTTGCAAAGCTTGTCGAACTTCTCCGAAAGACGAAGAACGAAAAACTCGAGGAAGAGAGAACCTTGCTTGAGCGATGTGTGAAGAGCCTTTCCCAAGGTATTCCTCTGCGGAGTGTGGATTTTTCCCCAAAGGAGCAGGACATGCTCAAGCCCTATCAGTTTCTCACCGTCAAGCCCATTCTTTACGTTGCAAACCTCGATGAAGAGGAGTCGTCGCGCAAGCTCTTTGAGGAAGTAGCTCAAGAGTTCCAGGAAAGGAACCTTGTGCTTGTTCCCGTCTGGGCAAAGCTTGAAGAGGAGCTTGCCGAGCTCGAAGAGGCGGAACGTCAAGCCTTTCTTCAGGAGTTTGGTATCGCTCGCTTTGGGTCTCTCCGTCTTGTGGAGGAGGCGTATCGACTCCTTGGGCTCATCACCTTCTATACCTACGGTGACAAGGAGCTCCGGGCTCGGGAGATTCTCCGTGGAACAAAAGCTCCTCAAGCGGCTGGGAAAGTGCATAGCGACATGGAAAAAGGGTTTATAAGGGCTGAGGTTATCCATTTTGACGATCTTGTGGCGTGTGGATCCTTTGAGCGGGCAAGGGAAGAGGGGAAGGTGCGGTTTGAGGGAAAGGATTACGAAATTCAAGATGGTGACATAGTGTACTTTCGCTTCACTTCCTCTCGTTGAGCATTGCCTCCTGCGTCTGCCATTGTCCTTTGAGCTTTCCTTCTCGGGCAAGAGAACTCAAGAGTTTCTTTCCCCAAGGGGGAATAGGGTTTGGTTTTTTCCCTCCCCACGGGGTTCCAGGAAGTGGTAGAAAGGTATGAGCGCGAATGGTTGCTCCAAGAGTGATAAGCTTTTCCATGAAATGGAACGTCTCGAGAAAATCCTCTTCAGTTTCCTCGGGACATCCAAAGATGATATCCACAATAGCCCTGAATCCCCACCGTTTCATCGTCTCGCAGGCAGAGAGGACATCTTCAGGGGTATGACCCCTCCGCATGCGTTGCAAGAGTCTTCTACTTCCTGATTGTGCTCCAATGACTAACGTGCGGTTATCCACGGTTTTCTGGAGTATGGCTAAGGCTTCGTCAGAAACGAATTCGGGACGAACTTCGGAAGGAAAGGAGCCAAAAAAGATTCTGCCCCTTTTCCCCAGGAGTTTGCGAAGGGTTCCAAGGAGGGTCTCTACAGCTGCAAGGTTTGGTTGGATTCCGTCTTGTGAACCATAGGCTAAGGCGTTTGGAGCGACAAAGCGAACGTCCACACGTTCTCGAAAGCGCATCATTCCTCGCACGTGCTCGACGATGGAGTCAACACTCCGATGGCGAATCATTTTTCCGAAGAGAACTGGTGTCTGGCAATACGCACATCCAAAGGGGCAACCTCGGCTGATTTCGATAGGCCCAAGGAATCCGAGATGGTATGGGAAGGACGGGAAGCGTTCGATGTCGACCTTGGTAGCCTGAATCACCCCTGGGGTCCATGTTCCCTCAATGAACCTCACAACAAGCGAGAGGAGGACTTCCTCTCCTTCCCCCTGGACAAGAACAGTCCGGGGAAGAGCAAAATCCTCAGGAGCAACAGTCACATGTGGCCCTCCTCCACAGAAGAAGAGATTGGGATTGTCAGGAAGGTTACGGAGGAAATCCTGGCGTTCTTTTCGGTCATACGTCATACTCGAGAAGCACACAAGGCAAGCACCAGAAGTTGTCGAAAGGACATTCAGGGCTTCTCCCTCGTGAGTACAGAGAACAGGCTGAATTCTCTGCCAGAGGGACGTAGCAGAGGCCAAAGCTCCAAGGAGGGCGTTGATGCTTGTTCGGTTCTTAGCGGTGTAGAGGAAGAGAATAGTTCGACGCATGGTTCTATTGTAAGACTCCTCTCAGGAGATGCAAAGAGGTGTGGTACAATTGTCGAGAGCCTAAAACGAGGGAGGAAAGGAAGCCTTGGTGGAGAAGAGGAGCACAGAAGATCTCGAAAAGCCGTATCATAAGGCCTTGCGCTGGCACGCATTTTACCGGGGAAAGGTTGAAATGCACCTCAAATGTCCAGTGACGACGTATGAGGACTTTGCGGTTTGGTATACGCCTGGAGTGGCTGCAGTTTGTCGTGAAATCGCCAAAAATCGTCACCTCTCATTTCAGTATACAAACCGATGGAACACCGTAGCCATTGTCTCTGATGGCTCTCGAGTTCTTGGTCTTGGGGATATTGGTCCTGAAGCCGCGCTTCCGGTTATGGAGGGAAAAGCACTCCTTTTCCGTTACCTTGGTGGTGTCGATGCGCTCCCTTTGTGCCTGAGAGTGAAAAACTCAGAGGAACTCGTCGAGGCAGTAAAGATGCTTGAGCCGAGTTTTGGAGGAGTCAACCTTGAGGACATAGCTCAACCGGCTTGCTTTTTTGTGCTTGAAAAGCTCCAGGAGGAGCTGGAAATACCGGTATGGCACGACGATCAACAGGGGACGGCTCTTGTCGTCCTCGCTGGGCTTCTTGGGGCCTTGGATGTGGTGGGGAAGAAGAAAGAAGAGATTCGAGTTGCTCTTATTGGGGCAGGAGCATCAAATCTTCGCATAGCCGATTTACTCATGAAAGCTGGAGTGCGCGGGGAAAACATTGTCCTCTGTGATACTAAGGGGATTCTCCACAAGGAGCGAAAAGATTTGGCTCAGGAAAACCCCTGGAAGTGGAGATTCTGTCTTGTGACGAATGGGGAAAACCTCAAGGGGGGAAAACGCGAAGCCATTGAGGGACGAGATGTGGTCATTGCCCTCTCCGCTCCAGGACCTGGGGTCATTGAACCAGAGTGGATTCGCTGGATGAACAGAGATCCTATTGTTTTCGCCTGCGCAAATCCAGTGCCAGAAATCTGGCCTTGGGAGGCGAAGGCCAATGGAGCGCGAATTGTTGCTACCGGTCGTTCCGACTTCCCGAACCAGATCAATAATTCCTTAGGTTTTCCCGGTCTTTTCCGGGGGGTTCTAAGCGTCCAGGCGAGAAAAATTACTGATAGTATGTGCCTTGCGGCAGCTTTTGCCTTGTACCAGTTTGCGAAGAAGCGAGGTCTTCACGAGGAGTACATTATCCCGACTATGGATGAGTGGGAGGTATACGTGGAGGAAGCAAAAGCGGTAGCTCAAGTGGCCATGGAGGAAGGTCTTGCTCAGAGAACATGCCCCATCGAAGATGTGGAAAGAGAGGCCCGGGATCTCATTCTCCGGGCAAGGAAAATGGTGGAAGAGGGAATCCGGAGTGGGACTGTTCCTCTTCCCCCAGAAGGGTGAAGCATGGTGAAGGAGATTTGGGTCTCTGAAATTGCTGATAGAGTTGCTCAAGCTCTCCTTGAGATAAATATTCGGAGTGACGACCTGCTTCGCCAGAAGATGCTCGATGCACTTGTACGTGAGGAGAGCGAAGCGGGGAAAGAAATGCTTACCCAGATTCTTGAGAATTACGTGGTGGCCGAGGAACGGCGTCTTCCTCTCTGCCAAGATACTGGCATGGTTATGGCGGAAGTTCGCTTGGGGAACGAAGTTTGCATTCGGGGTGGAAGTTTGCGAAAAGCCCTCGATGAGGGTATTCGAGTGGCGTATCGAGAGGGGTACTTCCGGAAATCGGTAATCTCTGACCCCTTCTTTGGGAAGAACACGCAGGATAATACTCCTGGGGTGTACTTTTTCACCCTTGAGGAGGGAGATACCCTTGAAATCGACCTTCTTGTGAAAGGGGGAGGCTGCGACAACATTACAACCTTTGGTATGCTTGAGCCGGGAAGCACCCCCGATGATGTGGAGCGTTTTCTCCTGCGAGAGCTTGACAGAAAGGCTTCTCTCGCCTGTCCGCCTCTTATTGTGGGCGTGGGCATCGGGGGCAACGCAGCATATGCTTTGTTCCTTGCCTCGAGAGCCTTATGCCGCCCTTTGGGTTCTCTGCATCCTGATCCCCGCTATCGGGAGCTCGAGCAGAAATGGTGTGCGGATATCAACCGCCTTGGTATCGGTCCTCAGGGTGTAGGGGGTCGAGTCACTTGCCTTGAGGTTCGCATTGAAACGTATCCTTGTCACATTGCGAGTTTCCCGGTAGGGATAGTGTGTAGCTGTCATGTGTTTCGGAGAAAAACGCTGCGGTGGTAGTCAATGGGACGGGAATTCATCCTGAAGACTCCCTTAAGTATTGAGGATGCTCTTGCCTTACGTATCGGGGATAGGGTGTTCCTGAGTGGGGAAATCTACGTGGCTAGGGATGCGACCCACCGGAGAATGCTCAATGAGGTGGCACAAGGGAAAGAACTCCCCTTTTCTCCTTATGGCTCAGTTCTGTACTACGCTGGTCCCACACCCTCCCCACCCCATGAACCTGTGGGTTCCATTGGACCGACGACAAGCCGGCGTATGGATCCATACCTTTCCTTCTTCCTTGAACGAGGGTTGCGCGCGACGATTGGGAAAGGAGAGCGGGGGGAAGAGGTAAAGAAGCTCCTTGAGAAGTACAAAGCGGTTTATTTCATTGCCTGTGGTGGTGCAGGAGCCTATCTTGCGACATTTGTGGTATCTCAGGAAATCCTTGCCTATGAGGACCTTGGAGCGCAAGCGCTTTTCCGACTTGTGGTCAAGGATTTTCCTCTTCTTGTAGCTTACGATGCTTTTGGGGGGGATCTTTTCGAGGAAGGGAAGATTCGGTATCGAAAGATTTTCCTGTACCACTGGGGGGTTTCCCAAAAGGAGGGATGAAGCCATGTTTTGGGAGATACTCTTTCTCATTCTTTTCCTCAGCGTATATTTTCCCGCATTGCAACAGAAGTTCCTTGAGCAGCGGCGTATTGTCATGATCCGGGAGTTTGAGAGGAAGCGACGCTCCAGGGTTATTGTGCTCATTCACCGCCAGGAATCGGTGAGTTTTCTCGGATTACCTATTGCCCGGTACATTAGTATCGAGGATTCTGAGCGAGTTCTTCGGGCCATTCGTCTCACCCCTCCCGATATGCCGATTGATCTCATCCTCCATACCCCTGGGGGTCTTGTGCTTGCTGCTGAGCAAATCGCTTGGGCTATTAAGCGACACCCTGCAAAGGTTACGGTTTTCGTTCCCCACTACGCGATGTCAGGAGGTACGCTTATCGCCCTTGCTGCTGATGAAATCGTAATGGATCCGAATGCCGTTCTTGGGCCTGTGGATCCCCAGATTTCCACGGTTCACGGTCAATACCCTGCAGCCTCGATTTTACGAGCCCTCGAAGAACCGAACCCAAACCGAAGTGATGAGACGCTCATTCTCGGCGATATTGCCCGGAAGGCCATACGTCAAGTGTACCAAGTAGTCTTTGACCTTGTGCGGGACAAGATGCCTGAGGACAGAGCAAGAGAACTCGCCCAGATTCTTTCGGAAGGACGTTGGACACACGACTTCCCTATCACACCCGCGGTGGCTAAAGAACTTGGCCTTCCGGTTCAGGAAGGGCTCCCCGAGGAGATTTACGAGCTCATGGAACTTTATCCCCAACCCCCGCAGCAACGCCCCACCGTTGAGTACGTGCCTTTACCCTATCGACCGTATCGGCGACCGGCGGCAAAAGAGTAAAGGGGTGAGTGGATGGGGAAAAGGCTCATCATTACCGAGAAACCAAGTGTGGCAAGAGATATTGCTCGAGCGTTAGGGAAGTTTGCTGATCGAAAGGAATACTTGGAGAACGAAGAGTATCGCATTACCTGGGCGGTTGGACACCTTGTTGGCCTTGCTGAACCTGAGGATTACGACGAACGTTTCAAGAAGTGGGATCTCGAGCTTTTGCCAATTATTCCTGAGGTTTTTCGCTTAAAGCCTCTTGAAAAAGCGGAAGAGCGTCTTGAGGTCATCAAGGTCCTTGCTGAAGCAGAGGATACGGAAGCTTTAGTGAATGCCTGTGATGCGGGACGAGAGGGAGAACTCATTTTCCGATACATTTACGAATTTCTCGGTCTGCAAAAGCCTGTATTTCGCCTCTGGCTTTCTTCGATGACGAGGGAAGCCATCCAAGAGGCTTTCGCGCAGCTTAAGCCAGCTTTGGAGTATGAGCTTCTTGCTCAGGCAGCAAAGTGTCGCTCTGAGGGAGACTGGCTTGTGGGGATTAACGGAAGCCGGGCTTTTACGGCCAAGTATCGGCTTCTCCTCTCGGTTGGGAGAGTGCAGACACCCACTCTGGCTATTCTTGTGCACCGAGAAAGGGAGATTCAGAACTTTCGTCCTATTCCCTACTGGGAAGTCTTCGCGCTTTTCCGGTATGGTGATCTTGAGTACGTAGGGAAATGGCAAGGCGAAGGTGGGCGTCTTCTTGAGAAGGAGAAAGTGGATGCGCTCCTTAGAAAACTGTATGGGAATCCAGGGAGGGTCACAGAGTTCTCTGAACACGAGACTCAAGAGGCTCATCCTTTGCTCTACGACCTCACCGAGTTGCAGCGGGACGCAAACAAGCTCTTTGGATACTCGGCGCAGCAGACTCTTGATATTGCTCAGCGTCTCTATGAACACTACAAGCTCATCACCTACCCTCGGACCGATTCCCGGTATCTTTCAGAGGATCTCTTTGGGCAGGTAGAGAAGAGTGTGGCTATGCTGGTGCGGTGTGGTTTTGCCGAATTTGCCCAGGGTCTTTCATTAGCAGAGGCTCTGCGTGATAAGCGTGTCTTTGATCGGAGTAAAGTTACCGACCATCATGCCATTATTCCTACAGGAGAGGATATTCGCTGGGAAACCTTGAAAGAAGGCGAACGGAAGGTTATGGATCTCGTGGTGCGTCGTTTTCTCGCTGCTTTTTATCCTGCAGCTTTTTGGGTACACCGAACAATTAAGACGGAGGTTGCTGGAGAGATCTTCGTGAGTAAGGCTAAGGTTCTTGCCCAGGCAGGGTGGCGGGTCCTTTACCCGCGAGAAGAGGAAGAATTCCTCCCCGTGGTTCCTAGTGGAGAACCGGTTGAGGTTGTCAAGGTTTGGAGCGAGGAGAAGGAGACGAAAGCTCCTCCAAGGTACACGGAGGCGACCCTCCTTGCCGCCATGGAGGGAGCGGGGCGCTTTGTTGAGGATGAGGAGCTTCGAGAAATCCTTAAGGAGAGTGGTATCGGAACGCCGGCCACTCGAGCGGCAATTATCGAACGACTCATCGAAGTCGGATACGTGGAACGAGATGGGAAAACCCTCATTCCTACTCCAAAGGGTATGGAGCTTATCCGTCTTGTGGAAAGCATTCCTATACCAGAGCTTGCTTCTCCACAACTCACTGGGGAATGGGAGAAAAAGCTCAACCTTATTCAGAAGGGACAGTTTACCCGGGAGCGCTTCATGGAGGACATAAAGGAGCTTACTCGTGATATCGTGGAAAAGGTGAAATCGCAGACTCCAGAAGATGTTCGTGGAGCGAAAAACCGTATGATGGGTTCGGGGAGCCCGGTAGGAGTATGCCCCCTTTGTGGAGCGCTGGTGTATGAGCAGAAGAAGGCGTACAGCTGTTCCCGGTGGAAAGAGGGATGCTCTTTCACCGTTTGGAAGACCATCTCGGGGAAGAAGATCTCCCGGCAGCAGGTGCAAAAACTCTTGACAACGGGAAAGACAGGCAAAATTTCTGGTTTCCGTTCTAAGAAAGGGAAAAAGTTCTCTGCTACGCTCGTCCTCTCCGAAAACGGAAAGGTAGAGTTTGCGTTCTCCAACATGCCGTCCCATGTTCGAGAAGGTCAAGGGGAGGATAGCGAGGATAGGGGAGATTGAGTATAATTAGCGTGGTATGGAAGAGTCAAAAAACCAAGGTGAAACAAAGGAGTGCTTTCGTATCATAGGCATGCAACCCCTTGTGGGGAGCGTTACAATAGGGGGGTCAAAAAACGCTGCTTTGCCTATTCTGGCAGCGACTCTCTTGAGTGGAGAACCTTCTGTTATCCACAACGTTCCAGACCTCCTTGATGTGCAAACGATGGTTATGGTTCTTGAAAGCCTTGGTGCAAAGGTTGAGCGCATTGGACGACACTCGTACCGTATTCTCCCAGCGACCCTTTCTGGATTCGAGCCGCCTTATGAGCTTATTCGGAAAATGCGCGCCTCGTTCCTCGTTACGGGACCCTTGATTTCTCGTCTTGGAAGAGCACAAGTACCACTTCCTGGGGGATGTGCCATTGGGTCTCGTCCGATTGATCTCCATCTTAAGGGCTTTGCCCATCTTGGAGTTCGTGTGTCCATGCGTTCTGGGTATATCGAAGCGTGGGTGGAGAAACTCCATGGAGGAGAGGTGTACTTCGATTTCCCAAGCGTAGGGGCAACTGAAAACGTCATGATGCTTGCTGCAACCATCGATGGTGAAACTGTTATTGCGAACGCTGCCCGGGAGCCTGAGGTTGTTGACCTTGCTCGTTTTCTCACCTTGATGGGGGCTTCGATTGAGGGAGCGGGGACAGACACAATTGTAGTGCGGGGGCGGCGAGACCTTAAAGGGTGCGAATACACTATTATGAATGACCGTATCGAGGCAGGCACATTCTGCGTAGCTGCTGCGATTACCCAGGGTGACGTGTTGGTGCGGGGTGTCGAAACATCGCTCCTTCGTTCTGTTTTGACGAAGCTTGAAGAGGTCGGTGCAGGGGTTGAGAAAGTGGCCGAGGATGCGGTCCGGGTAACTATGCTTCATCGACCAAGGCCGACAAACATTAAAACCATGCCGTATCCTGGTTTCCCAACAGATATGCAAGCGCAGTTTATGTCTCTCCTTTGCCTTGCTGATGGGGTGAGTGTTATCACTGAAACCGTCTTTGAGAGTCGCTTTGCCCATGTGGGCGAACTTGAGCGAATGGGGGCAAAGATCCAGGTTGAAGGACGGAGCGCTGTGGTTGTAGGGGTGGAGAAGCTTACCGGGACACAGGTTACAGCAACGGATCTTCGTGCTGGTGCGGCTCTTGTCCTTGCTGGTCTTGCCGCAGAGGGAACGACAGAAGTGTATGGTGTGCACCACATCGATCGGGGGTACGAAGGTCTCGAGGCCAAGTTGCAATCTCTTGGTGCATCTGTTGAGCGGGTGCGCGGGTAATAGGGGGAATTCACATGTGGAATAAACGGCTTGGTATTGACCTTGGGACGGCAACGACCCTTATTTACCTCCATGGGCGGGGGATTGTTCTGAACGAGCCCTCAGTCGTGGCTATGGCTAAAGATTCGAATCAGATTCTTGCGGTTGGCAGAGAAGCGTGGGAAATGATTGGTAAAACCCCAGAACATATTGTGGCGCACCGTCCCCTGCGTGATGGTGTCATCAGCAACTACGAAATCACGCGGAAAATGCTCACCTACTTTATCCAGCGTGTGTGTGGACGGAGTCTCTTCAAACCCGACGTGGTCATTTGTGTCCCTTCCGGAGGGACGGAGGTGGAGAAGCGGGCTGTCCTTGATGCAGCATACCATGCAGGGGCGCGGAAAGCTTACCTTATTGAGGAGCCGATGGCTGCTGCCTTGGGGGCTGGTCTTGACATCACTGGGCCGTCGGGAAACATGGTCATCGACATCGGTGGTGGCACGACAGATATTGCCGTGCTCTCCCTTGGGGGAATTGTGGTGAGTCAGTCTGTGCGGGTGGCAGGGGATAAGATGGATGAAGCCATTGTTCGTCATCTCCGCAAGAAATTTAATCTCCTCATCGGTGAGAAAACCGCCGAGATGATTAAGATTGAGATTGGTTGGGCTGTTCCCCCACCGGAGGAAAAGGCCGTTCGAGTAAAAGGACGAGACCTTGTCTCAGGACTTCCGAAAGAAATTATCCTGAGCGCTTCTGAGGTGTATAAATGCCTCATAGAACCGCTTTCGTACATTGTGGAAGCCGCACGAGTGGTGCTTGAACGTACTCCTCCTGAGCTTGCTGCCGATATCGGTGAAAAGGGTATTTGCCTCACAGGTGGAGGGTCGCTCCTTCGAGGTATCGATGAGATGCTGGCGAAGGCCCTAGGGACACCGGTGTACGTTGCAGAAGACCCGGTATCTTGTGTAGCCCTTGGAGCAGGGAAAGTCCTTGATTACTTGAAGTTCCTCCGGAATGGCTTCCTCTATACGAAGGGGAGGAATGCGTAGCTTTTGTGGCGGCGTAGGGTTCTCTTCTTTTGTGTGGTGAGCTGGGTGGTTTTTGTCCTCTCCCCGTGGGCACTGGGTGAGAGGATTTCCTATTTCCCTTTCTCCGCCCTCCGCAAGGGAATGAAAGCGATTGGGAAGACCGTCCTCTATGGGACCAAAGTAGAGGAGTTCACGCTCGAAATTGTCGATGTGGTCCGAGCTCGAGATATTACCGACAGTTACTTTGTGGTTCTCGTCACCGATGAGAAAATCCGCAACCTTGGCGGGATTCTCGCAGGAATGAGCGGAAGTCCGGTATACGTTCGAGGGAGGATTGCAGGAGCCCTTTCCCATAGCTTCGAGACCCAAGATCATCTCGTTGGCGTCGTAACACCGATTGAAGCAATGCTCAAGATATGGAAGGAGGAGGAAATCATTGCACCCCTTGGGAAAGGACAAGAATCGATCGTTTTGTGTTTTGGTCTTGGATCACGAGCGTGGGAACGTCTCTGCGGTAGGTTCAAGGAGAAATACGGCTTGAGGAGGGTTTTGGCCTTTCCGCGGTTCTTTTCTGGGGAAGAGGAGCAAAAAAGCGCTCCTCTTGAACCGGGGAGTGCCATTGGGGTACAGCTTGTCACCGGTGATGCGGAAATCGTGAGCATTGGTACCCTGACGCTTCGGGATGGTGATCGGTTTCTTGCACTTGGTCACCCTTTCCTGCATCGAGGAAGGACGCAGTATTTTCTCTCCTCGGTGTATGTGAACTTTAGCCTTAAAGGTAGCGAATTCCCGTTCAAGGTTGGTACGCCTCTTGAGGTTGTGGGTGTTGTTGAGGAAGACCGGAGCACAGGCATAGCTGGACGTTTTGGGGTTTTCCCAAGAACGACGGAGGTTGCTGTGCGGGTGCGGGAGGGAACGGTAAAGCGGGAGTTCCACTTTTCTGTGGTTCAGGAAGAGGATGTCCTTGTGGATTTCCTCCCCGAGCTCGTCCTTGACGCTATTGATCGCACCATTGATCGCCAGTCTCCAGGGAGTGTGGATGTAAGGCTTCGGGTAGTGGGAAGCGCAACGCAAGTTGAAGAAGAGTTTTTCTGGGTGAGTGAATCAGACGTTGCCACTTCCACCGCGGAAACCCTCCAACGAATCTTTGAAATCCTCTTTAAGAATCCATACCATTCTCTTGAGACTCAAAGCGTCACTGTTAACATTGAGGTATTCCCGGAAATGCAGCGGGGATGGATTATCTCTTGTGATCTTCCGAGAATTGTCAAACGAGGGGAAACGGTTGAGGGAAAAGTTGCTGTCTTTTTGTATCGTCAGGGCATACGAGATATTCCTTTCTCTTTTACCCTCCCCCTTGATTACCTCCCCGGGGAAGCAGAGGTTACGGTGCGGGGAAAAGGAGGGGGTGGGGAAGGGAGCGAAGAGAGTTCATTCCCTCAGAGCTTTGAGGAGTACGTTGCGCAAAAGCTCAACGCTTTCCGAAGTGATGGTGTTGACCTTGAAGTCGTAGCAAGGGGTGTCTCTTTCAAGGTCCATGTGTTCCTCCCCTTTATCCTTGAGGGGAGTGCCATCACGAAGGTGTGGGTGAATTGAGGAGAAGGAAAGCCCTCTGGACCGTAGGAGTTGTTTTCGTTCTCTTTCTCCTCCTTACCTTTGGAGGGGGGAGATACCTCGTCCAGAGGTTTGTGGAAGAGTTAGCAACTCACTACCACGTCTCGGTCACGGTTGAAGATGTTACTCCGCTTTTTCTTGGGTTTGTTCTCCGGAACGTTGCTGTCGAGGGAAAGGGGTTTTCCTTTCGAGCGCCCTCTCTCTGTGCACGCTTGAGTTGGACAAGAGGGATTACCCTTGTTATCGTTGACGGAGAATTCTCGCTGCCTCGAGGGTATTCGTTTCCCCTCGAGTCTCTTCCCCCATTCCTTCTTGAGATCCGAAAGGGTCGTTTTGCAGAGTTCCCCGATGTACTGTGGGATGGACGGTTTGAGAAGTCTGGGGATTGTTTGCGATTCCGCGTGACTGCGGGTGATCTCGATTTGGCAGGGGACATTCGGGGAGAGGTAGTGACTGTTCTTTCCCCTTTCCAAGGAACTTTCTCTTTGAAAACCGGTGCTTTCTCTGGTGTCTTTAAAGATGTGCGCTTTGAGGGAATGCTCTCACGGAAAGGTGATGCGTGGCAGATTGCTCCTTTCCTTGTCATGGGCACCGAAGGGACTTTCTCTGGGAAGTGTGTGTTCCACAAGGACATGCTTTTCGACCTTTCAGGAAATGTATGTGCCTTTGGCATGGAAATGCCTTTTACTCTTTCGGGTCGTTTGGCCTTTCCTCTCTTAGAGGGAGAATTCCGTAGCGAAGGTCTTCTGGGTCGCGTGGTGGCAGATCTTTTAAGGGCTTCTTACCGTCTGACCATATACCCCCAATCGGTGTGGCAGGACTGCCGCGTTTCTGGAATTCTTGAGGGTCGCTTTCGGGAAGGTTTCGCCGCGAGGTTTCGGGACTTTTCGGTTGATATCCCCCAAAGAGAGATTTCTTTTGCGTTCAGCGGAGAGCTTGAGGGAAAGGGGGATATCCTCCGGGGCAGCGTGAGGCTTCGTAACTTTACCGGGAGAATCAAGGGGTGGGAATTGTCGGAAGGGGAATTCGTGGTGTGCCTTGATGGTCCCCGAGTCTCTTTCTCCGGTCAGGGAAAGCTTTTTGGAGGGTGTGTAAACCTCTCCGGGGAGTATGGAAAGGGAAGGTTTTGGGTTTTGGGGAAAGCGAAGGATATCCCCGTTGAGCGCGTTGTGGGGAAAAGCGACGTACCCCTTTCTGGGGTTATTTCTGGGGATTTTTCCCTTGAGGGGGAGTGGGATAATCTCAAAATTTCCCTTGCCCTCAATGATGGACACCTTTTCCTTCAGGGAAGAGACCTTGGAAGCGTTGCTTCTGGCAAGGCGGAAGTGAGAGGAGATGCTTTCTTCCTCAAAGACCTTCTCCTTGTTCGAAAGGGAGGAAGGTTTTCAGGAACGTTCGTCAAAGGTGCTACGGGGATTCAGGGAGAAGGCACCTTTGACGCGTACCCTCTTGAATTTTCCTGGCAAGGTAGAGATATTCGAGTTCTTCTCCATGGCAGTGTGGCATTCCGATGGGGAGAGGAACGTTTCCTGCGGTTTGCCCTTTCAGCACCCTCGTGGTCCTTTGGGGCTTTCGAGGGTCGGGATCTTCACGCTATAGGAGAACTGCAAGACGGACGGGTGACTCTTGAGCGTCTTTCGTTGCTCTGGGATGGGGGATTTCTCAAGGTGCAGGGAAATTTTGTGCCTGGGAAGGCAGTACACCTTGAGGGTGAAGTTGAGAATCTCCGCATACCAGAAAAGGATTTTCCAGTGAGTGGCACTGTCGAGAAGGCCCGTTTTCTGGTGTCTGGGCCTTGGGAGGATGTGTGCTGGGTGCTTGAAGGCAAAGGATCGTCGCTGCGAACAGCTGACTTTCCCCTGGGGGAAGAGGTTATTCTAAAGCTTTCTGGAAGGGTTTCCCTCGCCCGGGTCTTTGAAGGACAATCCCCAGTTCTTGAAGTATTGCACCCAGAAAACCTTACCGAGGGAAGCATTACCGTTCGGCGGGTCAACCTTGCTCTTTTCGGAGGAACGTTCTTCTCAAAGGTACCAGGAACTTTCGACATGTATCTTGTTCTTGATAGGCAAAAGAGATTGTGGCGTTTCTCTTCTGACACCGTCATCTTCTCCTTTCCCCCGTATGGGAGCTTTAAGGTAGGATTTCAGGGAACCTATGATGGACAGCGCCTCGTCTTAGAGAATGTCCGTGTTGAAGGGGAACAGGGGACCGTTCTCTCTGGGAAAGGGAATATTGATGTGGCAACGCGAAGCCTTGACCTTTGGGTTTCTGGGAGGATAAAAACCCTTTTGTCCTTTGGGGATTACCGGATTGACCTTGAGGCTGAAGGGCAGTGGCATGCGTTTGGTGATGTTGTCTTTCCGTCACTTGAAGGGTTGTTGTATCTTCCCAGGGTCAGGATTTTTGGTGGGAGTAGAGAGTACTTAGTTCTTGAAGATCTTCGAGGGGAGATGACAGGGGATGCACTCCGCTTTTCCGGAGGGAAGGGAAGATTTCCCTGGGGGAGACTCACGAAGGTGGAGGGAATGGTGCGTTCGGATGGTTTTCTCTTTTCGGGGGATTTCGAAGGGGAGGGGTCTTTTCCAGGATTGGAGGGAATTTTTCAAGGCCGGTGGAGCGGAAAACTCACCCTTTCTGGGGCAAAAGAACGGTACGTCCTTGAAGGAGAAGCTGTGGTTTCCCAGGCTTCGATTGACGTCCGGAAAATCCCAAAAGAGAGAATAGCCAGTATTTCCTTGTTTTCTGAATCTTTTGGGCAACTCCCTGTTTCGGTCAGGCTCCGCATCGCGCTTCAAGACGCCCTTCTTGTGAAGACCGATTTCCTTCATCTTCTGCTTTCTGGGGATGTGTCCCTGAGGTTTGAGGAGGATAAGCTCTCCTTGAGTGGGAAATTTGATGTCCTTGAAGGAATGTATGACCTTGTGGTTTGCACTATCCCTCTTGAGGGATATATAGCTTTCACGGGTTTGGGGGGATACGTCCCGGAACTGCATCTTGAAGGATGGAAAAGTGTCCAAGGGTATGATATTCGTGTGCGTGTCAGTGGCACCCTGTCTGACTACAAGGTGGACCTTGTTGCTGAGCCTGCTCTCTCGAAAGAAGAAATCCTCTCGTTGCTCCTTTTTGGCGACAAGGATGCCCACATGGCTCTCCATCGAGTGAATCTCACACCGCTTTTGGTAAAGGTTGCTCGTTTTTTCCTGAAAGGTGGTGGGACGTTCCGCGCGGAGCCATTTTTTGACGCCATGACCTTTGATCTGAGAGATTTTTCTCGGCTCACCTTTGAAAAGAGACTTGGTAAGGACGTGGCTATAGGGTATACTCAAAACTTGATGAGCGGGGAATCGTCGCTTGCTGTGGATGTGGATTTTGGGAAAGAGTGGTCCTTCCGCTTGGAGCGGAAGGAAAGTGGTGAGACGGAATGGATGCTGCAGTTTTCCACAAAGTTTTGACCTCGAAAGGGGGAGAACCTTGTGTGTAGGCGATTCCGGTGGCTCCTGGGGTTGGGAGTTCTCTTAGGGATGCTCCTTTTTGGATTGAATCTTTGGGCTCAGGAAGTTGGGCTTCCCGTTGTGGCCATACGTGTCGAGGGGAATACGCACATCAACACTCAGCTCATTCTCTCTGCTGTCTCCTTGAGTCTTAAAGAACCGTTTGATCCTCAGAAAGTTGAGCAAGACGTGAAAAGCATCTATGACCTTGGATACTTTGCAAAAGTTTGGGTAGAGACAAAGCGGTACCCCGACGGCATCGAGGTTATCTACAAAGTGGAGGAGCTACCGGTGATTCAGGGGATTAACATTCAAGGAAATACGGTGCTTTCCACGGAAGAGATACGCCAAGCGATGATTATTGCCCCAGGGCAAGTGATGAACTGGCACATTTTCCAGCGAGACCTTGAGCGTATAAAGGCCCTCTATAGCAACCGTGGTTTCCTCATGACTGCCGTGGAGAATATTCGTTTTGACGAGCAAGGGGTACTCCATTTTACTATTAAGGAGGGTATTGTTGAGCGGGTCGAATTTGAGGGTCTTCAAAAAACAAAGGAGTACGTGCTTCGCCGAGAGCTTACCTTTACTCCGCCAATTGTTTTTGACTTTGCCAAAATTAAAGAAAGCATGCGGGCTATATACAATTTGGGCTTCTTTGAGGATATTACCATGAAGCTTGAACCTGGAAGCGACCGGGACCATGTCATCGTGAAGGTGAAGGTTGTAGAGAAGGCAACGGGTGAGGCAGGGATTGGGATTGGGTATAACAGTGAGAAAGGTTGGCTTGGTTTTGTCCGGTACCAGGAGTCGAACTTTGGTGGAAACGCCCAGAAACTCGAACTCCGGTATGAGTTTGGGGCCCGGACCCTCTACCGTATTTCCTTTGAAGAGCCTTGGCTTTTTGGCGAGCCCATCTTCTTTGGAGTTGCTTTGTACGACAAAGTGGAAAAGAAGAAACACTGGGTGGACCGAGAAGTGGTTGGAGAGTACGAGGAGGAGCGTTTGGGGGGACAGGTTGCCTTGGGTGGACGTTTTGGTGATGCGTGGCAATGGCGTATTCAATATAAATCGGAAGATGTTACCATCACGCCCCTTGAGGGAGAACCGCCTCAGGGCGATGGAAAGACGAATTCCCTTGCTCCAACTATCGTCTACGATACCCGTGACGATGTCTTTAATCCACGCGAGGGGTGGTACTGTACCTTACAGGTTGAGTTTGCAGGAGGTTTTCTGGGAGGTGATTACAACTACACAAAGTACGTCCTTGACGCGCGCAACTATATCAATGCCGGAGAGAACGCGGTTTTAGCCCTGCGACTCCTTGGGGGTATTGCTGATCGGGAACTGCCGAGTTTTGAGAAGTTCTCTGTTGGTGGTGTGAATACCTTAAGAGGGTACGACCTCTACGAGTTTCAGGGCGAGAAAATGCTTGTGGCTAATCTTGAGTATCGCCTTGAGGTGGCAAAAAATACGCAGCTTGTGATTTTTGGTGATGCAGGGTATGCTTGGGACCTGGATGAGCCTGTGCATTTGGACGATGTAAAGATAGGCTACGGTGTGGGGCTTCGCTTTGATACCCCTGTTGGACCGATTCGTCTTGATTACGGTATTGGTGAGTCAGGAAGCCAAACATACGTAAGCATTGGACAGACATTCTAAAGTGGGAAGGGAGAGAAACCATGAAGAGGAATATTGCACGTGCCTTGGGAGTAATCTGCTTCGTAATAGCTTGCATGAACGTCCTTGCTTTTGCTCAGACAAAGAAAGCTGCGCCTGCACCATCTCCTTCTGTGGCCGTTGGCGTCGTGGACATTAACAAGGTTTTTGACGCTCACCCGAACACCGCCGCCATTGCTGAGGTGGAGAAGAAGATTGCTGAAGAGTTCCAGAAGAGGCAGCAAGAGCTTAACGAAAAGGGGAAAGGGAAAACGCGGGAAGAAGTGCAAAAACTCGAGGAAGAAATGAATGCTGCGTGGGTGCCAGTGCGCGATGCGATGCTGAAGGAACGACAGGCCCTTATCGAAGAACGGTACGGTGATGTCATTGCTGCTATCCGAAAGGTGGCTGAGTCGATGCAGCTTGCTCTCGTTATTCGGAGTACGCTTCGTATCCCTGTGAACCAGAAAGAAGTGCTTGAAATGCCTCTTGTGCTGTATGGTGGTACGGACATTACCGAAGCAGTCATTCAAGAACTGAAAAACATCGTGGCGGCAAAAGCAAAGGAAAAGAAGTGAGTTTTCTGCGGCTTGGCGATCTTGCAGCTTATCTTGAGGGAGAGCTTTTTGGGGATCCCGAATTCGTAGTCCACGGTGTTCGGGAACCCTCTGAGGCAGAGGAACACGACCTTATTTTCCTCTTCGATATCCGATTTCTTGACGAGGTTCTCGCCTCCCGAGCAAGGGCGGTCGTGGCAGGGAAGGGTGCACAAAAACGCCTTGGGGAGAAATTTGTTCTTGAGGTCACCAATCCACGGCTTGCCTTTGCCCGGGTACTTGCTCGTCTCTTTCCTTTGTTTCGTCTTCCTTCAGGAGTTCATCCCTTAGCCTTTGTTCATCCACAGGCAGAACTTGGTCACGATGTGGCGGTCGGCCCTTTCGCGGTTATCGAAGAACATGCTTCCATTGGTGACCGAACGTGCATTTTCCCCCACGTTTACGTGGGCAAAGGGGTACGCATAGGTGAGGATTGTGTCCTCTATCCCCAGGTTGTGGTGCGGGAGTACTGCGTCATAGGGAACAGGGTGATTCTCCACAGTGGAGTTGTGGTGGGTGCCGATGGATTTGGATACGAGTGGAATGGAGAAAAGTACGAAAAGATCCCCCAAGTTGGGGGCGTTATTATCGAGGATGACGTTGAAGTTGGTGCTAACGCAACTATCGATCGAGCAACTCTGGGCTATACCCGCATCGGCCGAGGAACGAAGATTGATAACCTGGTTATGATTGCTCACAACGTCCATGTGGGGGAGCATAGTATTATCGTCGCCCAGTCAGGTATTGCGGGAAGTAGCAGAATCGGTGATGGTGTGATCATCGGGGGGCAGGCAGGAATTATTGATCACTGTCAGGTTGGCAGAGGTGCTCGGATCGCGGCTCGGGCTGGAGTAACGGCTGAAGTACCTCCTGGAGCAACGGTTTCTGGATTTCCCGCTCAGGAGCACTACCGAGAACTGAGAGAACGGGCTCTGGTTCGTAAACTCCCCGAGATGTGGCAAAAACTCAAGGACCTTGAGGAACGCGTTCGAAGGTTCCTTGGAGAATGAGTGTAATCCCCCTCCAGCGTACTATTGAGCGTTCAGTCACTCTTATGGGGTATGGTCTCCATGGTGGCAGGCCAACCAGGGTTACGTTGTACCCTGGGGAACCGTGTGAGGGTATCTGCTTCCGTATCGTGTGGCAGGGAAAGGAGAAAGTTATTCCTGCTCTTTTTCCGTACGCCGTTTTGGGACCTCGATGTAGTGTCTTGCAGCATGGTGAGGCCTCCGTAGCAACGGTAGAGCACCTCCTGGGAGCATGCTGGGTTGCTGGGATTGATAACCTTGTGGTTGCTGTGGAGGGAGAGGAGCTCCCGGCAGGTGATGGAAGTGCGTTGCACTGGATGGAAGCTTTTGCTGAGGCAGGAATACGAGAGCAGCAAGTGCCGCGAAGGATGTTCTCCATCCCCCGAGTGTTCACTGTAGCTTCTGAGGGGAAGTACCTCTTTGCTTTTCCTGCCTTGGAGTTTACCGTAGCTTATATCCTTGATGGAACACTCTTTGGAGAATTTCTCCAGGGACTAACGCTCCAAGAGGGAGAGATGTTAAAGACAATCGCAGAGGCGAGAACTTTTGCCTTTTTCTGGGAAGGGGAGGCGCTCAAGCAGCAAGGTCTTGGTATGGGTGTGCGAGATAAGGCTCTCCTACTTGACGCTTTTGGTTTTGGGGGCCAGCCTTTTCGCTTGCCCTACGAGGCTTGTGCACATAAGGTCCTCGATCTCCTTGGAGATCTTATGCTCCTTGGGGTTCGGGTTCGAGGAGGATTTCTGGGGCTTCGTTCGGGGCATGCGTTGAACCATGAAATGGTGAGGATGCTCTGGGAGGAAATGAACGATGGGGATCATCGACAAAACAGCGCTTGTGGACCCTAAAGCGCAAATTGGAGAGGGTGTTGAGATAGGGCCTTATGTTGTCATTCGTGGGGAGGTCACCATAGGAAATGGAACACGGATTGGTCCCTTTGCGGTTCTTGAAGGAAAGGTGGATGTTGGTCCTTTCTGTGTCATTGGACACCACGCAGTGATTGGAACCCCCCCTCAGGATGTTTCCTTTCGGGGCGAGGAGAGTGGAGTGGTTATTGGGGAAGGTACGATTCTCCGAGAGTTTGTGACCGTGCATCGGGCTACTGGGGAGGGGAAAGTCACCCATATTGGAAAGTCCTGTTTCATTATGGCGTACTGCCACATTGCCCATAATTGCTTTGTGGGAAACGAGGTAACCATGGCAAACGGGGCAAGCCTTGCCGGGTACGTCACTGTAGAGGATTGGGCAACGTTGAGTGGATTTGTGGGGGTACATCAATTCGTGCGCATCGGGAAGCTCGCCATGGTGGGAGGGCTCTCAAAAGTGGTCATGGACATTCCACCCTATACCCTTGCGGATGGACATCCAGCACGGATATTCGGGTTGAATCGGGTAGGTATGCGGCGGCGAGGCATTTCCCCTGAAAAGCGCGAGAGCATTGCTCAAGTATATCGCTTTCTCTTTCGTAGCGGAAGGCCGTTGCGAAAAGCGATGGAGGAGATTCAAACAAAAGATTTCGACCCCGAGGTAGTTCGGGAAATTCTCTGCTTCTTGAGCCAAACGAGACGAGGTATTGCTCGATGGGTAAGGGAGGAGGTTTGCCACTTTGAAGATGCTCCTTCTGGCTGGTGAAGGTGTTCTTCCAGTCCTTATAAGGAGAGAGGCAGAAAAAACCTTTAGGGTTGTTGTGGTCTCTTGTCGCCTTTTCCAGCTCCATCCCCAACTGGTTCCTGAATACCTCCTTGAACACCTTTCCCTTGAAGAACTTTCTGCAATCCTCAAGAAAGAGAAACCAGAAGTCCTCTGTCTTGCAGGAAAAGTGCCTAAGGTTCACGTGTTCGCTTCGGAGACCTCTTCCTTTTTCACCCTATGCCGGAGTCTGCGAGATCGGGATATTGTGGAGGATTGCATCAAGTTTTTGCGGGATCAGGGTGTAGAGGTGCTCTCGCCTTTTGTCTTCCTCAAGGCTTTGGTGACCCAGGAGGGTGTTCTCTTTGGTCCTCCTCCAACTGAGGAGGAGTGGTGGGACATCGAGTATGGCTTTCGTGTTGCTCGGTTTCTCGCTGATGAGGAAATTGGGCAAACCGTTGTGGTGAAGCGAGGTACGATTGTGGCCCTTGAAGGAGCGGAGGGAACGGATGAGACTATCCGGAGGGGTCTTGCCCTTGCCCGAGGTGGCATTGTGGTGAAAGTAGCTCGAAGTCATCAAAACTTCCTCGTGGATATTCCTGCGGTTGGGGCGGAGACCATTCGCGTTATTGGGGAAGGGAAGGGGAGGATTCTCGCTCTTGAGAGCGGGAAAACTCTCCTTGTGGATCGGCATGAAGTCCAGAGTCTCTCTGAACGCTTTGGAGTGACTGTACTTGGTGTAGCAAAATGAGGAGAATGGTTTTTCTCTCCTGTGGCGACGTTTCAGGGGATCGTTGGGCATCGCACATCGTACAGCTCCTTCGAGAACGCTTCCCAGAGGTCTCGGTTGTAGCGCTTGCTGGGGAAGAGAGCATGAAAAGAGGGGCTTCCCTTCTTGAGAATACTGTTTCTCATTCCTTGACGGGATTCTCCGAGGCGTTCCGAGCTTTGTCTTTCTGGAGGAGAACTTTGAGCCGTACGCAGGAATTCCTCAAGAGGGAACAACCAACGGTTCTTCTTGCCATCGATAATCCAGGTTTCAATCTCCCTTTGGTGCGTTTTTGCGCTCGGCAGGGCATTCCCGTGGTGTATTTTGCTCCTCCACAGGTGTGGGCTTGGGGAAGGTGGCGGGGGAAGTTTCTTGCCACGCATGCTGATTACATCCTGCACTTTTTTCCTTGGGAGGGGAAGTACTTTGCAAAGGGCAAGGCTCAAACGGTTTGGGTCGGGCATCCCCTGCGAGTGCTTATGGAAGGGAAAGTTCCTCCCAGAAGCCCTCACCCGCGAGCAATCCTTGTTCTTCCAGGAAGTCGAAAGAATGAAATCAGGGCTTTTTTCTCTGTTTTCCGGGAGTTTCTCTTCCAGTATGGGATGTACTTTTCGGAATACCAATTTTCCCTCGTTGCTGCCTCTTCGTCATTACGGCCTTTTCTCGAGAGGGAGGGAAGGTTCCTCCCTCTTACCATTGTAGACTGGGAGGCGTTCTATCCTCTCCTTGGAGAAGCGGCTCTTGCTATATCTACTTCCGGCACGGTTACCCTTGAAGTGGCTCTTGGAGGGGTTCCACAGGTCATTGTTTACCGAACGTCCTGGGGAACCTACTTCTTTGGGCGTCTCCTCTTTCGGGGTTCGCGTATTGGTCTTCCCAATATCCTCCTTGGAGAGGAAATTGCTCCAGAACTCGTACAAGGACGGTTTGCTCCTGCTTTGCTTTTTGCCGTTGTGCG
The DNA here is from genome assembly GCA_025060675.1 of Candidatus Caldatribacterium sp. Classification (GTDB taxonomy): domain Bacteria; phylum Atribacterota; class Atribacteria; order Atribacterales; family Caldatribacteriaceae; genus Caldatribacterium. The sequence continues at coordinate 75,536 of JANXBI010000018.1, forward strand.
GCGAATGCTTTCTGATGCAGGAGTTTTCGAAAGGGCAAGTACCTGGGCAGGGAGAATTAGAGAGCAACTTGGGGATGGAAAAACCTTTGAAAGGACCGTTGAGGTGATCTCCCGTTACCTGTGATAAGCGTCCCCTTCTCCTTGTAACTGCGAACAGTCCTGGGGAGATTACTTATTGGCTCACCCCCTTTCTTGAGGCTCTTGCTGAGACTTTATCCCCACCTCGTGTATGGGTGTTCACACCTCCTTGTCAGTTCAGAAGTGGATGGGAGGAAAGGGCTGTTTTGGGTCTACCCCTTGTGGAGAAGGTATTCGGTCCTCTGGAAACAGTAGCATTTTGCTTGGGTGGGGGATTGGTTCGTTTTCCTCCTCGGGGTCTTGTGCTCTTTATGGGTGGGGATTTAGCGTACGCCCGTCTTTTAAAATGGTGGAGTGGGTATCCTTTGTGGGTGTACGACGGATACCCTCGCCGTCTCCGCGGTGTGGATCGGTACTTTGCCCGTTTCCTTGAAGACTTCTCTACCGTTTCCTTCCCAGATAAGGTCTTTCTTGGGGATCTTCTCAAGTCCTTTGTGGACCACCACCCTGAGACCTTGGAACTCCCGTCTGGTGTACTGCGTTTCTGCTTTCTCCCAGGAAGTCGACCATTCGCCTATCAGTACCTTTTACCTTTTTTCAAAGCGTGTGCAGAGGAACTCCTTGTACGTTTTCCCCGGAGCGTTTTCCTCATTGCCTTTCCTGCTTTTCTTGAGAGGAGCCGAGTGCCGTATCTTCAGGAAGTTGCACAGGTTTTCCTCACCTTTTTCGGTAAAGCCTCGCAGTGCATCGAGGCTGCCGATGTGGTGATTACCATTCCTGGATCGAACAATTTTGAAATCTTGTATCGAAGGAAACGAGGTATTGTCCTTGTGCCCCTTTGGAAGGGGAGCATTGCTGAGGCTCCAATTTTAGGAGTCTGGGGAATTTTGGGGAAATTGCCATTTTGGGGTAGAATACTGAAAAGGAAAGTGGTTGAAAAGATGGTCTCTACTCAGGAATTTCTGGTGCTTCCCAACAGAATTCTCAAGCGGAGTGTGCTTGTTGAGCTCCGGGGGAACATTTCTGTTTGCCAAGTTGTGGAGGAAGTTACACGGCTTCTTGAGGCTGAAGCACCGGATTTCCCTGTGGGAGACTTCCCAGGGGGTGCGGCAGAGAGGCTTGCAGCGTATGTTTTGGAAGAGCTCTATGCGGAAAGGTAGAGGATGCTTCGTACGCCTTCTGCGGTACCTTTCTCCCTACTGGAAGTATGTTCTTGGTGCCTTGTGCTTGGCCATCCTTGGAGCCCTGCTCAATCTTGCTCTCCCATGGCTTGTGCAGAATACTATTGATCGAGCGCTCATCGCCAAGGATCTCAGGCTTCTTGTGTTCATTGCTCTGGGGGTTGTTGGGATTTTCTTTGTTAAAGGAGTGGCATCGTATGTCCAGAGTTTTTGGGTGTCACTGGCGGGGTTCCGGGTTATTACGAGGCTCCGGTCAGAGCTCTACCAGCACCTCCATAACCTCTCGGTTGCTTTCTTTCAGGAAAATCCCCCAGGAGAGATTATTTCTCGGATGACGAATGATATTTCGGTTTTGCAGAATTTTTTCTCGAGCGCTTTCGTTACGATGTTTATGGATTTCCTCCTTCTTGTAGGTTCTGTTGTATTCCTCTTTTTCATTCACTGGAAACTCGCCCTTCTTTCAATTGTTGTTTTTCCTCTCGTGGGACTTTGTGTGGATATCTTCGGGAAGCGCATTCGGGATTTTTCCCATCTCCTCCAGAGTCGTGTTGCTGCTTTGACTTCTCTTGTCGAGCGGACGGTTACCGGCATTAAGGTCATACAGTCTTATGTGAGTGGACGGTATGAAGTGGAGAAGTTCGAACAGGAGAACGAGATGAACTTCTACCTCGCTATGAAGCAGGCCAAAGCGAGAGCTCTTTTTAATCCCCTTGTGGAACTCGTTGCCTCTTGTGGCGTGACAGCAGTGATATGGTATGGAGGTCGAGAGGTTATCCGGGGTGTGCTCACCCCTGGAGAGCTCATCGCCTTTTTGGGATATTTGGTCATTGCCTCCTCGCCTTTGTCCCGCTTCTCTTCGGCTTTTCAGCTCTTCCAACAGGGCCTTGCCTCTCTTGAGCGAATCTTTGAATTCCTTGACACGCCACCCTGTGTTCCTGACCTTGAGGGAGGGATAGAGCTCTCCGAATTCAAGGAAGCTATTCGCTTTCGCAATGTTTCCTTTTCATATCGAGGCGAGAAGATTCTTAAAGATTTCTCTTTGGAGATTCGCAAAGGCGAGAGAATTGGCATCGTTGGCCCAAGTGGAGCTGGGAAGAGTACCATTATTAACCTCCTTCTCCGCTTCTATGATCCGGATTCGGGAAGCATTGAGATCGATGGAGTAGACATTCGAAATCTCAAACTCTCATCGTTGCGAAGCCTCATTGGTGTGGTGCTCCAGGATGCTCTTGTCCTTGGGGGAACAATTCGAGAGAATATCCTCTATGGTAACCTCAACGCCTCAGAAGAGGAAGTGCTTGAGGCCTCACTGAAGGCGAAAGCCCACGAGTTCATCATGCAACTTGAGCACGGCTACGATACCGACGTGGGGGAAGGGGGATGCCGCCTCTCCGGAGGGCAAAGGCAACGCATCGCCATTGCCCGAGCTCTCCTCAAAAACCCTCCAATCCTTATCTTTGACGAAGCCACTTCAAACCTTGACCCTGAATCGGAGCGGTACATCCTTGAGACCATCTCCCAAATCGAAGCAGACAAAACAGTCATCATTGTAGCTCATTCATTACGAATGGTGAGAGGTCTCGATCGGATCGTCCTCGTTGCAGACGGGGAGATTCAAGGAGAAGGTACACATGAGGTGCTACTTCGCTCTCACCCACTGTACCAAGCACTTTTTGGGTTTGAGGAAAGGGCTTTAAGGGAAGCCCGGTAGAGGTCGCGGATTTTTCGCAGTATTGGTCGGTACGCTTCGCTCTGGTAATCCGGATAAGTATAAGGAAAAGGACGAAAATCACCCTTCTCCCACTTAATGGTCGCTTCGGCATAGATTCCTTTGCCGATGTACACTCGATGGGAAAAGTTTTTTGTGGTAGCCAGAACGATTTTTCCTCCGTCAAAGTACCCAGGATCAAGGTTGATACGACGGGGATGTGTGGCATCCGCGGTGACCTTTTCCAAGTCGTTGGTGAAGAGTTTGACGTCGGGGAGAATCCCAGGGTCCACAAGGTCTTGAAAGACGAGGAAGATACGGAGAAGCCTTTCGCCGATGTCGCGATAGTAATCGGTATACGTGAAAGGAATAGGATCGCTTTGCCACTCGATAGGTCCGAGGCGCCCAGTGAGATGGGGGACAACCGAAGCAAGAACCTGCTCGTCTTCGTAAAGGGTAGCGACAAAAAGCTTCACCGGTTGCGGGGGACGGACTTCTCCCATAAAGGTTCACCTTTTCCATTATACCAGGAATGGTACAATAGAGGAGACCCGGAGGAGGTGGTGTTTCATGGTTTTTCGTTTCTCCCCCAAGGAGGTCCTCACCATGGCTGCGGAACTTGAACGGCGAGGTATTGCTTTCTACGAGGGTCTTGAGAGGAAAACTCAGAAGCAGGAAGGGAAAAAGATTTTCCAGTTCCTGGCTGATGAAGAGAAACGACATCTTGAGATTTTTTCAGACCTTCTTGGGAAGGTCCCCGAGGTTTTCCTTGACACCGACGAAGAAGCCTCTCGATACCTTGGGGCTATGGTAGAAAGTGGAGTGCTCCGAAGAGTCCTCCAGGGGGAGGTTGATGTGGAGCGTCTTGGAATTTCTGAGGCTTTAGATATCGGTATTCAGGTGGAGAAAGAAAGCATTCTCTTCTACCAGGGTTTTCTTCCTTTCGTTGTGGAGGAGAAAAGGCAGTGGGTTGAGACAATCATTGCCGAAGAGAAACGACACCTTGTACGGTTGAGTACGCTCAAAGAGGAAATCTTGGGGGGGACAGTCAGCATATGAGTCGTCGACGTATCATCGTTCTTGTGGAGAATCAATACCAGGAACTCGAACTTTGGTACCCTCTTTTACGTCTCCAGGAGGAGGGCATCGAGGCTAAGCTTGTGGGTCCTGGACTTGAAGAGACATTTCTTGGTCGCCATGGGTTCCCAGCAAAGGCAGAGATGGTGACTTCTTCGATATCTCCGAAGGACTTCGATGGAGTCATTATTCCTGGGGGGTTTGCCCCCGATTACCTTCGCCGACTTCCTGTGGTAACGCACCTTGTGCGGGAAATGTACCAGCAGGGGAAGCTCATCGGGTCCCTTTCTCGAGGACCGTGGGTACTCATTTCTGCGGACATCGTCCGGGGAAAACGCATCACCGGACTTATTTCCCTTCGTGACGACGTGAACAACGCTGGAGGGGAGTTTGTCGACGCTCCGGTGGTTGTCGACGGGAATATCATTACTGCCCGCGGGCCGAACGAATTGCCTCTTTTCATGCGAGAGGTGCTGGCTTTTCTCTGGCGAAGTCGACCACGACTTAACGAACCACACCCCAATGGATGGCTTGTGGATAGCACTGGTAACGTGCTTTCCTTGGCACAAATCATCAAGGGTAAGCCTACGCTTCTCCTCTTTTTTGACTCCGCTTTCAGTCCTCGCGGTGTCAACCTCCTTCCGAGGTACCGTGAATGGGCAGCAAGAGTTGAGGAAAAAGACGGTCTCTTCATTGGGATCAGTACGGATAGCATATTCACCCATCGAGAATTCCAAAGCCGATTCTCTCTCCCTTTCCCCTTGTACAGCGACGTTTCCCTTGAAGTGACAAAGGCCTTTGGTGTTCTCGGAAGCAACGGTCTCGCCGAATGGTCTGTGTTCCTCATCGATGCCCATGGAATGCTTCGTTTTGCTGAACGCTGCCCAGGAGGGGATATTGAGAATCTCCCTGGTTTCCAACGGAAGTTTGAAGGTCTTTTCGGATAGAAGGTGGGATTATGTTCCTTGGAGAGAGGGATCGTAAGACTCTTGAGGCGTACCTTCGGGGAAACCTCGTGCGTCCTGTAACCCTTCGTTTCTTTACCCAAGAACTTGAGTGTGCAACGTGTCGTGATGTGCGGATGCTCCTTGAAGAAGTGGTTGCTCTTTCTCCGCTCCTTTCCCTTGTGACCCACAACTTTCTCTTGGAAAAGGACATTGCTTCAACGTTTCGTATTGATAAAATCCCTGCTTTTACCGTTGAGGCAGAAAGAGACTATGGCATACGCTTTTTTGGCATCCCCTCAGGATATGAGTTTTCGGGATTTGTGGAGACCATTGTCTGTGTCTCTCGAGGGGAAACAGACCTTTCCGAATCTACAAAGGCTTTCTTGAACACCTTGACTCAAGACGTTCACATTCAGGTTTTCGTAACGCCCACTTGTCCCTTCTGCTCACAAGCAGTTGTTTTGAGCCACAAAATGGCTCTTGAGAGTGAGCGGGTTACGTCAAGCATGGTGGAAATTCTTGAATTCCCCCACCTTGCCTACCGGTATGGGGTGCGAGCAGTACCGAAAATCGTGATTAACGAAACGGTGGCTATCGAGGGAGCCGTTCCTGAGGCTTTTCTTGTCCAGAAAATTCTTGAAGCTCTGGTATGAGGGGAGGTTGTTTCTCTATGAAGGCAGCGGTTATGAAGGGTCTGCGACATATCGAGATTGAGGAGCTTCCCACTCCTGTTCCTAGGGAGGGCGAGGTACTTATCAAAGTTCGTAGCGTTGGGGTTTGTGGATCTGATGTGCATTACTTTGTCGAGGGACGTATCGGGGACTTTGTGGTGCAACCCCCTTTCATCCTTGGTCATGAGTGCTCTGGGGAAGTTGTGGAAGTAGGGAAGGGGGTTACGCATCTTCAGCCTGGGGATCGTGTCACTATGGAGCCTGGTATCCCCTGTGGGCGGTGCGAATTCTGTCGCCTGGGTAGATATAATCTGTGCCCCTATGTGGTTTTTTGGGCTACGCCTCCAGTGGATGGGACGTTCTGCGAGTACGTTGTGCACCCAGCACACTTTACCTATCCCATTGCGGCAAACGTGAGTTTTGAGGAGGCAGCCCTTGTTGAGCCATTTGCAGTGGGAATGTATGCGGTGCATCGAGCGCAGACAAAACCTGGAGACGTTGCTCTTGTCCTTGGTAGTGGTCCTATCGGACTCGTTACCATTCAGGCACTTTCTGTTCGGGGAATAACGGAGATCATCGCTGTCGATATTGTGGATATGCGCCTTGAAAAGGCAAAAGAACTTGGGGCAAAGCACGTGGTGAACGCTGCTCGTGAAGACGTGCGACAGGTTGTTCTTTCCCTTACCGGAGGAAAGGGGGCTGATGCTGTCTTTGAAACCGCAGGAAGTGTGCAAACGGCACAGATGACTGTGGAGCTTGCCAGAAGAGGTGGTAAGGTCGTCCTTGTTGGTCTCCCGTCGGCAACCCATTTTGACTTTGGAGTGATCAAAATCCTTGACAAAGAGCTTGATGTTCTCGGGGTCTTTCGATACGCAAACATGTATAAAGGTTGTGTGGATCTTGTGAATAATGGCCGGGTCAATCTTAAAACTCTCATCACGCACCGTTTCCCCTTGGAGAAAACTCAAGAGGCGCTCCTTTTCGCCCATGAACACAAGGCGGAGTCCATAAAGGTCATGGTGAACCTTGGGGATTGACAACTTGGGTATAATAAGAATGACAGCTGAATAGTGGAGGCCGGGGGAGCTCCATAATGCGGAGCTGAGAGGAGAGCGCAAGCTCTCGACCCTTTGAACCTGATCTGGTTAATGCCAGCGTAGGGAGTTGGCAAGAGGAAAAAAGCCATCTGCCGTCCTGGCAGATGGCTTTTTTTTGGGGGTGAGGAAAATGAGGCGGCTCTTGTATGCGGGTCTTTTCGCTGCTCTTGCGGTGGTGGCTTCAGGTTTCCATGTTCCTGTAGGTCCCACGAAGATTTTCCCCTTCCAGCATACCATTAATGTTCTTGCAGGAATTGCCATTGGTCCATGGTATGGGGCCCTTGCTGCAGCAGTCGCAGGAACCATCCGTATTCTCCTTGGTACAGGAACGGTATTTGCGTTTCCTGGTGGGATCCCTGGGGTCATATGCGTTGGGCTCATGTATCGCCTCCTCAGAAAGGATTTTGCAGGGTTTTTTGAGCCTTTGGGAACAGGAGTTGTAGGAGCAGCGCTGAGTGCCTATATTGTTGCTCCTCTTGTGGGAAGGGAAGCGACCCTGCTTTTCTTTCAGACAGCCTTCCTCATGAGCAGTGTTCCAGGGAGCGTTCTTGGTGTCCTCCTCGTCAAAGCGATTCGTCGTGTACGGCACGGTGAATTCCTTCTTGGAAAGGAGTGTCCAAAATGCTAGAATCGCTTCGTCCAGTACCCGAAGAGCGACGACACCTTTCGGGATTTGATCTTTTCCTCCTCTGGGTTGGTGCTGCGGTGGCGGTTTCGGAAATTTGGGCGGGAAGCATTCTTGCTCCTTTGGGCTTTGTCGGGGGGATGTCGGCCATCCTCCTTGGACACCTCGTAGGCAATACTCCTTTTGCCCTTGGGGGCGTGTTGGGAAGCGATTTTGGTGTACCTGCCATGGTATCTGTTCGGCTTGCCTTCGGGAAATGGGGCTCGTACCTGGCGTCCTTCCTGAACATTCTCCAACTTATTGGTTGGACGGCTGTTATGGTTATCATCTGTGCCAAAGCAGGAGATGGAATTGTGCAATCTCTCTTTGGCTTTTCAAGTTTTCGATTGCTTCTTGTTGTCGCGGGTGTGGTAAGCACCTTCTGGGCGCTCCTTGAAACGTCCTGGTGGCAGTGGATGCAGCGAGTTGCGGTACTTGCGCTTTCTGCTCTTTCTGGAGTCATGACGTTTGTTGCTTTGCGAGGAGTCTCTTTTGCGGAGCTCCTCCGTCTCAGAGGAGATGGTTCGCTTCCCTGGGGAGCTGGATTTGATCTCGTCGTGGCTATGCCTATTTCGTGGCTTCCTTTAGTGGCAGACTACACGCGCTTTGCCCGAAACACAAAGGGAGCTTTTTGGGGAACATGGTGGGGATACTTCATAGCCAGCTCTTGGATGTATGCCGTGGGCCTCGTGAGCGCGCTTACCACGGGTCAAGCCGATCCTTTACCAGCTATGGTTGCTCTTCGCCTTGGTCTTGTAGCTCTTCTCATCGTGCTTTTCTCCACTTTTACCACGACTTTTCTTGATATTTACTCAGCCTCTGTTTCTTTCCTCAACGTGTATCCAAGGGCCAAAGAAAAACTCGCTACGGTTCTCTTTGGTGCTTCTGGGACCCTCCTTGCCCTTGTTTTCCCCATGGACAAATACGAAAGCTTCCTTTTCCTTATTGGAGCGGTGTTTACCCCTCTTTTTGGTGTGGTGATTGCAGACTACTTCTTCCTCCGCCGGAGGAAAGCCACCATTGAGGAATTTTACGACCACTGTCCCCGAATTGTTTGGGAAGCTGTTGTGTCCTGGGCCTTTGGAGTGGGTGTGTACGTCCTCTTTCTAAAGCTTTTTCCTGCTTTTGGTGCTTCTATTCCGAGCTTTTTGTTTCCTGGAGGATTATACCTCCTTTTAAGGAGGCGGAAGTAATGGATCTTGCGAGGCAGTGTGCGGAAGCGCTCTCCCTGGTCCGAAGGAAAAGGCCCCTCGTGCACCACATAACGAACATCGTAGTGGCCAATGACAACGCCAATACCATGCTTGCCCTGGGAGCTTTGCCGGTTATGGCTTTTGCTCGGGAAGAGGTGGAGGAAATGGTTTCCCAAGCGCAGGCGCTGGTTGTGAACCTTGGGACTTTGACCGTCGATGTTCTAAGCAGTGCTCTCCAGGCGGGAAAGAAAGCGAACACTCTTGGGATTCCGGTCGTCCTTGATCCAGTAGGTGCCGGAGCAACTCCCTTTCGAACGGAAAGCGCCCTCTTTTTCCTCGAATGCATTCGTGTTACTATTCTTCGGGGAAATGCGGGAGAAACGAAGGCACTTCTTGGGTTTTCTTCCCGCATGCGGGGCGTGGAATCGGAGGAAGAGGAAACCGACCGTGCTCGTCTTGCCCAGGAGGCAGCGCGGCAATTCTCTACCGTTTCAGTGGTCACTGGTGCGGTGGACTTCGTTAGTGACGGGAAGAGGGTAGCTGCGGTGCGGAATGGACACCCTTTGCTCACTAAGGTGACAGGAACAGGATGTATGGCGACTTCGCTTTGTGGGGCCTTTGTGGGAGCGATTGGAGAGCCTTTTCTTGCATCCTTGGCTGCGTTGGGTTTTCTTGGAGTTTGTGCAGAGAAGGCCGCTTCTTTTGCAACAAATCCAGGGAGTTTTCGGGTGCATCTTCTTGATGCTATGCATGCCCTTGAGGAAGATGAGTTTGCTGCAAAACTTCGTCTTGAGGTGCTTCCGTGAGGGACATGTCTTTGTACGTAATTACTGACCGAAAAATCCAAAAAAGGACCAATCTCGAAGTGGTGGAAGAGGCGATCGCTGGTGGTGCTTCTGTTGTTCAGCTTCGAGAAAAGGAACTCCCTACACGGATGCTCCTTGAAGAAGCGCTTCTTCTTCGGGAGTGTACAAGGCACCATGGGGTGCTCTTTATTGTGAATGATCGAATAGACATAGCGCTTGCCAGTGGTGCTGATGGGGTACATCTCGGCCCTGAAGATATGCCGCTTATGTATGCGCGTCGAATTGCCCCGCACTTAATCATCGGATATTCGTGTGGCACAAAAGAAGAGGCACAGGAAGCAGAACGTCTTGGTGCTGATTACCTTGGCGTGGGCCCAGTCTTTCCTACTACAACCAAGAAGGACGCGGGACTTCCGATTGGTCTTGAGCGTCTCCAGGAAATCGTATCTGCCGTAGCCATCCCAGTTGTGGCTATTGGAGGGATTACGCCGGAGAACGTGGAAATGGTGCTCGCTACGGGTGTTGCTGGGGTGGCAGTGGTATCGGCTATCGTAGGAGCACCCTCGGTACGGGAGGCAACGGCGCTTTTTCGAAGGAAAATCGACACTTTTCTCAGAGAACGTTATGCAACTTCGTGATCTTGGGGAATTTGGTATCATTGCCCATATTCGTCAGTCTTTTCCTGGAATTGGGGACGACTGTGCTATCCTTCCTGGCCGGGAGGGATTTTACCTTCTTGCCACTGTGGATAGCCAGGTCGAGGGAACCCACTTTCGACTCTCCTTGATTCCTCCCTTCTTTCTTGGTCGTCGTCTCCTTGTGGCGAATTTAAGTGATATCGCTGCAATGGGGGGCATCCCAAGGTACGCGTTGACCTCTTTTGTGCTTCGGGAAGATGTTCCTTTTGTCTGGTTCGAAGAATTCCTTGCAGGATTGCACAAAGAGGCGGCATCCTACAGCGTCACGGTAGTGGGAGGAAATCTTGCCCGAACGGAAGGACCAATGGTGTTTGACCTTATTCTTCTTGGCGAAGTCGAGAAAGATCGTCCCCCTCTTCTTCGCTCTAACGCTCGTCCAGGGGATTCTCTTTTCGTTACAGGGTATCCTGGGGAGGCGAAGGCGGGCTTTATCCTGGCTGAGCGTGGGGATACGCGTCCTCAGTATCGGTTGCTCCGAGAAAAGTTTTTCGCTGCTTCACCTCGCCTCAGTGTGGGACGATTTTTGGGGTCTCTCGGAGAACGAATTGCTCTCATCGATGTCTCCGATGGCCTCTTGCAGGACCTGGGGCACATTCTTGAAGAGAGCGGAGTGGGAGCAGTCCTTGAAAAAAAAGCGCTTCCTGTATCTTCTCCCCTTGCCCAGTTCTGCATAGAGGAAGGCTGTGACCCCTTAGATTTTGTCCTCCGAGGAGGGGAAGACTTTGAGTTACTGTTTGCTGTCCCTCCGCATCTTGAAGAGGTTATCCTCCGATGCATTCCCGAGCGTCTCGGTGTCCCGGTTGCGAAAATAGGGGAGATTATCCCCGAGGAGAGAAAGGTTTTTCTGAAGGATGACACAGACTTTTCCCCTCTCGATACCCGTGGTTTTGATCATTTCGTGCGCAGGGGAGGGTAACTATGCGAAGAGTGCTTACTATTGCTGGATCGGATTCCGGAGGCGGTGCGGGAATTCAGGCGGACCTCAAGACCTTTTGCGCTTTTGGGGTATACGGTATGACTGCTATTACTGCGGTAACAGCGCAGAACACGAAAGGTGTTGATGCGGTTTTCCCTCTTCCTCCCCACTTTGTGGTACAGCAAATAGAGAGCGTTATAGAGGATATAGGGGTGGATGCGGCAAAGACGGGGATGCTTTTTAGTGCTGCGATTATTGAGGCGGTTGCTGTGACGTTGCGGAAATGGTCAGTGGAAAAGCTTGTTGTGGATCCTGTCATGGTTGCCAAAAGCGGTGCGCCACTCCTTGAGAAAGATGCTGTGGTGGCAATGGTTGCAACACTTTTCCCCCTTGCTTACCTTGTGACGCCGAACCTTGAAGAGGCTTCGGTTCTTGCTGGTTTCCCGGTGCGGTCTCTCAAGGATATGGAACGGGCCGCTGAGGAGATTTGGAAGAAAGGTCCCCGTTACGTCCTTGTCAAAGGAGGACATCTTCTGGGGGAGGAGGCAACCGATGTGCTCTTTGATGGGGAACGCTTTATGCACTTTTCTGGGCCTCGCGTTGCTACCTCAAATACCCACGGCACAGGGTGCACGTACTCAGCGGCCTTGTGTGCGCTTCTTGCGTTGGGATATGGGATAGAAGAAGCCGTAGCGCGGGCGAAAGAGTATATGACAGTCGTCATTACTCATGCCCTTCCTCTTGGCCATGGTTTTGGTCCGACGAACCATCTTGCTCCTCTTTTTCTTAAGATGCACCGTGATCCTCAAGAGGGTGGACAGTGCTGGTGAGGATTCGAATTGGAACTTCTGGATGGGTGTATGACCACTGGGAAGGTGTTTTTTACCCAAAGGAATTGCCTAAGAAAGAGTGGCTTTCTTTTTATGCTCGAGTTTTCGACACCGTCGAGATTAACGCTTCTTTCTATCACCTTCCTAAGGAAGAGACGCTGAAACGGTGGTATAGCGAGACTCCACCTTCGTTCCTCTTTGCCGTCAAAGCAACGCGGTACATCACTCACGTAAGAAAGCTCAAAGATGTCGAGGATGCCCTCTTTCTCTTCTACAGGAGAGTTGCGCTTCTACAGGAAAAATGTGGCCCCCTCCTCTTTCAGTTCCCTCCTCGCTTCTCCTTCCAGCGGGAAAGTGTCCAATCTTTTCTGAGCAAGCTCTCTGCATCATTTGAGCACGTTTTCGAGTTCCGGCATCCAAGCTTTTTCTGCGAAGAAGTATATGAGCTCCTTGCAAGGCATGGGGTTGCTCTCTGTTTTGCAGACACCCCTTTCTTTCCCTATGCTGAGGTGATTACCGCTTCCTTCGTTTATCTCCGTCTCCACGGCTCGCAAAGCCTCTACACCCACCGATACAGCGAAGAGGAGCTCTGTTTCTTTGCCCGGAAAATAGGGCTATGGCAAAGGGAACATAAGGTGTACTGCTACTTCGATAACGACTACGCTGGATTTGCTGTGGAAAACGCCTTGGCACTTAGAAAGTACCTTGGGCTTTTCACTCTTTGAGGCTGGTTACGATACTCTCTACGCCCCCTTTGAGGGTATTCATAACTGTGCAAGCCCGCTCGCCTGCGGTAAGCAGTCGCTCCTTTTCAGAGCGGGTGAGGTTTCCGATGAACTCAATTTCCATGGTGATGCGGGCAATCCGAGAGGGAGCAGCAGCTACCTCTCCTTCCAGGGAGATCACAACCTTCTCCAAAGGGAGATCCTTCGTTTTGGCATACGCGAACACGGTTCCGGCAAAGCAACTTCCTAAGGCGGCGAGGATGTACTCTGTTGGCCAGTGACCGATTGCACTCTCTGCCCCACTGCTTTTGAAGAGGACAGTGTCTTCACCGATGTGTGCCTCAATCTTTCCCCGCTGAGCGATGAGTTCAACGTGGGCCATTTTTCGTCACCTCAGCTTGAGTATTTCTCTGAGGTACTGTAACATGATGAAAGGACCCTTTATTTCCAGGAGGATAGCTATGCGTACAAGGATGCTTGGGAGAATTCTCCTGCTCATTTTCAGTGCTCTTATCCTTGGAGGTTGCGCTCGGGTAGAACTTGCAATCCAGGTGAGTCAAGACGCTACCATCCCTCGGGCGCGAATCGCGGTGTACGTCAAGGATTACACCGTTTTCACGCAGCTCAAACAAGCAGCTTCTGCTGAATACGCGAAGCTTCCTTCTGAGGAACGAGAGTACGTTCTCTTGCAAGCTCGGGATGACGTATCGCCGTATGTTGTTGCCTGGGAATGGCGTTTTCCGAATGAAGAAAAAGCAAAAGCGTTTACGGAGCAATTTCTTGGGAAATCGGCTCGCCTTTACAAGGAACAAGACCTTGTCATCCTTGAGGCACATCTCAAAGGGGAAGAACTCGAAAGTGCTCTCCAGTCTCTTGGAGCAGAGAAAGTAAAGCCTTTCCTTGGGTCCATCACGTTGACGTTAAAAGCGTACATGCCTGGAGAGATTCTCAGCTACGTTGATGGATCCCTTGAGAAAAGCACAGTGTGGAAGAGGGAATTCAATCTCGGTCAAGTCTACAAAGAGAAGCCTACGATTGATATCGAGGTGGTGGCTCGAGAGGCAAGTTCCTCTTTGTGACCCGAAGAGAGCGGGTATTAGGGGCTTTGGAAGGAAACTGGCTTCGTGCCATATCAGATTGATTTTCGCCACCCCGGTGCGGGGTGAGTTGCTCCAGATTCTGCAGGGTGAATGGGGAACAGTGTGGAATCGCACGATAACGATGTGATTATGCATGAAAGCTTGTTTTCTAAACCGTGGAAATCGGTCTTCACGTTCTCAATCCGTTCTGGCCTGATTCGTAGCATTTACCCCAAAACAGGGGTGCCATGGAAAGCTTGCTCTTTGGAGGGGTATCTCCGCGCGAAGGCTTCTCCTTTTAGGATGCTAGGGGAGGTTCGAAGGAAAATGCAGCGCGTTCTCCAAGAGCCGAAGTACGCGGTTGCTTCTATCTTGCGCTTTCCTTTGGGATGTTCTCTGCTTAAACATTCCTGTGCCTTAGAATCCTCACGAATCAGAAAACTTCTGAGCAATTTCTTGAGCAAAGTCCCAAGGGATGAGGTACGTATCGATGAAGGACAGATGTTGAGCACCGCGCCGAGCAATACGGGTCTCAACAGTGAGAAAACCTTCGTTTTCTCCTGAACGAGAGAGCTTTTTGAGTTTTTGTGTTATCTTTGCGACGACGTGATTCTCTTTCTCTCCCCAAATTTCGCAGACAAGCGATGTTCCTTTGGTGTACATTAAAATCACAACGCTTTGCGAAGGGAAGCGGAAACGTAAATCTTTGCTCCCATAACTCACCGCAGCGTCAAGTCCTGGAGGGACGTAGTTTGTCGTGGGTGCATATCCAGAGTGGGGATGGCGTTCGAGGATTTCAGCTTCTGTTCCAAGAAGGGCGTTGTAGAGGGTTGTGGCCACCTGGCACACACCGCCTCCGTACCCTGGAACGAGACGGCCATTGGACAGAATCTGTGTCTTCCGATATCCGTCCTCTGCCTCTGCTTTTCCAATAACCGAGTTGAAGGAGAAGGGAGTTCCTTTCGGAAGGAAGAACCCCGAGAGAGAAGTAGCGGCTTTTTTGATGTTAAAGACAACGTCTTCTTCCCGTCCCTCGAGGGACGTTGTGGAAGAAGCAAGGAGGAAGGCAAAACCTCGTTCCCTGAGCACTGCCTGATTGTCCCTTTCTGGAAAGAGAGGATCAAAGGTGTTCAGCACAATGGTATCGTTCCACGTCCGGAGAGCCTCTTCTAAGGCTTGAAGCGTCTGCTCGGGGTTGAGTACCCTTCCTTCTTGGGCGGGAATGAAGCGGTTGCCATTCCAAGAAGCGTTTTGGGGAGGACGAAAGGTCTTCTCTTTCAAGTTGTGTAGGAACGAAGTGATTTTCTTGCTGTCCCACTGTACGGCAATGGTCACCGCCTCTCCTTTTTGGGCCATGCGCTTCATGGCCTTTATATTCCAGCATACTCCAAGTGACTCCTTAGGAACTTCGAACACCTCTCCATCGATGACAATTTTGAGAGGGGTGCCTTTCCAGCGTTTTTCAAGGATGCGAAGGAAAGCAACAAGGTCTTTTTTTGCTACGGTTACCGTGTTCCCGTTCAGATGAAACGTGGTGCTCCCCACACGAGCAGAGACGTACACCCCAAAAAGTACTGAGAGGGTGCAGATAGTGCTCAGAAGGAGGAAGCTCCTCCTCACTTTGCCTCCCCCTCAGAGCTTGTGCCTGAGGGAGTGGGGGTAGGAAGCTGCAGGGATTCGGCAATAGTAATAGTACTCTTTTTTCGAAGCTCGGCAAGAAGATGATCCGTCCTCACCCGTTTCTGTTCTGCGAGGAGGGACTGACGGATGGTTTCTTTTACCTCTTCAAAGGGCTTGGTAACTTTTGGTTTCCACTCAAGAACCCGGTACACGACGTAGGTGCTTCCCACTTGGATTGGGGGGGTGACGTTTCTCGGGTCGTCTTTTATCTTTTCCAGAACTTCGCAGGCTTCCTGGGGGAGCGAGGTTTCGGGAACCCAACCGATATCACCACCCTTTTGTGCTGCCTCGTCGAGGGAGACCTCTCGGGCGACACTTGCAAAGTCTTCCCCAAGATACAGGCGGCGCAAAGCTTTTTCGGCATCCTCTTTGGAGAGGAAAGTCATCCTAAGGAGGCGATACTGGGCAGGGGTGGTGAAAAGGTCTTGGTGCGTTTCATAGTACTTTGCGACCTCTTCATCAGGGATAGGAAGGTCAGCAACGAGGCTTTCGGTGAGTTTCCGAATCATAAGCTCTCGGCGGACAGATTCTCGAAGGGCGGGAAGTGTCAATCCTTGGTACTCAAGGTATCGACGGAATTCACTTTCTGAGGGGAACTGAGCGCGGATTTTTTCGATTTCTGTCTCAACGTCCCGCGCAGGAACTCGGATTCCTCTAGCTTGAGCTTCCTGGTAGAGGAGTTCGCTGTTGATGAGATTTTCAAGAACTAAGCGGCGAATAAGGGCAAAAGTTTCTTCATCCCAAGAGCTAAGGGTTTTAGAGTCGTATTGGCTCAGAAAGTTGCGAAAAGCCTGGTCAAGAGCATAGAAACTGATAGCCGTGTTGTTGACCGTTGCTGCTATGGCTTGTCCTGGGCGGCCAGCACGCCGGTACGAGCCGTATCCATAGTAGATCGTAACGGCAAAAGCAACCACCACGATGATGAGAATAATGTCGAGGTTCTTGCGTAATGTCCTCATCATGTGTATCCACCTCATGAGTCCAGCTTTCGGGAAATTTCTTGCTACAATACTACTCAAGCGTCTTTACCTTGTCAATTTCAGGGAGTTTCGATAGAGTATTAGAAACGTTGTGTGTCGGTGGAGGTTTAGGGATGGAGATGGACATCCGGAAAATTCAGGAGATTCTTCCCCATCGCTTCCCCTTCCTTCTTGTGGATCGGATTGTTACCTTGGAGGAGGGGAAGGTTGTGGGGATAAAGAATGTGACGGCTAATGAGTGGTTCTTTCAAGGGCACTTCCCTGGAAGACCTATTATGCCTGGAGTGCTTATTCTTGAGAGCATGGCCCAGGTCGGGGCAACGATGATGATGTATATGGAAGAGTTTCGTGGGTGTATTCCGTACTTTGCTTCTCTTGACAATGTCCGCTTTCGTCGTCCCGTGGTTCCGGGAGATCAACTCGTTATGGAGGTCACCCTCCTCAAAATGAAAGGGCGTGTGGGGAAGCTCAAAGGTATTGCAAAGGTTGGAGAACACGTGGTTGCTGAAGCTGAACTTGGGTTTTCTCTTGTACGAGAGGACAAGGGGGAAGTGTCTTGAGGACAAAATGGGTTCGTATCCTTGGAACGGGTTCAAGTGTTCCGGAGAAAGTTGTGACCAACTTCGACTTGGAGCGCATAGTGGATACGAGTGATGAGTGGATTACAACGCGCACGGGAATAAAGGAACGACGTGTTGCTACCTCTTCAGAAACGACGTCAACCTTTGCCCTTTTGGCCTCTCAGAAGGCTCTTGAGCATGCCCGTGTGAGCCCGGAAGAACTTGACTGCATTATCGTTGCCACGGTCACACCAGATATGCTTTTTCCCTCCACGGCCTGTATCCTACAGCATGCTCTGGGGGCGAAAAACGCCTTTGCGTTTGATCTTGAGGCGGGATGTACCGGATTTGTGTATGCCCTGGCGGTTGCTGAGAAGTACCTTCTTGCCGAGGGGAAAGGAAAGGCTCTTGTGGTTGGTGCAGAGACGCTCTCAAAGATCGTTGATTGGCAAGACAGAGCAACCTGTGTGCTTTTTGGCGATGGGGCAGGTGCAGCGGTTCTCGGTCTTGATGAACGTCCTGGAATTCTTGCCACATACCTTGGCGCTGATGGGAGCGGAGCCCATCTTTTGGAACTGCCAGCAGGAGGTTCTCGAATGCCGGCAACCCTTGAAACAGTGAACCAACGGCTCCATTACATCAAAATGAACGGCAATGAGGTTTTCAAATTCGCTGTACGAGTGGTGGAAGAGGCTTCGCTGAAAGTTCTCGCCAAGGCTCAAAAAACGGTTGATGATGTGCATCTTTTCATTCCCCACCAGGCTAATGTGCGGATTATCCAGTCAGCGGCAAAACGTCTTGGGATACCAGAGGAGAAAGTCTTTGTGAACGTGGACCGCTACGGGAATACGTCTGCGGCCTCCATACCTATTGCTCTTGATGAGGCCTTGCGGACACAGCGTATTAAAGAGGGAGACATTGTGCTTCTTGTTGGTTTCGGTGCAGGTCTTACGTGGGGAGCTGCGCTCATAGAGTGGTGAAGGGGGTTAGAGAGTTGGCGCGACGAGTCGTTGTTACTGGCATTGGGGTTATCAGTCCTGTGGGGACGGGCAAAGAGAAGTTTTGGCAATCCCTTCTTGAGGGAAAATCGGGCATTGATGTTATTCAGAGCTTTGACCCTACACCTTTTGAAACGAAGATCGCAGGAGAGGTAAGGGATTTCAACCCCGAGGATTTCCTTCCCAAAAAAGAGGTCAAGAGAATGGATCGATTCTCGCAGTTTGCGGTTTGCGCATCCCTTATGGCCCTTGAAGATGCTCGCTTAGACCTCAATCGTATCGATCGAGAGCGAGCAGGGGTTATCCTCGGCTCGGGTATCGGGGGCATTCGTACCTTTGAGGAGCAGTACCGAGTCCTCCTCGAACGTGGACCACAGAAGGTGAGCGCTTTCTTTATTCCTATGATGATTGTCAACATGGGAGCGGCAAATGTCGCTATACAGCTTGGCCTCAAGGGACCAAATAGCTGTGTTTCTACGGCTTGTGAGGCATCAACACATGCTTTGGGGGAGGCTTTGCGCATCATTCAACGTGGCGAGGCAGATCTCATGATTGCTGTTGGCGCTGAGGCTTCTATTACCCCTCTTGCTGTCGCTGGCTTTTGTGCCATGAAAGCCCTCTCAACTCGCAACGATGAGCCGCAGAAGGCCTCTCGACCCTTTGATCGGAATCGAGACGGGTTTGTTATGGCTGAAGGGGCGTGTGCGCTTATTCTTGAGGCAGAGGAAGTCGCTTTAGCAAGAGGAGCACGGATTTACGCGGAACTAAAGGGATACGCTTCAACATGCGATGCGTACCACATTACCGCTCCTGATCCAGAAGGCGAAGGAGCAGCGCGGGCTATGCGCCTTGCTCTTGAGGATAGTGGAGTATCTCCGGAGGAAGTAGATTACATTAATGCCCACGGTACCTCTACACCGCTGAACGATCGTACGGAGACTATGGCGATTAAAAAAGTCTTCGGTGAACGAGCGTATCGCATCAAGATTAGCTCTACAAAATCCATGGTTGGGCATCTCCTTGGGGCGGCAGGAGCGATTGAAGCCGCGGCTACTGTCCTCTCTATTTATCATGGAATTGTTCATCCCACTATTAACTTGGAAGAACCTGATCCAGAGTGCGATCTTGATTACACTCCCTGGAAAGCCTGTCCTCTTGAGATTCGCAACGCCCTTTCAAACTCTTTTGGTTTCGGGGGACATAATGGGACCCTGGTATTTGGGAAGTACAAGGGGTGAATCCTGTGGCCTTCCTGGTTTTCCCGATTAATTACCTCCTTGGGTCATTGCCCTGTGGCTTTATTGTGACTTGGGTCCTTCGAGGTGTGGACCTTCGCAAGTACGGAAGTGGCAACATTGGCGCAACGAATGTTTCCCGAGTGGCTGGATTTTTCCCAGCCCTTCTTGCGGGTGTGGGCGATGCGCTGAAGGGCTTTCTTGGGGCATACCTTGCCTTTCGGTTCTTTGGGACCTCTCCACTGTTCCTTCTTGCTGCTTTTCTCGTTGTCGTGGGGCATGACTGGTCGTGTTTTTTGAAGTTCAAGGGTGGCAAGGGGGTAGCCACAACACTTGGTGTGCTCTTTTTTCTCTCTTGGCAGGTGGCTTTGCTCTGCTTCCTTACCTGGGTTTTGGTCGTTGCGTTCACAAGGTATTCCTCCCTTGGGTCTCTCAGTGGAGCGGCGGCTATGCCAGGACTCCTTTTGCTCTTCCATCGGCCCTTTGTTTTTGTGTGGTGGGGAATACTGGCCGCGTTGCTTGTGTTTATAAGGCACAAAGATAACCTTCGCCGACTTCTTCAAGGAAAGGAACTCAAAATTGGTGAAAAGGGGTGTGGAGAGAGTGAGCGGAGAGGTTTTGGAATTGAATGAAGCGAATTTTGATGTGGAAGTTTTGCACTCTCATCTCCCGGTTCTTGTCGACTTTTGGGCAACTTGGTGTATGCCCTGTCGCATGATGGCTCCGGCTGTTGCGGACATTGCCCGAGAGTGGGCTGGTCGGATCAAGGTAGGGAAGGTGAATACGGACGACGCTCCTTCTTTGGCCATGCGGTATGGCGTTCATGCGATTCCTACAATCATCATTTTCCGAGATGGGCAGGAAATTGAGCGCGTTGTAGGGTATGTTCCCAAGAAAGCTTTGGAAGAGCGGCTTCGGAAGGCGCTGGGTGAAGCATAAGCTGCTTTTCCTCTTTCTTCTCCTTGCGATGTTCGCCAGCTGTGGATGTAAAGAAGGGAGGACCATTGAGATACGTGGGGAACGTGTGTTTGCCTTACATGTTCCTCGTATTCTCCGAGAGAATACCCGTTCTGGAAGGCGGGTAGCTCTTACCTTTGATGACGCACCGAATGGCCACACCCAGGCGATTCTTGCGGTTCTTTCGGAGTTCCAGGTGCGGGCAACGTTTTTCCTTATCGGGACACAGGTGTTGCGTCACCCAGAAGTGGCTCGTTCCATCGTGATGGCAGGACACGAAATCGGTAACCACTCTTTCTCTCACGCCCTTACCGGAGGTTGCTCGGAAGAGGACGTTCAAGAAGATATTGCCAGGGCTGAAAAGGTTATTCTTGAGGTTACTGGATGTCTGCCCCTGTATTTTCGGCCTCCCGCTGGTTTGGTGACTCAGAGCGTGCAGCGGGCGTGTGGGAGATTAGGGTATAGCCTTGTTCTGTGGAGTGTGGATTCGGGTGACTGGAAAGCCCAGAGTGACGATGCGATTGTCGCCCATGTTTTGGAAAACGTGCGTCCTGGGGCTATCATTCTCTTCCATCCTCTTCCTTGTACTGTTCGAGTGCTGCCTAGGATACTTCGGGCGCTTGGGGAGAAAGGGTATGAAATCGTCCCTCTCTCTGTTCTCTTTGAACGGTGATGGAGCGGCTTTCGTGGCCGAGAGAGTGGGCCTTTCTTGAAGAGGCTTTAGGAGATTTCCGTGGGACCATCATAGTTATCGCACCTTCTGACCGGGGAAAGACGACTCTTGTGCGTCTTCTTGTCCATACGTTTCTCAAAAAGGGGAAACGGGTAGGATGGGTTGATACAGACCCTGGTCAATCCTGCATCGGTCCCCCTACAACCCTTGGTGCCTCTGTGCTTTTAGGACATGTGGACCCCAAAGACCTCCTCTTTACTCCCTACTTTCGGTTTTTTGGGGATACGACACCTGAGCGGGACATCGTTGCTTTTGCGTACCTTACGTGGGATCTCGTGCGTGTAGTGAAAAGACGTAGCGACGTTACTCTTGTGGATACCTGTGGACTTTTCCATTCACCCCTTGGGTACTACTTAAAGACTATGAAAATACGACTCATCGATCCAGAGGTGGTTCTCGCCCTTGGAGAGGAAGAGGAGTTTGCCCCTTTCGTTCCGTTCTTGAAAGAGCGACTCCTTGTGCTTTCTGTGCCTTCTGAGGTGGCAAAAAAGTGCTATGAGACACGTCGAGAGCACCGTAGGCAGCTCTTCTCTCTCTACTTTTCTTCTGGGAAGATGATGTGCTTCCCCCTGACCGCCCTTCGTTTTTCTTTGCCGTGTTACCCCTCGTTTTTCCTCTGGAAGGCTGAAGAGGTCAGTGGAGGAATACGATTTACGAGTCTCGGAGAGGAGGTTTTCTTGTCCTCCCAGGATGAAGAGATAGGTGTTATCTGTGGACTCTATACGAGCGATGGGAGAGAACTTGGCCTTGGGATTCTTGAGCGGGTACTCTGGAAGGATGGTTTGATCTCTGTCTTTGGAGTTCAGTGCGTTCCTGGAAAGGTTGAAGCGATTGTTCCTGGTGTTTTGCGGGTAGACAGGAGCGGAGAGGAACGTGGCCGCTTGAACACCTGTCCCCCTCCTTTTCGCTTCTTTAGATTTCCACGGCAAGCGCTGTGACTCCGGGGATACGGGAGAGCTTTTCCTCCAAGGCTTTGATGTTCTCAGGATTTCCCTGGAGCTCAAGAATAATGAGACCATCTTCGGCGCAGTACACAGGAGACGCTTCATGGAGACCAAGTCGTGTCCGTATGGAGCGTCCAAATTCGGTGAGAATCTTTTGAACTTCTGGGGCGGCTTGAGAGCGGCGAGCGACTTTCACGAGAAGGAGGTTATACGTCATACTCTCACCCCTTTTTCTTCTCATTGTAGCAGATTCGATATAATACCCAAAGGAGGGGATAACTCCATGCCCTTTGCGGTCATCATGGCTGGTGGAAAAGGGGAACGTCTGTGGCCGTTGAGTCGAGGTAACCGGCCAAAGCAGTTTGCGAGACTTTTTGGAAAGAGCCTTCTTGCTCACACTGTGGAGCGGATACTCCCTTTGGTGGGGAGTGAACGTGTGTACGTTGTCACCCAGAAGGTGTATGCTCCGTTAATCCTTCAGGAGCTTCCCTTTCTCTCTCCCGAGAACCTCCTTCTTGAGCCCGTAGGAAAGAACACCGCTCCTTGTATTGGGTTTGCCGCTCTTTTCCTCTCCCATTTTTTCTCTCCACAGGAGATTATGATTGTCCTTCCCGCGGACCATGTTATTCTCGATACGGAGCGCTTCCGAGATTCGCTTGAGCTGGCAATCGAAGTTGCAGAGAGCGGCGACTGGCTTGTTACCTTCGGTATTGTTCCTAACCGACCACATACAGGATATGGGTACATTCGGTGTGGTGAACTTTTTCTTGAAGACCCCAGAGGTCAGGTGTACTATGGAGCAGGGTTTACCGAAAAGCCAAGTCAACGAGAGGCTGAGGAGTACCTTCGTCTTGGAGGGTATCTTTGGAACAGTGGCATGTTCGTGTGGAGTGCGAGAACAATCCTTGAGGCTCTCAAGCGATGGGCTCCTGAAATTGCGGAAGGGCTTGCGAGGATAGCAGAGGTTTTAGGAACTCCAAAGGAGGTCAAGGTTCTTGAGGAGATTTTTGCATCCTTTCCCGTTCTCTCCATTGACTATGCTGTTATGGAGAAGGCTTCGAACATCCTCGTAGTCTCTGGGACGTTTGGGTGGAACGACGTCGGATCTTGGGAGAGCTTTTCTGATCTCCTCCCCAAGGACGCCTCCGGGAATACCTCTTTGGGGGAATGTGTCGCTTTGGAAAGTACAGGGTGCATTTTCTGGACGAAAAAACCAGTAATTGCTTTTGGCATAGACAATGTGGTTCTTGTTGAAGAGGAAGATCTCCTTTTCCTCATGCCCCGGGAGAGAGACCAAGAGGTTCGTCTCCTTTTGCAATACCTAAGGGAAAGAGGTCAAGAGAAGTACCTGTAACATGGCTCGTGTTCTCGTAGCGAATGAAGAGGCTATTCAAGAAGCGGCACGCCTTTTGCGAGAAGGAAAGCTTGTCGCTTTTCCCACCGAGACAGTGTACGGTCTCGGAGCTTGTGCTCTGAACCCAAAAGCAGTAGCCAGAGTTTTTGAGGTGAAAGAGCGACCATTTTTTGATCCATTGATTGTTCACGTTGCCACCCTTACCATGGTACAGGATATTTGTGAGTTTTCGGATCCTCGGGCTTTGTGCCTTGCCGAGCGGTTCTGGCCTGGGCCGTTGACTATCGTTCTGCCTAAAAAGCCTGTTGTTCCCGATATCGTGACCGCAGGCCTTCCCACTGTTGCAGTGCGTATGCCGGCACATCCTGTAGCTTTACGGCTTATTCAGACTGCCGGAGTACCTATCGCTGCTCCAAGTGCTAACCGTTTTGGACGTCTCAGCCCAACGCTTGCTACACATGTTGTCCGACAACTTGGTGATCGGATTGAGCTCATCCTCGACGGAGGGAAATGCCCGGTGGGGGTGGAGTCAACGGTCATTGAGCTTGTCGATGGCCCACTCCTTTTGCGACCCGGAGGCGTTCCCCTTGAGGAGATAGAGAAAGTGGTAGGGAAGGTGAAGGAAGCCTCTGTTTTAGATGTTCCCAGATCTCCTGGTCAGCTTCCCTTTCACTATGCTCCTTCCGTGCCCCTTCGGATCGTCTCCCAAGAGACGCTCCCGCCGCCGGGATTCCGAGTAGGGCTTTTGGCCTTTGCTTCGGTGAAGTACCCTGAGCGGTTTGTTCACGTTGAAATTCTCTCTCCCTCTGGAGACCTCCAAGAGGCAGCGGCGAATCTTTTCGCTTGCTTGCATCGTCTTGAAGAGCAAGAGATTGACCTCATTTTTGCCGAACCAGTACCTGAAGTTGGTCTTGGACGGGCAATTATGGACCGACTGCGGAAAGCGGAAGCGAAAACGAAGACGTAGTGGGGTGAAGTTCTCATGTCCTTTGTTCTTGTCACCGGCGGCAACGGTCTTTTGGGCTCTTGGGTGACATACTACCTTGTGGAAAAAGGGAAAAGCGTTCTTTCTTTTGATCTTCGGGAGGTGGAACAAGAGTACCTCCAAGATCGTAGGGAGTGGATTGTGTTCTCTCGAGGAAACGTTCTTGAATGGTCTCATCTCGTATCGCTCTTTACAAAGTTCCCGGATATTGAAGGGATCATCCATACCCCGGCGGTTATGGCCTCTCCGAAATACTGGAACGATCCGTACCCTTCGACCATCCTCAACGTGGTCGGTACTCTCAACCTTCTGGAATGTGCTCGCCTTTTTGGGGTTCGAAAGTTCCTTTACGTAAGTTCCGGGGCGGTCTATGGTGAGACGAAAGAAAATCCCGGAGAACTTACGCATTCCGTAAACCCGGCAGACCTTTACGGAGCGAGCAAGGCAAGTGCTGAGCATCTCACGATGCAGTATGGAAACCACTATGGAATCGACGTCCGCATCGTCCGACCTTATTTCTTTTTTGGCCCAGGACTTCTGCCCTCCGAGATGACTCCAGTGTTCCGGGTGCTCCTTGGGTCTCTTGAGGGATTGCAGAATCTTGCTCTTGAACGAGGAGGAGACCAAAGACTTGGTTTTACTTACGTTAAGGATACTGCCTGGGGGACAGTGCTTGCGTACCTTAAGGAACATCCTCGCCACCGGGTGTACAATATTGCTACCCCTGAGGTGACGAGTTTTTCCGAGCTTGCTCGCCTTGCTCAGCGGTACAGTGATGTCCCGCAAGAGGTCTATCTCGGTCCGGGAAAACTCTTTCCCCGTGGGGAAACGCTCGACATTACCCTCGCAAAAGAGGACCTTGGTTTCGTACCGCGGTATCGGATAGAGGAAGCTGTCGCGGAGTACGCAAGGTGGGTGAGAGAAGAGTTGAAGCGGAGGAGAGAACAACGCTCCAAGGGATGAAATAGGGAGGAGGAATATTCGTGGATTACGGTTGTGGCAAGCTCGAACGAGTTGTAGTGGTGAGTATATTTCCAGGGGAGTGTGTTCTTGAAACAATTGAGGAGGTCATTCGGCGAGAGCGTATCGAGCATGGTGTTATCCTTTCAGGCTTTGGAACGTTAAAAGAAGTCCATCTTCATTGGGTGACAACAACCGACTTTCCACCTGTAGAGCATTTCGAGAAGTACGAAGGGCCCTTTGAGCTCCTCTCGTTGAGTGGGGTTATTGTGAACGGAGAACCGCACATTCATGCGGTGGTTTCGAACGTTCGAGGAGCCTACGGTGGACATCTCAGGCATGGGAACAAAGTGCTTTACCTTTGCGAGGTGGCCATAGGAGTGCTCAGTGATATTGCCATGTGGAGAGAGCAGAAACCCGAGGGTGTGAAGCAGTTGCGATTTGGTTAAGGAGTGTACACCCGTAGCCCTGGTGGGGAAGTTTCGACAGTTCCTGCTGTGCTTGGGTGTACCACTTGCTGAGGAGGGAAATTCCTGAAGTACGGTTTTTGTCCCCTAAGAACCGCAGAGAAAGTGGGACAATGAGGCTGGTGACCATTTGGAGGCCTCTAGGATTTTGGAGAGGTTTTTGAGGGATTCTGCGGGGTCTTTTCTTCTTCCTAAGGACGCTGGAGGTGTCTGTGCTTGGTCGTTGTCTGGTAAGTTGACACTCCTTCTTGGGCAACATATAATTCTTCCGATGCTTCGAAGTTGGAAAGAAAGGTGGCATCGTTGCAATGGTAGAAGTCGTAAGGAAGGAAGAAAAGGAAAGGCATGTCTTTGAATTTGAAATCGAAGTTGCTAAAGATCGCGTTGATGCGGTTCTCGAAGACGTTTATCGAGATTTTAACCGAAGCATTTCTGTTCCAGGATTCCGAAGGGGTTTAGTTCCTAAGGCGGTTCTTCGAGCCCGTTTAGGGAAAGAAGCCTTTCTCGATGAGCTTGTACGTCGTCTCGTTCCGAAGGCAGCCCAGGAAGTACTCGAGAGAGAAGGCATTCGTGTGGTGAGCGAGCCAGATGTTGAGGTGCTTTCGGTAGAAGAGGGTGAGCCGCTTCGTTTTCGTCTCACTGTCGTGGAAAATCCAGAGGTTGTTCTTGCTTCCCCTGAGAACCTCGAAGTGCGGAAGTATCGCCTCAAGGTGAGGGAAGACGATATTGATGCATATATCGAGCAACTCCGCCATCGTTTCGGGGAGTGGAAAGAAAGCGAAGGTCCCGTAGCGGTTGGGGACATTGTTACCGTGACCCTCAAAGACAAGCACTTCACAGTGCAGGCAGGTGCTTCAGGTACTCCTCTTGCACAGGAGATTTTGGGGATGCGGAGAGGGGAAACGAAACGCATCCTCGTTGGGGAAGGAAAAGAAGAAGAGGTCGTTGTTCGTACGGTCTACCGGAAGCATCTTCCGGAAGTGGATGAGGAGTTTGTCAAGAAGTTTGGAGAGGGATTTCCTTCTGTCGCAGCTTTTCGAGAACACGTTCGGCAAATTCTGGAAGAACAGGCGAGAGAGATGGTCGAAGAGCGGTTTCGGCTCGAGGCAATGGTTGCTCTCTGTCGTGCTTCTCAGGTCGTTATTCCCACGCCCCTTCTTGATGAGGAAACGCGTGGGGTTATTGCCCTTTTTGAGAAACGGCTTAAGGAAGAGGGGAATTTCTCCCTCGACCGGTACCTTGAGCTCACTGGTCAAGACTTCGCAACTTTTGAGGAGAAAATGCGACAAGTTGCCCGCTGGAGGCTACGGAAACATTTTGTCCTTGCCAAGTACGCTGATACCTATGGTATTGAAGTGACTGAAGAGGAGATCCGTCGTCTTGTGGAGGGAATTGCTGAGAAAACAGGGAAGCCCTTTGAGGAGGTTGCACAGCGACTTTCCCGAGAAAGGACGCTTTTTGCTCTGACCAATCGTATCCTTTCGAGTAAACTTCTTGATGATCTGGCAAAGAGGGTTAAGGTGCGGGAGATTGAAGAACCTTTGAATTTTGACCAGTGGAGGGCTTTGGAGGATCCTGAAGAGGAGATGATTCAGGGATGAAAGGACCACGCCTGAGTTACCTTGTGCCTATTGTGGTAGAGCAGACCCCAAGAGGTGAACGGGCCTATGATATTTACTCTCGCCTCCTGCAGGACCGCATTGTCTTCCTCGGTACGGAGATTGATGATACCGTAGCTAATCTTGTGATTGCCCAGCTCCTCTTTCTTGAGGCAATGAACAAGGAGAAGGATATTAACCTCTACATCAATAGCCCTGGGGGGTCGGTTTCGGCGACGCTGGCAATATATGATACCATCCAATATATCAAGCCTGATGTTGCTACTATTTGCATTGGGCAAGCGGCAAGCGGTGCAGCAGTTATTCTCGCGGCGGGAACCAAGGGTAAGCGAATGGCTCTTCCGAACTCCCGGATTATGATCCACCAACCCCTCGGTGGCGCTCAGGGACAAGTCACGGACATTGAGATCCACGCTCGAGAAATGGTGAAAATCCGGGAGAAACTCAACGAGATTCTTGCTCGCCACACTGGTCAATCTATTGACAAAATTCGGAAGGATACCGAAAGGGACTTTTTCATGTCTCCCGAAGAGGCACGGGAATATGGTTTGATTGACCGGGTTCTCTATCCAGAAGAGAAGAAAAAAGAGGGAGCTACAGGAGATGTCGAGATTTGAGGAGGAGAAGATCAAGTTGCGGTGCTCGTTCTGCGGCAAGACGCAACAGGAAGTGCGAAAACTCATCGCGGGTCCAGGTGTGTACATTTGCGATGAATGCGTAGAACTCTGTAACGAGATTCTCAAAGAAGACGCAAAGAGGGGTCGCAAGGAGTTCGTTCTTGAAGAACTCCCTTCGCCTAAGGAAATTAAGGCTTTTCTCGATCAATACGTTATAGGTCAAGAACGAGCAAAAATCATTCTTTCTGTTGCGGTATACAACCACTACAAACGTATCATGCAACCTAAGGATTCTCAGGATGTGGAAATTGAGAAGAGCAACATTCTCCTCCTTGGACCCACAGGGTCCGGGAAAACGCTCCTTGCTAAGACTCTGGCGCGATTTTTGAATGTCCCCTTCGCCATTGCTGATGCCACAACCCTCACCGAGGCAGGATATGTGGGAGAGGACGTAGAGAACATTCTCCTTCGCCTCCTGCAAAATGCGAATTTCGATGTGAAGAGGGCTGAGAAGGGCATCGTATACATCGATGAGATAGACAAGATTGCCCGGAAAGGGGAGAATCCCTCTATTACCCGGGACGTCTCTGGAGAGGGTGTCCAGCAAGCACTTTTGAAAATCCTCGAGGGAACTATTGCTAATGTTCCCCCTCAGGGTGGGCGCAAACACCCCCATCAAGAGTTCATTCAAGTCAATACGGAGAATATTCTCTTCATATGTGGTGGAGCTTTTGTGGGGCTTGAACGTATCATCGAGAACCGCCTAAAGGAGCGGAAAATTGGTTTTGGAGCTCGAGAGAGCCTCTCAGAAAGGGAACTTTCCCGCAACATCCTCCACGAAGTTCAACCGGAGGACCTTTTGAAGTTCGGAATGATTCCTGAGTTCATTGGAAGGGTTCCGATTGTCTGCGCCCTCGATCCTCTCACAGAGGACGACCTTGTGCGTATCCTTACCGAGCCCAAAAATAGCCTTGTGCGCCAGTACCAGAAGCTTTTTGAGATGGAAGGTGTGGAGCTCATCTTTACTGAAGGAGCTCTTCGCCTCATAGCCCGGGAGGCTTTGGCTAAGGGGACTGGAGCCAGAGGACTTCGAGCCATTATGGAGCGGCTCATGACGGACCTTATGTTTGAAATTCCTTCTCGAAAGGATGTTAAGAAAGTCGTTATTAATGAAGCTTTTATTCGAGGGGAGAAATGTCTCTTCCTTCGAGAAACTCGTGAGGAGAAGCTTGCGTGAAGAGCTATGGAGAGAAAGGCTTTGCTGTCTTCAGTTTTTGATGCACAGGCGGCTGAAACGAAGTGGTACGAGTTCTGGGAACGTAACGGTTACTTCCTTCCTTCTCCTGATTCGAAAAGACCCCCTTTTTCCATCGTCATTCCTCCTCCTAACGTGACGGGGCACCTGCATATGGGCCATGCACTCAATCTGACCCTTCAGGATATCGTTATCCGAGCAAAGCGTATGCAGGGGTACGCTGCGCTATGGGTTCCGGGAACGGATCATGCGGGCATCGCGACACAAAATGTCGTAGAGAGGCAAATTGCGCAAGAAGGTTTGAGTCGTCACGATCTTGGGAGAACGGAATTCCTCAAACGGGTTTGGGAATGGAAGGAGAAATACCACCAGCGCATCGTTGAGCAATTGAAACGTCTTGGGGCTTCTTGCGATTGGACTCGAGAGCGGTTTACGATGGATGAAGGTCTTTCCCGGGCGGTTCGTGAAGTTTTTGTTCGGCTCTTCGAGGAGGGTCTCATTTACCAGGGTGAGTACATCGTCAACTGGTGCCCCCGCTGTGAGACAGCTTTAGCCGATATCGAGGTGGAGTACAAAGAGGTATCGGGAAAGCTCTATTTTGTCCGTTATCCTTTTGTCGGTGGCGAGGGATTTCTCCTTGTTGCGACTACCCGTCCGGAGACCATGCTTGGGGATGTGGCCTTGGCGGTCCATCCAGAGGACTCACGATACCAAGAGTTTCTTGGGAGAAGTGTCTGTCTCCCTCTGCTTGGAAGGGAAATTCCTGTTATTGCTGATGTGTACGTGGACCGAGCATTTGGTACGGGTGTTCTTAAGGTTACCCCAGCCCATGATCCCCACGATTTTGAGATTGGCAGGCGACACAATCTTCCAATTGTTCGGGTTATCGATACTCGAGGTTACATGACTGAGGAGGCTGGGCCCTTTGCAGGATTGACCCGCGAAGAGGCGCGGAGGGCAGTTCTTGAAGCCTTGGAAAGGGAGAGGTTGCTTGAGAAGGTCGAGGACCATGTCCATGCTGTTGGACACTGCTACCGGTGTGGAACGGTGATTGAGCCCCTTGTCTCCCGACAGTGGTTTGTTCGCATGAAAGAGCTTGCGCGTCCAGCAATTCAAGCAGTTGCGGAGGGTAGGGTTGTCTTTGTTCCCGAACGGTGGACTAAAGTATACTTTGAGTGGATGGAGAACATCAAGGACTGGTGTATCTCCCGGCAGATTTGGTGGGGACATCGGATTCCTGTTTTTTCTTGCAGAGGTTGCGGATATACTTTTGCTCACCGAGAAGATCCTGCGGCGTGTCCGAAGTGTGGCGGAGAAGTAGTGCAAGATGAAGATGTCCTTGATACTTGGTTCAGCTCAGCTCTTTGGCCTTTCTCGACCCTGGGCTGGCCTGAGGCGACAGAAGACTTGGCTCGTTTTTATCCCACATCGCTCCTTGTCACTGGCTTTGATATTATTTTCTTCTGGGTGGCCCGTATGATCATGATGGGTCTTAAGTTCATGGGGGATGTCCCATTCAAAAAGGTCTATATCACACCCCTTGTGCGGGACGCCGAAGGGAGGAAAATGAGCAAGTCTCTGGGGAATGCCATTGATCCTCTTGAGGTTGTAGAGAAGTACGGTAGCGATGCCTTGCGCTTTGCTCTTGCCTGGCTCACTGTGCAGGGACGAGATATCCACCTTTCTTTGCAACGGATTGAGGCAGCCAGGAGTTTCGTCAACAAGCTCTGGAATGCTTCCCGATTCGTCCTTATGAACCTCGATGGTTTCTCCTTCCTTCCTCTTGGGGAAGCGGATCTCGACCTCAAGGACCGTTGGATTCTTTCCCGTTTCCAGAAAGTCCTCAAGGAGTCTACGGAACGTTTGGAAGCTCTGGAGTTCGGGGAATTTGTGCAGCTCCTTTATGACTTTGTCTGGAGTGAGTACTGCGACTGGTACGTGGAATGGAGCAAGGACGATCTCTATCGGGGGGACGGAAGGGTCCGGAAGAAAACTCAGAATGTTCTCCTTACTGTCTTGAGTGGCCTGCTTCGTCTGTTGCACCCCGTTGTACCCTTTATTACTGAGGAAATTTGGCAGCACCTTCCTCTTCCGTACCGGGAGAAGGAGAGCATCATGATTGCTCCCTGGCCGGTTCAGGAAGAACAGTGGTTTAATGATGATGCAGAAAAGCACATTGCCCTTCTTCAAGAACTCATTCGCGAAATTCGTTACCTTCGAGCAGAGCTCCGGATACCCCCGGCTCTCGAGAGCGTGGTATGGCTGGGGTGTGAGGATGACGATCTTTGTGCTCTTCTTTCCTCATGCAAGAGGTACATTGAACAACTTGCCAAGTGTTCTGTAGAGAAGATCGCCAAGGACCTCTTCCGGCCCAAGCACGTTGCATTGGGAAGGGTACGCGGTGTTGATGTGTGCCTCTTCGTTGAAAGCGTGGTTGATGTTGCCTCAGAGGTACAGCGTCTTACCAAGAAGCTCTCTGCTCTTAGGCAGGATCTTGAGCGTTTGAAACAGAGGCTTGACAACCCTGATTTTTTGGCTCGAGCCCCAGAAGAAGTTGTGGAGGAAGAGAAAAGAAGATATCAGGAGACTCTTGCGGAGTTGGGCCGTCTGCAGCGTCTCCTTGAGGGTATTCAATGAAGTTCTTGAGTTTCTTGCGCCGGCGGGATCCTGTTGAGATTGTAGTAATTCTCTGTGGAGCTGTTTTGGTTGTGGTCTTTGCTTTCTTCACTGCTCGTGGGGACCTTAATCGGTACGTGGAACTCCTTACGACGCGGGAAATTCCGCCTCTTGTGGAGATTGTCGAGAAGGAGGAGATTATTCCTGTGTCGCCCCTCGAGCAGTGGGCCCGGGAGTTTCCCGAGGTTTCCCCTTTACCCCTTGAGCCATCGCCTTTGCCTCGCGAGGTGGAGGCGGTAAAGGAATCGGCAGCTCCATCTCAAAGCGTGCAACGTCGACCTTCTCCTTCCCCAATTGGTGGGGTTTTCCTCCAGGCAGGAGCGTTTTCTCAGGAGAAAAACGCTCAGGCCATGGTGGATACACTCCGACGGTTTGGGTACAATGCGGTCATCGAACGGGCTTCGGGAATGTACCGTGTACGAGTGTATGGTTTTTCCTCTCTTGAAGAGGCTAAGAAGGTGGCGGCAAAACTCCGCTCTCAGGGCATAGAATGTTTTGCGGGGAAATGAGAGGAGCGACGACGTATGACACTTCGGGAAATTAAGGAGATTCTCGAAGCCGAGGTTCTGGCATGTGAGGAACTGCTTGATCGGGAGCCGAGATCAGCTTGTGGAAGTGACCTTTTGAGTGATGTCTTGGCTTTTACGAAGGAGAATTCCTTGCTCTTGACCGGTTTGACTAATCCTCAGGTTATCCGCACCGCGGAGATGAGCGACCTCATTGGTGTCGTTTTTGTCCGTGGCAAACGACCAGAACCTGCAACTGTTGAGTTAGCCACCATGAAGAAAATTCCCCTCTTGGCGACCCGTCTTCCCATGTATGAGGCATGTGGAAGGCTCTATATGCGGGGGCTTAAGGGTTGCAGCGAAGTGGAATGACGGACGAAAAGCCCCTTCTTGAGCTCGAGCGGAAAATCAACGGAGGGGATTTTCAGAGCGCTGGAGATGTTTCCAGTGAACTTAAAAGAATCCTGCAACAGATAGGTTTCCCTCCCTCTTTTAGCCGCCGGGTGGTCATTGCTGCGTATGAAGCAGAAATGAATGTGGTCATCCACGCTTGGCGAGGGGTGTTCCGAGCATGGATTTTCCCACGTTCCATTCACATCGAAGTGGATGACGAGGGGCCGGGGATTCCTGACCTTGAGCTTGCCTTCCAAGAAGGATATTCGACGGCGCCTCCTCATATACGGGAGATGGGTTTCGGGGCCGGGTATGGTCTTTCGAACATGAAGAAATGTTCTGATCGTCTGGAGATTGATACTCGTGTTGGCGAAGGAACGAAAGTCATTATGGATTTTTTCTTAGAAACGTAAGGTGAACGCGGTGGACATTTGCCACTCGGTTTTCCTGGATGAAGAAAAGTGTAAAGGTTGTACCCATTGCATCCGACGTTGTCCTACGGAGGCTATCCGGGTCAAGGGAGGGAAAGCACGGATTGATGAAGAACGGTGCACTGACTGTGGGGAATGCATAAGGACCTGTCCAAATCACGCAAAGTACGCGCAAACCGACTCTCTTGAGGTTATTCAACGCTTTGCCTATAGGATTGCTCTCCCTGCCCCAGCCTTCTATGCACAATTTAAGTTCACCGTCCCCTTGGGAAAAATTCTCAGTGGGCTTTTGCGTCTTGGATTCCATGAGGTATTTGAAGTTGCAAGGGGTGCGGAAATCCTTGCTGCGGAAATTACCCATTTCTTGGAGCGGAAAGGCCTTACCCTTCCAGTTATTTCCTCCGCCTGTCCTGCGGTGGTGCGACTTGTAGAGGTGAAATTCCCCTCTCTTCTTGAGAACCTTCTCCCCCTCGATTCACCTCTTGGTGTAGCGGCAAAGATTGCTCGTCTTGGAGCAATCAGAAAAGGGTATCGGCCAGAAGAAGTGGGTGTGTTTTTTATCACTCCTTGTCCGGCGAAGGTTACCGAAGCCCGTCAGAGTGGTAGGGGATTGGGGCGCATCGATGGAGCAATTTCCATAGCCAGTGTGTATGCACGGCTTGTCAACGAGCTGCACCTTGTAGAGGATGTTCCAGACCTCCAGCTTGCTGGGTTCAAGGGCATTGGTTGGGCTCGTTCTGGAGGGGAGCAAGAGTCCTTGGGTGAGGGAGAGTATATGGCTGTTGATGGTATCCATAACGTTATCTCGGTTTTTGAGAAGATCGAGGTGGGAGAGCTCAAGGGTGTTGTCTACTGCGAGGCCCAGGCTTGTGTGGGGGGGTGCGTTGGAGGGGTACTAGCGGTACAGAATCCCTTTATTGCTAAGGTAAATGTGAATCACCTCATGAAAAAATACGGTGTTTTCCGTCCTTGGAGTGCGGAAGAGATGGAGACGTGGCGAAAGGCCCGTGTTTTTGCCCGTGAGAGGGCATATGAGGCGAAAGAAGTGATGAAGCTCGATCGGGACTTCCAGAAAGCCATGGAGAAGTACCAGCAAATAGAGCTCCTCCTTGAACGCTTACCTGGTCTTGACTGCGGAGCCTGTGGATCCCCGACTTGTAGAGCTTTGGCTGAGGATGTGGTGCAAGGAAAAGCTGAGGAGGTGGATTGTCCATTCCTCCTTCGGGATAACATGCTTGAACTGGCCAGAGGTATTTATGCCTTAGCCAGCAGGGTTCCTCAAACGATGTCTCGCAGAGGGAGGGAGGATATTGGCGGTTCGCATTCGGGATCTTGTGCAACCCCTTGAGGCAGTGGTCCTCGTGCCTGGAGATATGGAGCGGGAAGTACAGGGTGGATATTGTGGGGATCTCCTCAGTGACTGCATGGCAAATGCGGCGGAGGGAAGCGTTTGGGTGACCGTACAATCTCATCCAAACGTCATCGCTGTGGCTGTTCTTGTAGGCATTCCCTGTGTTGTAGTGGTCAACGACTACGATGTCGATGAACAAACCCTTGTTCGCGCCCGTAACGAAGGTATAACAGTTCTCCGTACTCCTTTGAGTGCTTTCGAAGCAGTTTCTCGCTTGAGCTCCTTGGGGGTTCCAGGAAAGAAGAGGCGTGAACGATAGGGAGTTTGTGGCCGATCTCCACATTCACACGGTTCTCTCCCCTTGTGCGCAGCGAGATATGTTCCCACACTGTATCGTCCTTGAGGCGCTTGAGAAGGGCATTGACATCATCGCAATTACCGATCACAACGCCTGTGAGAATGTACGGCTTGCGGTGGATTTGGGAGAACGGTTTGGTCTTTGGGTCGTTCCCGGAATCGAGGTCGAAACGAAAGAGGAAGTTCATCTCCTTGGGTACTTTCCAACTTGTGATCATCTTCTGCGTTTTAACCGCGTTGTGAGTGCTCATCTTCCTCTTTTACCTCTCAACCGGGCTGTGTGGGGAGAAGAGTGGGTTGTTGATGAGGATGGACATGTTGCTGCTGAAAAAGACATTCTCCTTGCCGTTTCTCTTCGTCTTTCTCTTGAGGAGGTGGTTGGAGAGATACAGCGCTTTGAAGGTGTTCCTGTTCTTGCCCATGTTGACAGGAAGGCGCAAAGTGTCTTTTCCCAACTTGGCTTTATCCCTCCTGGGCTCGCTGTAAAAGTGCTTGAGATTTCCTCTTGGGTTTCTCCAAGAGAAGTGGAAGAGAGGTTTGCCCTTTCTGGGTACCGCTTTCTTCGTTCTTCTGATGCTCATGCCCTCCCTGAGGTTGGCCGGAAGGTGACCTTCTTTCGGATGGCTACTCGCTCCTGGGATGAATTCCTTCTTGCCCTCTTTGGTGAAAAAGGGCGAAACATGAGAACGTAAAACACCTGTTCAATTTCCCTTCCCTGTGGTATATAGTAAAGTGGCGTTGAGGGGAGCGAAGTGGAGGAAGGGGGAGGGACGTGTTCGTTGGGCAGTACGCCCACAACGTGGATGAGAAGGGTCGTATTATCTTGCCCAGTGCTTTCCGCGAGGAACTGCAAGGGACCCTCTACCTCTCCCGTGGCATTGAGCGATGCATTTTCCTGTATCCAGAGCATTCCTGGAAGCACCTCTATGAGAAAATTGTCTCCCTTTCGCTCACCCGGAAAGAAACCCGGGATTTTGCTCGCCTTTTCCTTGCAACCGTTGCTCTCGTTACCCCTGACAGTCAAGGCCGTATTGCCCTTCCAGGATATCTCAGGGAGTACGCGCGCATTGGAAAGCGTGTTGTTCTCATAGGTGTGGGTACGCGCGTTGAGATCTGGGATGAGGAGCTCTGGAGAGAGTATGTAGAGGCTGCAGAGGGGCGGTTTTCCGAAATCTGCGAGCACATTGTTGACACAGGGATATGATGCGGTCTTTCCATGAACCAGTTATGGTGGAGGAGGTTTGCCACTTCCTTCTCTGTGGTGAAGGCGTGTACGTGGATGCAACAGTTGGAGGCGGGGGGCATGCAAAGGCTTTCCTTGAGCGATTGGGGCAGCACTCGGTTCTTGTGGGCATCGATCGGGACAAAGAAGCTCTCGAAGCAGCTTGGAAAAACCTTAGCGCCTTTACTCCTCGTGTGCTGCTCGTTCACGGGCGGTTTTCTGAACTCCAGAGGATTCTCCAATCCCTCAATATTCCGAAGGTACGAGGGGTTTTTTTCGACCTGGGTGTTTCCTCGTGGCAGCTTGACGAGGCTCGGCGGGGATTCAGTTTCCTGAGAGAAGGACCTCTTGACATGAGGATGGACGCCTCTTGTGGGAGGACAGCTTATGATCTTCTGCACTCCCTCTCTGAGGGAGAACTTGCGGATCTCTTCTTCCGCTTCGGAGAGGAGCGTTACGCTCGTCGTATCGCTCGGGCTATTGTGGTTTACCGTAAGCAAAAGCCTATTACCACTACTGCAGAACTTGCTACCCTTGTTGCCCGTATTGTTCCCCGGAAAAGAATACATCCCGCTACGAGGGTTTTCATGGCTCTTCGAATTGCGGTTAACGAGGAGCTTGATGAATTAGAAAAGGCGCTTATGCAGCTTCCTGAGGTTTTGGAGGAAAGAGGAAGGGTAGTCGTTTTGAGTTACCACTCTCTTGAGGATCGCCTTGTGAAGCGGTTTTTCCGTGAATGTCCTGTCTTACGGAATCTTACGAAAAAACCCGTTTTTCCCTCGCAAGAAGAGGTGCTTCAGAATCCTCGGGCTCGAAGTGTTCGGCTACGTGCCGCGGAAAGGGTTGCCTTGGAGGGGGGAACATGAGGGGCGTGAAGTTCCTCTATGGAGGAGCGCTGTTCTTCTTCTTTTTCGTGGCCTTGGCGTACCTTGGTATGCAGGCGCTCGTCCTTGAAAAGAGTTTCCTTGTGGCGCAGAAGAGGGCTATCGTGGAGGACCTCGTCGCTCGCAAAGAAAAGCTTGCCGCTGAAGTCGCCGAGCTTTCCTCTCTTGAACGGATTAGAGCTATCGCGACTGAGCGTCTTGGTATGGTGCCTGCAGAACGTGTTGTGTACGCTGTGGTAGGAAAAGAAATTCTGGGGAAGGGCGAGGGTGAGACCTACGTTGTGCAGCAGGTGGAGCGTGAAGGTGGGGAGAGGTAGTCGTGCTCTCCCAGAGGTTTGTTGCGCGGGTAGGTATCTTCGGTCTTTTCCTCTTTGCTGTTCTTGGGGGCATTGGGTTTCGCCTTTTTTCTCTCCAAGTTCTCAATCACGGATTGTATCGTAGCGAGGTGACCAGTCGTCTCACCATCGACGAACTCCTTGCCCTTCGTGGGGAAATCTTCGACCGTAATGGCGAGGTACTTGCAAAGGATGTTGAAACTCTTACCGTGTGTGCTTGCCCTCGCCTCGTCCGTGATCCTGAGGGGGTAGCTGCTCGGCTTGCCCCTCTCCTTGCTATGGAGGAGAGAGAGCTTCAGGAACGTCTTGTTGTAGATGCTTCTTCTGTGGTTCTGAAAACGCGGGTTCCAGCGGTTCTTGGAAATGCTCTAAGGAACATGCGTATAGATGGCATCTATTGGGTCCGAGAAGCGCGGCGTTTCTACCCCAAGGCTCCTCTTTTTAGCGCCATTCTTGGCTTTGTGGGTAAGGATCGAAAAGGCCTTGAAGGACTTGAGTATGTGTTCGATTCTGTTCTGGAGGGACGGAATGGGTACGTGACCTTCGAGCGTGATGCGTTGGGTCAGGAAATTCCCACAACCATTACTGTGCACCCTCCCGAAAAGGGAAACAACCTACACCTCACCTTGGATACCACTGTGCAGTTTTTTGCCGAAGAAGCATTGCGCCGGGCCATAGAGAGGACTAAGGCAAAGCGAGGTGTCGTCATCGTGAACAATCCGAAAACGGGCGACATCCTTGCGATGGCCTCGTATCCGAGTTTTGATAACCAGTCTTTTGAGCGGTTTCCACCGGAGCATTGGCGGAACTACGCGGTGCACATGGTTATTGAGCCTGGGTCCACGGTGAAGCCTTTGGTTCTTGCGGCAGCTTTGGAGGAAAAGGTTGCCTCTCTCCGTGACACGTTTTCTTGTTCTGGAGGGATACGGGTTCATAACCACCGGGTTCGGTGCATTAAAACCCATGGTGAGGAGAGCCTTGAAGATGTGTTGATAAACTCCTGTAACGCTGGTATTATCTCCATAGCTCAGAGATTGGGAAAAGAAAAGCTCTATGCGTACTTGCGGAATTTCGGCCTTGGAGAGAAAACGGGTGTTCCTCTTCCTGGAGAAGAAAGGGGGTTGTTACGACGACCGGAGCAGTGGTCGCTCCTCTCCATTGGTGCGGTCCCCATAGGCCAAGAGATGATGGTAACACCAATGCAGCTTCTCTACGCATTGTCGAGCATTGCTAACCGAGGTATTCTCATGCGACCTCGCCTTGTGTCTAGAGTCACCGATGCGCATGGTCGTGTGATTCATGAGATTCCTCCCTCTCCGGTGAGGCGTGTGGTTTCAGAGAGAACGGCGAACCTTGTTCTTTCTATGATGGAGAAAGCAGTGAAAGAAGGGACCGGGAAGAAAGCTCAGGTTGCGGGATACCGTATCGCGGGCAAAACTGGAACTGGGCAGAAAGCTGGCCCTGGGGGAAGATATGTCGCTGGTGCTTATTACTCTTCCTTCGTAGGGTTCTTTCCTCTTCCGGACCCTTGTTTCGGTGTGCTTGTCGTCCTCGACGAGCCAGAAGGAGAGTACTATGGTGGAGATATTGCAGCGCCGGTGTTCCAGGAGGTAGCGGAAAACATCCTTCGGTACCGTGGTGTGATATCTGAGGATGCGGAGGTTGAGACCTTTTGACGGTTCAAGAGTTGCTGTCGTCTTTCCCTTTCACCAAAGCGCGCGTGGAAAATCCTAATGAGCACGTCTTGGGTATAGCCTATGACTCCCGAAGTGTTCGTCAGGGATACGCGTTCTTTGCCCTCGTAGGGAGCTGCCAAGACGGTCATACTTTCCTTGGCGAAGCTTTTTCCCGGGGGGCACGGCTTTTTGTGGTGGAAAAGGAGGAAAGCTTGTTTCCTTTCGAGCATCGGGTTTCCTGGGTTGTTGTACCAAATACCCGTAGGGCATTGGCTCTTGCTTCTTGTGCCTTTTTTGGCCATCCTTCGCAACACCTGTACGTTGTCGGCGTTACGGGAACCAACGGTAAAACGACTACCTGCTTCTTAATTCATAGCATTTTTGAATGCGCTGGACATCCTTGCGGGCTTTTGACTACGGCTCGAAATATCGTGGGCCCTTTCGAATGGGAACCACCTAACACCACCATGGAGTCTCTGCTCCTTGTGCAGGCACTTCGGAGAATGCGGGATCTTGGTCTGCGCCATGCGGTTCTTGAGGTTTCATCGCACGGACTTGCCCTTGGGAGGGTAGAGGGAATACTCTTTGATGCGGCTGTTTTTACCAATATCGTTCCTGAACATCTTGAATTTCACAAAACGTTCGAGCATTACTTTGAGAGCAAGAGGAAACTTGCCACAATGGTGGCTGAAAACCTTGTGAAGGCATTTCCAAGAATCCTTGTGGTGAATGGTGAAGACGAAAACGTTCTTGCTATTGCTCGTTTCTCTGGGCTTCCTTTCCTGAGTTTTGGGTGTACCAGAGGATGCGATGTCCAAGCAAGGGCTATTCGGTGGAGTGATACTTCCTCAGTTTTTGAGGTTTGGACGCCATGGGGGGCGTTTGAGGCGCGTCTTCCCCTTCCAGGAAAGCATAACGTATACAACGCTTTGGGAGCTATAGCCTTGAGTCTTGCTGCAGGTGTTGATCGGGAGGCTGTTCAGGCAGGGCTAACGTGCTGCCGGAAAGTTCCAGGAAGATGGGAAGTCATTCGAGCTCCTCAAGGGTTTCTGGTTGTTGTGGATTTTGCCCACAACTGGCATGGCCTTGAGCACGCGCTCTCGGCAGCTAAAGCGCTCCGTCCTCGGCGTCTGATCACCGTTTTTGGGTGTGGTGGGGAACGAGACAGGAGTAAACGTCCCCAGATGGGAAGAGTGGTTGCAACCCTGAGTGATATCTGCATTGTCACTACCGATAACCC
This sequence comes from Candidatus Caldatribacterium sp., assembly GCA_025060675.1. Taxonomy (GTDB): domain Bacteria; phylum Atribacterota; class Atribacteria; order Atribacterales; family Caldatribacteriaceae; genus Caldatribacterium. The sequence goes on from JANXBI010000018.1 coordinate 115,621, forward strand.
AAGAGGAGAAGATCCGCTCCAAACGGCAGAGGATGCGGTGTTAGGCATTCGAGATGTTGCTTTAGAAAAGCCTGTGGAATGGTTTGTGGTGCTTGATCGAGTTGAAGCAATTCGTTTAGCCCTTTCTTTGGCTCAAGAAGGGGATATCGTATTCCTTGCTGGAAAGGGGCCTGAGCGCTTTCAAGTGTACGCTCAGGAGGTTTTCCCTCACAACGATTACGAAGTTGCCTTGAGGATGCTTTTTGGAGGAGCCGATGTGGTTCACACTTCAAGAAGTTAAGGAGGTTACCCAAGCTGTTCTTGTGAGGAAAGAACACGCTCGTTTCAGGGGTGTGGCTATTGATTCCCGAAGGTGCGAGAGTGAGCAGCTCTTTGTAGCACTGCGAGGAAAAAGGGTTGACGGACATGCTTTTGTCGGCGAGGCCGTACAACGCGGGGCGTTTGGGGCCCTTGTGGAGGAAACCTGTGGAGAGATCGAAGCGACGATTTTTCTTGTGCCGAGTACTTATGAAGCGCTTGTGGCGCTTGGCAGATATGCGGCATCACGCCTCAACGGTGTCAAAATTGGCATTACTGGAACGGTAGGAAAGACTACCTGCAAACATCTTTTCGCTCGGCTTTTAGGAACGCGGTTCTCTGTAGCCATGACCCCACAGAGTTTCAATACACCAATAGGCGTATCGGTGAGTTTTGCGAATTTTGAAGACGGCGTCTCATTCCTCGTTGTGGAAGCAGGAGTGAGCGAAAAAGGGGACATGGATGCCCTTGTCTCGATCATTCAACCAGAGGTCGTGGTTTTCACCGCCTTTGGGGAAGGTCATCTTCAAGGGCTTGGCTCAGTTGAGGGAGTTGTGGAAGAAAAGCTCAAACTGGTCTGTAGGAACACTGAGCGAGTGTACCTCAACATTGACCGGGGTATTCCAAGAGTGGAAGACGTCTTAGCACGATTCCCTTGGGCGACGGTTATCCCTTTTGGGAAGAAAGAAGAAGCCCTTCTTCGCCTCGAATCTTTTATCCCTGATGTGCATCGCCTTTGTTCCTCTTTTTCTATCGCATGGGGTAAGTATCGTTTTTCTTTTGAAGTTCCAGTGCTCGCTCCTGAGGTCCTCCTTACGGCACTCCCAGCTGTGCACTTTGCCCTTGAAGCGGGAGTCCCTCTTGAAGATGTCCGGGAAGTTCTGGCGAGTTTTCAAGAGCTTCCTGGAAGGGGTAGGATTGTTCGCTTTGGGGATGGTATCGTGGTGGATGATACCTACAATGCCAACCCTCTGTCGGTTCAGAAGATGGTGGGCCTTGCGACCCAGTTTGTCTGTGGAGGGTACAAGACGTGTCTTGTTCTTGGAGATATGCTTGAGCTTGGCGCGTGGGCTGAGGATGCTCACCGCAGTGTGCTTCACTACGTGAAGCATTCTCCTGTACATCTGGTGCTCCTTTTTGGTCCGCTTTTTGAACAGGCCCTTCCGGCGGTGGAAGGAGATGAACGGTTTGTGCCCGTCCGTACGCCAGAGGAGGCTCATATGGCATTGCGGGCTTTTGTGGCTTCTTCATCCCGGTGGGCGGTGCTCTTGAAAGGTTCCCGAAGCATGGAGCTTGAAGCCTTAATGCTTGAGGAATGGAGGGAAATTCATGCTTGAGGTGCTCCAGGAGGGTGGATTAAGGGCCCTCCTTGCTTGGATTTTCGGAATCTCCCTTTTCCCCCTCTTCGTTCGCTGGCAGAAAGCGCGGTCTCTTGGTCAAAAAATCAAAAAAGAGGGACCACCAATGCACCTCCATAAAGAGAACACCCCCAGTATGGGCGGCATTATTGTCATCCTTGCTGCCTTCATGTCAACCCTCCTTCGTCCTCCGATTCCGGATTTTCGCTTGCTCCTTGTTCTCCTGGGCTTTCTCTTCCTTGGGTTTCTTGACGATTATTGGAAGAGCGTGCTCCATCGTCCTTGGGGATGGAAAGCGAGGTACCGTCTTGGTGTAGAGGTGCTCCTTGCCTTGTGTGCAATGTGGTGGGGAAGGGAAGCATTCCCTCATACTCTTGCAATCCCCTTTACTGAGCGGGTTCTCTTTCTGAGCCCCAAGCTCTTCTTCCTCTACGGTGTTTTTCTCCTTGTAGCGGCTTGTAACGCCTTTAACATCACCGATGGTCTTGATGGTCTTGCGGGAGGGTGTGGCATCCTCACCCTCCTTTTTTTCGGAGTGCTTCTTGGGTATCGTGGTCAAGCTTCGTGGTCTTTTCTCTCCTTTGCTTTTGTAGGAGCCTTTCTTGCTTTCCTCTGGTTCAATAGTTGGCCAGCGGGAATCTTCCTTGGTGACTCGGGGTCTCTCCCGGTGGGTGCCCTCATAGGGGTACTCGCCCTCGTTTCGGGGTATTCTCTTTTCCTCCCTCTGGCGGGTATTGTCTTCGTGGTGGACACATTTTCGGTGATTCTCCAGGTGGTGAGTTTCAGGCTCTTTGGGAAACGTCTTTTCCTCATGAGCCCGTTGCATCACCACTTTGAGCTTCGAGGTACAAAAGAGGCACAGGTTACGGCGCGCTTTCTGCTTGTTCAAAGCTTGGGAGTTATTCTTGCTCTTGTGGGGGTTGGACGGTGATGGGGTATCTTGTCATGGGGCTTGGAAGGACTGGTCGTGCTGTACTTCGATTCTTGCTTCGCACAGGGGAACGGGTATACGTAAGCGATGATTGCCAGAATCTTCCCGCAGACGTTGCTGGAAACCCTTTGCTTACCTTTGTTGCACCTTGCGACGTAGAGAAAGTCCTTTCTTCCATCAAGGAGTGTGTGGTGAGCCCAGGAATTCATCCTACACATCCAGTCATTCGTCTTTTAGAAGAACGAGGGATTCCAGTAATCAGCGAGATTGAACTTGCTTCCCGTTACATTTCCTTTCCTCTCATAGGCATTACCGGTTCTTGTGGCAAGAGTACCACGGTTTCCCTCATTGGGGAGGTGGTACGCCTTGCAGGTTATAGAGCTTTTGTTGGAGGGAATCTTGGTACTCCTCTTATTGAGAGTCTCATGGATGATGTACTTCCTGAGGTTGGTGTTGTCGAGCTGAGTAGTTTTCAGCTTGAGCGAGTATACACAGCTCGCTTTTCCATTGCTGGAATGTTGAACCTCTATCCGAATCATCTTGATTACCATGTCAGTATGGAGGCATATTTTCGCGCGAAGGGGCGTATATTGCTGAATCAACGATTTCAAGATTGGTCCCTTTTCCTTTTCTCTTCGTCTCCATGGCAGGCACGGTGGTGTCAGAACGCCCGTGGTCAAGTACTTCCTTTAGCGGTAGGTATGCGCCTTTTTGAGGGATTGTACGTTCTTGACGATGCTATCTGGCAGGGAGGAACACCATCTCGGGTGCTCCTCTCCCTTGAGGGATGCTCTCTTCTTGGGGATCACAATCGAGGGAATGTACTTATGGCGGTGGCGGTATCTTGGCTCCTTGGCATTCCAAAGGATGTGATAGAAAAGGCGATACGGTCTTTCCGGGGATTACCTCACCGTTTGGAGTTCGTAGGGGAATGGCAGGGGATCAAATGCTACAATGACTCGAAATCGACGACTCCTTCGTCAACGCGGGCGGCTATTGAAGCGCTCCCTGGACCACTTGTGGTTATCCTTGGAGGGAAGGCAAAGCTTCACGATTTTAGCGAACTCACGAGGGCTCTGATTCCGGAGAAAATTCGCTGTGTTATCCTTTATGGAGCTTCCCGAGACGTGATTGCACAGTCTCTTCCTCCTTGGGTGGAGAGGTATCTGGTGACGTCTCTTCAAGAGGCTGTGGAAATCGCTTGGCGAGAAGCTCGAAAAGGTGATACAATCCTTCTTTCTCCTGCTTGTACAAGCTGGGATGCGTATGAGAACTTTGAGGCTCGAGGAGAGCATTTCAAAGAGCTTGTTCGCCTTTTGGGGACGGGTACGTCTTCGCACTCTGCGTGAAGCGTACGAGGCTCGTTTCCGAAAGGTTACGTGGTGGTGGGAGATCGATCCCTTTCTTTTCTGGGCAGTTCTCACCCTCACCCTTTTTGGAACAATTATGGTTTTTAGCGCCAGTATGACCACCGCTCTTTACGCCTACGGAGACGTGTTTTTCTTCCTCAAGCGGCATCTTTTTGCTCTTTGCGTTGGAACCTTGGGATGTGTTGTAAGTACCTTTCTGTCCCTTGAGCGTCTTCGCAAGATGAGTAAAACGTTGCTCTGTCTTGTTTTTTTTCTCCTTCTCCTTGTTTTCATTCCGGGAATCGGCAGAGCTGGTGGAGGAGCTCATCGCTGGATTGATGTTGGGCCCTTTAACTTCCAGCCCTCGGAACTGGCGAAGTTTGTCATCATCCTTTACATGGCTGATGCACTTGCCACATACCGGGATAGGGTGCAAGATTTCTGGAGGGGTGTTGTTCCTTTCCTCATCGTGGTAGGGAGCATTTGTCTTCTCGTGCTTCTTGAGCCAGACTTTGGAACAGCGATCATGCTCCTTCTTCTTGCCCTTGTTATGATTTTCCTTGGGGGAGGGAATATTACCCATATCTTTCTTGTGGTCGTCCTTCTTGCTCCTGTTGGCTTGTTTCTCCTCTTCTTTGGGAAGAGGTACTGGTTAGATCGTATCATCGCTTTCTTAAATCCTTGGAACGATCCTCGGGGAAAGGGTTTCCACATCTTACAGTCGCTTATTGCCCTGGGGTCAGGGGGAATTTGGGGGAGAGGACTTGGGGAGAGTCGTCAGAAGTTCTTTTTCCTTCCCGATCGGCATACGGATTTTATCTACGCCATTGTTGGAGAAGAATTGGGCTTTGTGGGAACAGTATTCGTTGTCATCCTTTTTGGTATCATCCTCTGGCGGGGGTTGCGTATCGCTTTGCAAAGTGGTGAGGAATTCGAGGGGCTCCTTGCTATGGGAATCGTGGGGAGTATCCTTATGCAGGCGCTCGTTAACATGGGGGCAGTACTACGACTCCTTCCTGTAACAGGGATCACGCTGCCTTTTGTGAGCTATGGGAGTTCCTCACTCTTTGTCACTCTTGTGAAAGTTGGTGTCCTTTTCAACATAGCCAGGAAGCGGGGACGGAGGGGAAGGTAGTGCGGATCTTTATCGCTGCAGGGGGAACGGGGGGGCATATCTTCCCTTCGCTTTCGGTTGCGCTCGAACTAAGAAAACGTGGTAACCATGAGGTATTCTTTCTCGGTACCCGAAGAGGCCTGGAGACGCAAACCGTAGCTCCGCAGTTTCCTATCCTGTATGTGGCGGCGCGAGGGTGGGATAGGCGTTTCCGGTTGCGCACTCTCCGAGTTGCTGGAGAAAACCTCCTTGGCCTCCTTACGGTGGGATGGTACTTTTTCCGGTATCGTCCCCAGGCGTTCCTTGCTATGGGAAGTTACCTATCGCTTCTTGGTGCTTTCTGGGCAAGAATGCTTCGCATTCCCATTTACCTTCATGAACAGAACGTCTATCCTGGTCTTGCGAATCGAGTTATTGCCCGGTGGGCAAAAAAGGTGTTTCTGGCCTTTGAGGAAACGAGAACTTACTTGAGAGCCCGAGGAGAAGTGGAGGTCACGGGAAATCCCCTACGGGAAGAGGTTGTGGTCTGGAAAGGGGAGAAAGAGAAAGCGAGGCATTTTTTGGGACTTGAAGCTTGTCGGAAGACGATCCTTGTCGTTGGAGGGAGCCGAGGTTCAAGGGTGCTGAATCAGGTTTTTCTTGAAGCTCTTCCATTGCTCCCTTGTGAGAATCTTCAGGTTGTCCACATTACTGGGGAGGAAGACTATCCTGAAGTTATGAAGACGGCTGAAACACAGCCTCTGCCCTACCGGGTCTTTCCTTTTCTCACCTCTGTGGGGGCAGCGTATGCGGCAGCTGATGTTGCCTTGTGTCGTGCCGGGGCAAGCACTGTGACCGAGCTTTTCTTTTTCGGTCTTCCCAGCATTCTTGTTCCCTACGGGGAGGCTACGGAGAATCACCAATGGTACAATGCCCAGTGGTTAGCTAAGCACGGTCGAGCGGTAGTCTTCAGAGAAAAGGACCTTCAAGCACCGTTGCTGGCACAGAAAATCTTGGAACTTCTTGAGGATCCCCTCCCTTGCCAGAGGAGTACTCCTCAGGGGTGGTTTGAGAATGCTGCAGCTCGTATTGTGCAAGGAATCCTTGGTGATTGTGGGGAGGAAGAACCTTGAGTAGCACCGTTGTAGCAAGGGGAGGCAACCTTCCCCGCCGGTTGCACTTTATCGGCATCGGTGGGACTGGTATGAGTGGTCTTGCGCTTCTTGCCCATGAGTGGGGGTATACGGTAAGTGGATCGGATCTCGTGGAGAACGAAGCGACAAGAAGGCTTCGTGCTCGAGGCATACAGGTGTACATAGGACACCACGAAGAACATGTTACCGGTGCTGAGGCTGTGGTGGTTTCCTCTGCTATTCCGCCTGCTAATGAAGAGCTCGTGATGGCGCGGAACTTGGGAATCCCTATCCTGCACCGGGGTGATGTTCTGGCTTTTCTCTTTAACCCCAAAAAGGGTATCGCTGTTGCTGGAACCCATGGGAAGACAACCACTACCTCTATGATTGCTCTTCTTCTTGAGGTTGCGGGGTGGAATCCTACAGTGCTTGTTGGAGGAGAGCTTGAGGATATTGGAGGCAATGCGAAGGCAGGGAAAGGGGAGTTCTTCGTTACCGAAACTGATGAGAGCGATGGTTCGTTCCTCAAGCTCCACCCCTTTTGCGCTGTGGTGACGAATATCGATGACGATCACTTGGAGTTTTATGGGAGTATGGAAGCGGAGAAAGAGGCTTTCGCGTTGTTCCTCTGGAATGTTCAAAAGGATGGTTTCCGGGTGGTTTGCGGAGACCATCCGAATGTTTGGGATCTCGTGAAGCGTTGTGCTTTCCCGCGCCTTGTAACGTATGGGGTGGAAAATCAGACTACTGAGTATGCAGCGCGAGTCCTTGTTCGTGGGGAAGGAGGATCTTCCTTTGAGGTTTTTCATAGAGGAAAAGCGGTGGCTACGTTTTCGATTCGTGTTCCTGGCGATCACAACGTGAGCAACGCTTTGGCGTGCATTGCTGTAGGGATGGAGCTTGGTGTCCCCATCGAGAAGATTGCCGAAGCTTTAATGCTTTTTCGTGGGGTAAGGCGACGGTTCGAAAAGATTGGGGAGGTCTCTGGCGCTTCAGTCATCGACGACTATGCTCATCACCCAACGGAGATGCGAGCAGTCCTTAAGACGGCTCGGGAGCGGACTTTGGGGAAAATTGTCGTTGTTTTTCAGCCCCATCGCTATACCCGTACAAAGAGGTTGTATCAGGATATGGCACAGGCCCTGCTCCTTGCAGATTATGTAATCCTCCTTCCAATTTACTCCGCGGGTGAAGAGGTCATTCCGGGGGTTTCTGCGGAACTCATCTTCTGGGAACTTGCCAAAGTAGGTTTCTGCAACGTCATCTACGCCACGACGTTTGAGGAAGCGGCAAAGAGGTGTCTTGGGGTACTTGAGGAAGGGGATGTACTCATCACCATGGGTGCAGGAGACGTATGGAAGGTTGGGGCGTTGCTTACCAAGAAGCAGTAGAAGAGCTTTTTAGCGCTCTTTCCAGAGTGCGCTGGTTCAGAGATCCAGAGCTTTCGCTTTTGACGACCTGGCGTATCGGAGGAAGAGCTCTTGCTCTTGTTGAAGTTGCTAATGAGGACGAGTTGGTTTTTGTCCTCTCGCAATGTGACCGTCTTGGTATTCCCTGGCGTGTTCTTGGGCGAGGGTCAAATGTTCTCGTGAGTGATCGTGGTTTTCCTGGGGTGATCGTTCGCCTTGTAGGCTCTCTTGCTGAATGTCGTCTTCTTCCTGAGAATCGGGTGGAAGCTGGGGGTGGAGTGACACTCAACCACCTCGTTTCCTTTGCTATGCGTAATGGTTTAGGAGGATGCGAGTTCCTTGTAGGAATACCTGGTACTGTTGGAGGGGCGGTGGTGCTTAACGCGGGCTGCTTTGGAGGAGAAATAGAACAGTTTGTGGAGGAAGTTTTGGTTCGGGAAAAAAGTGGAGGGCTCCGATGGAAAAAGAGGAGTGAACTCTTTTTTTCCTATCGGAAATCGAGCTTGAAGGAAGAGTCGGCGGTGGTATTGCGAGTTGTGTTTCGACTCTTCCCTGAAGATCCACAGCGGGCGGCTGAGAAAATCCATCATTTTTCGGTTTTGCGGAAGAACTCTCAGCCCCTTGAGTTTCCTTCGGCAGGAAGCGTTTTTCGCAACCCTCCAGGGGGATACGCGGCGCGCCTCATTGAACAAGTGGGATGTAAAGGGCTGCGCCTTGGTCAGGCACAGGTCTCTCCGAAACATTCCAATTTCATCGTGAATCTTGGAGGAGCGCGAGCGTGGGAAGTGGAGTACCTTATGGAGTGGATTCGGAGAGAAGTTTACCGTCAAACAGGTATATGGCTTGAGAACGAAGTGGAGCTGTGGCGATGATGCAAAGGAGTGTGCCTGCTTTCTTTGAAATCTTTTTTTTTACCTCCTTGTAGGTTTTGCATCTTTTGGCGTTTTTACATTCCTCTTTCACGGTCCCCTCTTTCGGGTGACTACTATTGAAGTCACCGGCTGTCAGTCGCTTCGTCCAGAGTATGTTCGCGACATTCTTGGTGTTCAGGAAGGAACGATTACTTTGTTTGCTGTTCGGAGCTGGGAACTCGAACACCGCCTTGAGCGCATTCCCCAGGTGAAAGAGGCTCGCGTTGAGAAGGTTTTCCCTCACACGCTTCGTATCGTTGTCGTTGAGCGAAAACCAGAGATTCGTGTTGAAGGGAAAGGCGAGCCTTTTTGCCTTGATCGGGATGGGGTTAAGGTGCCGTGTTCGCTTGCTTCTTCGGACGATCTCGTTCGTGTTTTCCTTCGTTCCCAGGAGGGGGGGATACTCTCTGAAGTCCTTGATCTTGTTGCGGTTTGGGAGAAGGAATTCGATTTCCCCCTTGTCGAGGTTGAGGCCTTCAACGAGCGATTGTTTATTTTGAAGCTCCAAAATGGTATAGTTATAAAGTGTGAAGGAGCTTCTAACTTGCGAAAAAAGGCGGTGCTTCTTAAATCGTACCTGAGGGATGTTCGGATAAAATCTCTGAAGGTGCGTGGATTTGATTTGCGTCCGGGAGAGGATATGGTTATTGCTCCGGGTGAAGGTGAGGGTTTTTGAGGGGTTGGTCGCAAGTCCAAAGGGGTCCTCTTCTTGTGGGGGCTGTGGACGTTGGGACAAGTAAAATCTGTACCCTTATCGGGAAAAAACATGGTGCGGCAATTGAAATCCTTGGGGTTGGTCTCAGCAGTTCTTCAGGCATTCGGAAAGGCCGAATTGTCGATATTGGAAAAGTTGCGCAGGCTCTTCGAGATTCTTTTTTTGCAGCACTTGAGGTTGCCCAAGTTCTCCCAAATGTTGTGTACGCCGGTATAGCTGGTGATGGAGTGACCTCGTGCAACCTCGAAGGCGAACTCTTCCTCGGGAGGGGAGGACGGGAGATTACTGAAAGGGATGCGGAAAGTGCTATTGAAAGCACGAAAACAAAGGTGGATCTGCGGTCACAGAAGATTCTCCATCTTTTCCCTCAGGAGTTCATCGTTGATGAGCAGAAAGGCGTAGCGGATCCAGTGGGCATGGTAGCAACGCAGCTTCGCGTTCGAACGCATCTTGTTCTTGCTCAGGAGAATCATCTCCATAATTTCGTGAAGAGTTTTCAACAAGCAGGGATTGATATCACAGGAGTTGCTTTTCAGCCGCTTGCTTCTGCATTGGCTGTGCTCTCACCTACTGAAAAGGAAATTGGTGTTGCCTTGGTGGATATTGGGGGAGGAACAACTGATGTTACGGTATTTTATGGAGGAAGTCCGCGCTTTTCCAAGGTCATTCCAGTGGGGGGTGAACACATTACCCTTGACCTTGCTGTGGGCCTGCGGACGTCTCGAGATGAAGCAGAGCGTGTCAAGGTGAATTACGGGTGTGCTTTCAGCCGACACATTCCCGAGGACGAAACCGTCGAAGTACGGGATCTGGGGGGGAATGCTCTTCAGACGGTACGTCGAAAGTATGCCTGTGAGATTATAGAGGCGCGGATTCGGGAGATTTTTGCGCTTCTTGCCCGAGAACTTCGAGCCTCAGGCTGGGGAAAATTCCTCCAGGGAGGTGTTGTACTCACCGGAGGAACAGCTCTTCTTGATGGTATTGTGGAATTTGCCGCGTCCTTCTTAAAGGTACCCGTGAGACTTGGACATCCTGAGAACACAGGTTATACTGGCATGGTACAAACGATAGCCAATCCTATGTTTTCTACCGCTTGTGGGCTTTTACAGTTTGCCGTTTTTGAGGCGACCTCGAAAAGACGCCCCGGTTTTCTTGATGGTTTCCACCGAACGAGGTCGTGGTTTTTGGAACGCCTTAAGGACTACTTTATGATAGAGTGAGGGGGAACGGGGGTTGAAAGAGTATGGCATCGCGACGCAAGCAGCCGATGAATGGTGAAGTTAAGATAGAGGTCGTCGGTGTAGGAGGAGGCGGTGGGAACGCGGTTAATCGAATGATTGAGGCGGGACTTCAAGGAGTGACTTTTGTAGCCATCAATACTGACCTCCAGGTGCTCCGCCGTTCTCAAGCGGATATTAAACTCCAGATTGGAGCTAAGCTCACCCGAGGGCTTGGGGCTGGTGCAAATCCTGAAATCGGCCGAAAGGCAGCAGAAGAGGATCGAGACAAAATCTTTGAAGTCCTTGAAGGGGCTGATATGGTTTTCATCACTGCTGGTATGGGTGGAGGAACGGGTACTGGAGGAGCGCCAGTGGTCGCCCGTATCGCCAAGGAACTCGGCATTCTTACCGTCGCGGTAGTGACCAAACCTTTTTCTTTCGAGGGACCCCGGAGGATGCGCCAGGCAGAAGAGGGTATTGCGCTTTTGCGTCAACACGTTGATGCCCTCATAGTTGTACCTAATGACCGTCTGCTCAGCGTTGCCAACAGCTCTGTTTCGCTCCAAGAGGCTTTTCGCATTGTGGATAATGTCCTGCTCCAAGGGGTTCGGGGGATTACGGATCTTATTACCGTTCCAGGGATTATCAATCTCGATTTCGCCGATGTGCGGGCGATTCTTGAAAACGCTGGTACCTCTCTCATGGGGGTGGGGCGGGCCTCGGGAGAACACAAGGCGAGGGAGGCTGCACGGATGGCAGTGGAGAGCCCATTGCTTGATGTTCCCTTCCGCGGCGCAAAAGGCATCCTCTTTAACGTCACCGGTGGTCCAAACCTCACCCTCTGGGAGGTGCGACAAGTGGCCGAGGTTATTGGGAATGCTGCCTCAGAGCAGACGAATATTATCTTTGGCGCTGTTATTAATGAATCTCTCCGAGATGAGGTCGAAATTACCGTTATTGCCACAGGTTTTGATGCCCCCGCTGAGGCGACGAAGGAAGAGGAAATTCTTGATCTTTCTGATACCTTCCCCCTTGGGGATCTTGACGTTCCAGCGTTTCTCCGGAAAACAAAGGAGAAGTGAACTTTGTGGTTCGTGAGCGAGGTCTTGCTCTTCCCCGAAGTGGCCAGTATGGTCTTGCATTGTGTTTTCCTGGCCCTTACCGCTTTGGAATGGCACACCTTGGATTTCAGTCGCTTGTACGTTTGCTTGCCGAAACCCCGGGGTGGTGGGGAGATCGATTTTTTGCTGACACTGGCCTGCGATCAGTGGTGCTTCGTCTGCCGCTCCATCACTTCCACATTGTTGCTTTTTCGCTCTCCTTTGAGCTTGATGTCTTTTCATTCTTGGCGATGCTCAGAGAGGGAGGAATTCCACTATATGCTGCAAAGAGAAAGGAAGAGCACCCTTTTGTCCTTCTCGGCGGTCCAGTTGTCATGCTGAATCCTGAGATTGTTGCTCCTTTTGCTGATGCCTTGGCTATTGGGGAGGCGGAAGTTATCCTTCCGCAGTTCCTTCAGGTGTGGAGTGTGCTTCGATCTCAAGGAGCCTCCCGAAGGGAAATGTGGCAGACGCTTGCGCGTCTCCCTGGGGTATACGTTCCTGAGTGTGTCATACCGCGGTACAAGGATGGGGTTCTCCAGGCATTTTCGGCTGAAATCTCCCTTCCCATACAGCGTAGGTGGGCAGATATCAATACTTTCGAGACACGAACCTTTGTGTACACCCCTTTGTCCTATTTTCGGAGTACGGCGCTTGTTGAGCTGAACAGAGGGTGTCGATACCGCTGTCGGTTCTGTGCTGGATGTGTCATCTATGCACCGCTTCGTCACAGGTCCTTTGAGCTTGTCCTTCGTATGATTGCGCATATGCTTTCTTGGAATCCGGAGAAAATCGGTCTTGTGGGTTCTGACGTTTTGGGATATCCTGGGGTTGAGGAAGTTCTCCACTCTATCATCCGTCTTGGGAAGAAAGTAACCCTTTCATCCCTTGCGGGGAGGGACCTCGCTCGTCGAGAAGAACTTCTTGGGCTTCTCCGACAAGGAGGTCTTGAAACGATAACCCTTGCTCCAGAGACAGGGGATGAGGCGCTGCGTTGTTTCTTTGGGAAGGGACTCTCAAACGATGAGTGGGTCGACCTTGTCCAAGGATGTCTCAAGATGGGTTTCTCTAAAGTGAAGCTCTACTTCATGCTTGGGAAACCCGACCGTGCTGCGTTTGAAGCGGATATCGCCTTTCTCCATCGCCTTGTGGAACGTACGCAATCCCCAGGTCGTCTCTTTGTCTCCTACAGCTTCCTCATACCGAAGCCTCACACCCCCTTTGAAGATCTTCGGGCTATGTCCTTGGAAGAGTGGAAAAGGGAGAAGGAAATCTTCGAAAAGGAACTTCGGAGACTGAAAGTTCCCTTTTCGGGGGAAAGTCCTCGTAGTGCATGGGTCGAGCTTATCCTTGCCAGAGGAGATCGGCTCCTTGCTTTTTACCTTCCTGAGATTCTTGAGACTGGAAAGTTCCTTTCTCTTCCCGTTTGGCGAAGCGTTCTTGCTCGTCTCTCCCGGGATGCGGATGAATGGCCCAGGCTTCCTTGGAGAGAGGGGCAAAAACCTTGGCAGGTGGTCTGTCTTGCGGCTCCCAGGGAGTGTAGCGAAGAACATCGAACGCGTTCGGAGAACCATTGCTGCTTTTTGTGAGAAAGCAGGGAGAAGTCCAGAGGATGTACGCATCGTGGCGGTCACAAAAGATGTATCGCCAGAGCTTATGGAAGAAGCGCTGGCATGCGGGATACGAGTTTTTGGAGAGAATCGTGTTCAAGAAGCCCTGGCGAAGATGTCCCTTTTTTCGGGGAAGGGTGTTACGTGGCATTTCATTGGTCGTATCCAGCGGAACAAGTTAAAGAAAATTGTGGCTCACTTCCACTGTGTGCATTCCCTTGACCGAGAGGATTTTGGAGGTGCAATGGCAACGTACCTGCGGAACCTGGGAAAGGAAGCATATCCAGTCCTTGTCCAAGTCAATCTTACGGGAAAGGTAACACAGGGAGGCGTAAGGGAAGAAGAACTTTCAGGATTGCTTTGGCAACTCTCCGGTTTTCCGGAAATTCAGGTTGTGGGGCTTATGACTATTGGTCCCCAGGGTGGGAGCGAAGAGGAAATTCGGCGAGTGTTCCGTCGACTTCGAGAGCTGAAAGATCGGGTGAACGACATGGGAATACCGGGGATTGTGCTGACTGAGCTTTCTATGGGCATGAGCGATGATTACCACTTGGCGGTTCTTGAAGGGGCAACGATGCTTCGCCTTGGACGAGCGATCTTTGGGGAGAGAAGGATGCCATGAAGGGGGATATCCTCTTTTTTGGGTGTGGCAACATGGGCAGTGCTCTCGTTCGGGGTCTCGTGCGAGATGGATGGCACAAGAAGTACCGTTTTCTCCTCTTTGACAAAGTTTCGGAGCGAGCACAAAGTCTTGCAGCTTCATGTGGTGTTACCTGGGTTGAGAATCCCCTCCTTTATCCCCCACGCTTTGTTTTTTTTGCCGTAAAGCCTAAAGATGTACCAGAAGCGGCTGCCTCTTTAGTGTCCTGGAAAGAAGGAGTTCTTGTTTCAGTAGTTGCTGGAGTATCGGTAGGAGAACTCCGAAGGTATTTTTCTGCGCCGATTGTACGGATCATGCCTAATCTCTGTGTAGAGGTTGGTGAAGGGGTTGTTCCGGCGTACTTTTCTCAGGAAGTGCCGGGGGAAGATCGCGAAGAACTCCTCTTTCTCTTCGCTTCTTTGGGATGGGTGTTCGAAGCAAGCGAAGAAGAGCTCGATCCCCTGACGGCTTTAAGTGGGGGTGGTCCTGGTGTTGTTGCCCGATTCATTGAAGGGCTTATGGATGGAGGAGTGAAAATTGGTCTCCCTTGGGAGAAAAGTTTACGTCTTGCAGTGCAAACAGTCCTTGGGACTGCCCTCCTTTTGAAAGAACGGGGAATGCATCCTGGGGTTTTGAAGAATCTCGTTGCTTCTCCAGGGGGAACAACTATTGCTGGGCTCCATGTTCTTGAGAAGATGGGATTTACGGGTATCCTCATGGAGAGTGTGGAAGCAGCGTATCGGAGGGTTCAAGAGTTTTCTGGGAAAGCGAGGTGAGAGGTTTGCCGCTGAAACCAGAAGATATTGCTGAAGCAGAGTTCAGTCGGTCATTCCGGGGGTATAACGAGGAAGAGGTTCGGGAGTTTCTTGAAGAAGTGGCGGCGCAACTTGCTTCGGTTCTTGAGGAGAATAGAGAACTTCGTCGAAAACTTTTGGAAATGCAAACCCAGTTTGAGGAATGGAAAAAACAGGTGGAGGTCGAAAAAGAACTTGCCCGACGAGAATCGCAAATGATTATCAAGGAAGCTCAGCTTAAGGCTCAAAAAATTGTGGACGAAGCGCTGGAAAAACGGCGTGAGATTGAGGCTTCGTATCGGGGTATCTTTGAGAAATACCGGCTGTTCCAGATTCGCTTCAAATCTCTTTTGCAAACTTTCATGGAGAGTCTTGAAAAGGAAGATCTTCACGAGGCGGCACCTGAGGAAGGTGGCACTGAAGTTGTCCGTTTCTCCTTTCAGGACCTTCGTAACGAGGGTAAGATTGGGAAGTGATGCAGTGGAGAAAGTCACCTTTTTCCTCTTGTGGTTCTTTGGGGTTGTCCTTGATCAGACTACTAAATGGTGGGCCGAAGGAGTCTTAAAGGATAGGGTGATTGCCCTCGTTCCAGGAGTCCTACGGTTCCATTTGCGGCAGAACTTTGCGAGTGCGTTTGGACTATACTTCCTTACTCGTCCGCAGCACGCTGTGGTCACTCTTGGCGTGACAGTGTTTCTCCTCTTCCTGCTCTTTTCAAAGAGAGTATCCAGGCCGCCTTTGTTCCTTCTTGGAGGTTCCCTCTACCTTGCTGGAGCTTGGGGGAACCTTGTGGATCGCTTGTGGCGAGGGTACGTTGTCGATTTTATCGAGCCCTCTTTTTGGGCGACCTTTAACGTAGCTGATGTGCTCATCGTTACTGGTGCTGCAAGTATGGTGTGGGGTTTCCTTCGTCATGAGGAGAGAAAAAATTCTCGTCTATGAAGGATTTCAGCGAGTCGATACATGGTTACGAGAACATTTCCCTCAGCTTTCTCGTTCTGTCCTTGCCCGGATGGTACGAGAGGGGCGTGTCCGTCTCAACAAGGTCGTGCTCCGAAAACCCAGCACTCTTGTTCGTCCGGGGGATCTTCTTGAAATCGTTTGGCCTCAGGAGTACGACCTCCCTATTCCTCCGGAACCTCTCCCTGTTGATCGCGTATACGAGGACGATCACGTGTTGCTCCTCAACAAAAGGCCGCACATGGCGGTACATCCTGTTTCCCCCTTCCAAACAGGGACGTTAGTGAATGCCCTCTTGCACCTTCGTATTCCCCTTGCCCGTTATGGTGCCCCTCTGCGCCCAGGAATCGTGCACCGCCTTGATAAAGAAACCTCAGGTATCATGGTGGTGGCAAAGTCGGATGTTGCCTATCTCGAGCTTATCCGGGCCTTTAAAAACCGTGAGGTTCAAAAGGAATATCTTGCGATTGTGGAGGGGGAGGTACAAAAAGCCTCGGTTGTTGCTCTTGCTTTGGGGCGTGACAAGAGAAATCCTTTCCGAATGACAGCTCAAAAGGAGGGGAAGTCCGCGGTTACTGAAATTCTTCCTCTTGCGGTGCGAGATGGGTTTTCTCTCCTCCTTGTCCGCCCTCGTACTGGTCGGACGCATCAGATACGAGCCCACCTAAGTCTTTTGGGGACTCCCATTGCTGGAGATGTCCTCTATGGGAGTCAAAGGGGACGAGACATTTTCGCCCGTTGTGCCCTCCACGCTTTTACCCTTGCCTTCCGACACCCGGTTTTAGGGAAGTGGATGACCTTTGCTGCCTCTCTCCCATCGGATATGCGGAGGTTCATCGCTCATACCTTCTGGAGATCCTGAGGGTACGATGGTGTCACTCTGAGCGTCTTTTCGTGTCGATAGGTAGTTTTCCCTCCTTCTTTTGCTGCAAGTGTCCGGAGATGTTTCACCTGGGTGCAGACAACATCGACCTTTCCTTCCAGGCGACCTCTGGAGAAATACGCGGCAATTTGAGCTGCTTTCTCGATGTCTTCTTCCAGAGCCTCGGGTGAGAACGCTTTGACAATAACGTGGGCACCTGGAAAATCTCGGGCGTGGAGCCAATAGTCGTTTCGGGAAGCAAGACGCACGAGGATACGGTTTGCCCGTGCGCTTTTCCCTACCCATATTTCGTTTCCCGAGGGCGTTCTGAAACGGGTAATACCCCCTATGGTTTTCTGGGGTTCGTCATCTCCCGAGGAGGTCTCGGAATATCCAGGGGAAGAAAGGGCGGTTTGTATTTTTTCAAGGCGTGCTCTGAGCTCCTCGCGCGCTTTCAAAAGTTTTGTTCTTCGTTCCCGCATTTTCCGATACCGTTTGAAATATTCTTGCATCACCTCGCTGAGAGGACAAGATGGGGGCAATGCGAGAAAAATCTCTTTAGGAGAAGGGGCGAAGGGATTACGGACACGTATTCCTTCCTCTGTCCTTTCGAGAATTTCAAGGTAAGGGAGCATTTTGAGGAGCTCTCCTTTAAGACGCAACAGTTCCACATCTTCTTCTCTTGGTAGGAGGTCTTCGATTTTCTGCATTTCTCTCATGACGAAATCAAGATCCTCTTTGAGCTTTTTTTCTCGCGCTTTTTGCTGGGCTACTTCGAGGACATACTCCCGAAAAGCAAGCAGGAGGAACGCCATGGCCTCGTTGAGGGAGGAAAAAGAAGAGTAAGTGTGGGGAAGAGACGACACGTGTTCCCAGAAGACGCCAAGAGGTCTCCCATCGTGATCAAAGAAGACAAAGAAGGTGCACTCTCCCATGAGTGGCTTGATGATCCTTTGGAAGGCGTTCTGCTTTTCAAAACGCCCAGCAAGTTCTGCGAAGGCCATGGAGAGAAAAGGACCAAAACCGTCGAGGTTGCGTACACACCATTGAGCAAGGTCGTGTGTCTCAGGGAAAACAGGGTTTATAGAGAATCTCAGAGGGTCGTGTCTTTCGCGCTGCGGTGGGAGGGTATAAGGGAGACCGGGAAGGACGCTTCGAAAGCGATTTTCCTCCGGGGAGACGGGACGGAGAGCACCAAGAATCGTCCTTTGAGCGTCGTTCTTTGTGAGGATAAGGTTTGCGTTTCGGCCGGTAAGCTCAAGGAGGCACACGAACGCAGTCTCTTTCTCCCAGAGACCTGGGTTATGGATTATCATCTCAATAACCCGATCCCAACCAACCTGCTTGAAAGTGACGATTTTCCCACCCACAAGGTATTTGTGCAGGAGTTTCTGCCAAGGAGTTTTCGGAGGATTCCCTTTCTCGAAGGAAGGAAAAAGAGCGACTGCGCTACATTCAGGATGGGTACTCACAAGAAGGCCGAATGTTTTCGAAGAGCTGAAAAGCTCAAGACTCGTTTCCCAGTCTGTAGGGAATGTCACTTTCTGTATCCTTGCGCCTACAATGTCTTTTTCGATTTCTTGGACCAGTCGCCGTAAGGCAAGACCCTCTAAGGTTTTCATTATCGCTCATTGACACTCTTGAATCGTTTCCAATAATATAGTGGCAAGTTTTTTCTCTGTAAAGGAGCGTCTCCTGTGCGGAGCATGACAGGGTTTGGATATGCCGAGGGAAAAGGGAACCTGGGTGTATACCGTGTGTACGTAAAGAGTGTGAATCACCGTTTTTTGGAAATCGCCCTGCGTCTTCCTCGGGAGCTTTCCCTTTGGGAGGAGAAAATCAACGAAGCGGTGCGCCAGTATGCGTCCCGAGGGAAGATTGAGCTTCGGGTAGATTTTGAGCCCTGCGAGGGGGCATTTACGGTTACGGTTCATACTGCCCTTGCTCAAGCGTATCTTGAAGCCCTACGAAAGCTTTCTTGCTCGCTCTCTCTTCCCTTTGAACCAAAGATTGAGTGGCTCATTGAAATTGGGAACATCGTGGAGGTGCAGGAGGATACGGAGGTCTGGCTTGAGGAATGGGAGAGATTTTCTCCTGTTCTCCATAATGCCCTTCAGGCCTTTTTCGCCTATCGAGTTGAGGAAGGTAAGAAGCTCTGTGCGGATCTCCAGAGACAACTCGCTGAAGCAGAGGCAAAGGTGCAGGATATTGAGGCAAGGTCGGAAAGGGTTCGGGAGTACTACTTTGAGAAGCTTCTCAAGAGAGTCAGGGAAATTGTACCTCAAGAAAAGATTGACGAAGCACTTCTCCTCCAAGAGGTGCTTTTTTACACAGACCGTAGCGACATCCACGAGGAGATTGTTCGATTGCGAGCGCATATTGCGAGGGTGAGGAATCTCTTAACGCGGGATGGGGTGGTGGGACGAGAGCTTGAGTTTGTGCTCCAGGAGATGCATCGAGAGGTGAACACCATTGGAGCGAAATCGCCAGACAGTGAGATATCCTCGCTCGTGGTGGACATGAAAACCCTTCTTGAGCGAATGCGGGAGCAGGTCCATAACGTGGAGTGACTATGGCTGGCCTTCTCTTTGTTATTTCCGGACCTTCTGGAGTGGGCAAAAGTACCCTTCGAAAAGAAGTGATGAAGCGGTGTAGTGGATTGAAGTATTCCGTTTCTTATACGACCCGCCCTCCCCGTCCGGGAGAGATACAGGGAGTGGACTATTACTTTGTGACCCCCGAAGATTTCGAAAGAATGAGAGATGCGGGTGCATTTGTAGAATGGGCGAAAGTCCATGGGAACTACTATGGCACTCCTCGCCGTCCTATAGAAGAGTGGCGAGAGGAAGGCTTTGACGTTATTCTTGAAATTGACGTTCAGGGGGCACTGCAGGTCAAAAGGAGTTGTCCTGATGGGATTTTCATCTTTGTTGCTCCTCCTTCCCTTCGAGTCCTTGAGGAACGGCTTCGCAGACGCAATACCGATCAGGAGGACGAGATTCTCCTGCGAATGACGAATGCTCATCTTGAGATGCAGTGTATCAAAGACTACAATTACCTTGTGGTCAACGACGTTTTTGAAGAGGCAGTGCAGTGTCTTTGTGCTATCATCATTGCTGAGCGTTGCCGGATTCGGGAGAGGTGAGTCCTTATGTTCTCGATTGACGATTTAGTGAAAAAGGCAGGTAATGCCTATATCCTTTCTCTGGTCGTGGCTCGGCGTATCCGTCAGCTTAACGAGGGGGCACACCCCCTTGTTGAATTGAAGGAACCCCACAAACCGCTTTTTATTGCAATCCGCGAGGTTCTTGAGGACAAGATTCAGTTTACCTTTGCTGAGGAATGATTGTCTACCATCCTTCCTCTTTCTTCGAAGGCAAGAAAATTCTCCTTGGGGTTACGGGAGGTATCGCTGCGGTTAAGGTTGTGAGCCTTGCGCGATACCTGACCGAGAAAGGTGCTCGTGTAACGACTTGCATGACACGTCATGCGCTTCGCATTGTGGGACGGGTTTCCTTTGAGGCAGTGACTGGAGAGCGGGTCTACGTTGATTCTTTTGCAGAGGGGGCTTCTCTTGCCCATATTGCTCTTGCACGTAGTCACGATCTTATCCTCGTTGTTCCGGCGACGGCAAACATCATCGGCAAGATGGCGCATGGCATTGCGGATGACCTCCTGAGCACCCTCCTCCTTGTGGAACCGCAGAAAGTTCTCCTGGCACCAGCTATGAACGTGAGTATGTGGAGGAACCCAGTAGTGCAGGAGAATGTAAGGATTCTCATGGAGCGAGGAGTGGGGGTTATTCCTCCTTCTTCTGGGAAGCTGGCTTGTGGAGAAGAGGGGGAAGGGCGTCTACCGGAGATCGAAGAGATCGTCGAGGCAATTTTCCAAGCCCTGCACACTCCTCGCGATCTTACTGGCAAGAAAATCCTTATTACTGCGGGAGCTACTCGGGAGTGGCTTGATCCTGTACGGTTTGTTTCCAATCCCTCAAGCGGCCTTATGGGATGTGCTCTGGCAAGCGTCTGTCGTGCCTGGGGTGGAGAGGTCAAACTCGTTACCGGTGTTCTCTCCACTCGTGTTCCTTTTGGGGTGGTACAGGAAAAGGCGGAGACAGCTCTTGCCATGCGGGAAGCAGTTCTTCGGTCTTTCGACTGGTGCGACGTCCTCATCATGTGTGCGGCGGTTTCCGATTTCCGACCCATTGCTTTTTCGCCTGTAAAGTTGAAGAAGAACAACGATGGCGTTTATACACTTTCTTTAGTACCGAATCCTGATATCCTGCAAGAGGTGGGGGAACGGAAGGGTACTAAGCTCATCGTAGGTTTTTGCGCCGAAACCGAAAATGTCCTTGAGGAAGCTTGGCGAAAACTTCGCGCCAAAAATGCTGATGTGATGGTGGCAAACCTTGTGGGACAAGAGGGAACAGGATTTGCTGTCCCGACGAATAGAGTGTGGATCGTTGATCGAAAAGGAAACGAGGTGGCCTTCCCTCTCTTGCCAAAGACCGATGTTGCGGAGCGTATTGTCTCCCATCTTGTAGCACATTTCCTCTCATGAGGTTCATCGTTCAAGTTGCCCTCCCTCTCCCGCTTTTCCGGACATTCTCCTATGCAGTCCCTGAAGGACTTCGTGATGTAGTCCGAGTAGGGAGTACGGTTGAGGTTGATTTCCATAACCGGGTTATGACCGGTTGGGTGGTGGAAGAAGGTGGGGAGGAGGTGCCAGGACTTAAAGAAATCCGTACTGTAGAACCGCTTCCCCCCTTACCGCTTGCTTTCCTTGCGTTTTTGCGGCGGCTTTCGGTGCTGTACCTTGCTCCTTTTGGGGAAGTAATCGCCTCTGCAATGCCCTCCCTTCGAAAGTCCTATAAAGACGCTCTTTCTTTTCGAGTATTTGAGGGGGAAGAAAGGTCCGTATTTTGTGAAAGGTTCAGTGCCTTCCCCCCCCAGGGAATGAATGGTTTCCTCTTCCGAGAGCAGTTCTGTGTTTCTAAGCATGAGTGGCAAGAGCTCCTTGCGAACAGGATTATCCGTGTTGAGCCAGAACGGTGGGTGTTTGAAGCAATTCCTCGGTCTCCTGGGGAGTTCACCTTTTGGGAAATTCCTCGCATGAGCGATCGGAAAACGTTCCTTAAAGAGGTTTTGGAAAGGGCACAGAGAATGAAACGGAAGGTGCTGCTTCTTTTTCCAGATTTTGAACGAGAAGATGCTTTTGTGAGTTTCCTCGGTGAACTTCTCCCTCCCTCAGCTGTCGTTCGTTACGACAGCCGTTTGAACGTGCGGGAGAGGCTTAAGGCCTTTCTCCGTATCGTGGAAGGAGATTTTGTGGTTGCTGTGGGAACCCGCCTGGCAGCCTTCCTTTTTCCTCATAGTGACCTTTACTTCCACGTGCTCTTTGATCCCGAGGAAAAGGGGTATTTTCCTGACCGTGCTCCCCACTATAACATCGTTGAGGTGCTCGAAGAGCGAGTGCGTTTTTTGGGGGGTCACCTTGATATTGTGGGTACCCTTCCTCCTCTGCGGGTGTATTTCCAATGGACGAGAGGTGTCCTAAAATTAGGAAAAGCGTTTTCCTCCCCCTCTGGAGTCGACATCCGAGGTGTTGTTGTCCAGAGAAAGTGGGGAAGGTGTGCGCTCTTTCCTCCTACGAGGCTTTTTATTGAAGAGGTTCTGCGGCGTAGGGGAGTTGTGCTCATATGGGTTCAGAAAACAGGTTACGCTACAGCTCTGGGATGTCGAGAATGCGGCTTTTACTACACTTGCCCTTCTTGTGGTATCGCTCTCCGATACCATCAGGATCGTGTTCTCCTTGTATGTCCTTTGTGTCATTTGCAGCAGACCCCTGAGAGCACATGTCCGCTGTGTGGGGGTATAGCATGGGAAGAGTGGGGACAGGGAACGGAGAGGGTTTTTGAGGAGGTTGCGAAAGTGTTTCCAGGGGTGTCCAAAGAACGGGTGGATCCGGAGAACGACGAAGAAGGATGGAAAAGTACCATACAAACTCCTTCGATTCTTGTGGGGACAAATGCCCTCCTCCGAGAGAGTATTCTTGGCCATGCCTCTCTTTTTGTCATTCATTCCCTTGATGAGTGGCTTGGTCTTCCTGAGATTGGCATACGAGAAGAATTTTATCTCCGTTTGCACAGAGCCATTCGACTGCTCCCCAAAAGTGCCCGGATTGTCGTCCAAGGAAGCCGCCAGAGCCTCTCGCAGCTTGCGGAGTTTCTCAAGCCTTGGTCAGTCTTTTACGCCCCGTTTCTTGAGAAGCGAAAAGTGCTCTCTTATCCTCCCTTTGCACGTCTTGTGCGGATTATTGCTCAAGCGAGGAATAAAGCAACGGTCCTGCAGGTTCTCACTCGTTTGAGGGAGTTCTTCCTGGCTCAAGGAATTCAAGTTCTGGGGCCGTTTCCCAGCATGCGTCCTCGCCGGGGGCAAGCTAGGAGCATGGAGCTTGTGATTCGGTACGCTGATACGGATGCAGAGAAAGTCTTTGTCCTGTGTTCTCAAGTCTTTCCCCTTTCTGGGGTCAAATGGTCTTTTGAGCCTGTGTTGTTTTAAGGAGGATGTTCCGTGGCGCTTCGAACTCTTGAGAAGTATGGAAGTCCTATTCTCCGTGAGAAGGCTAAACCGGTAACTGATATCACCGAGGAAATTGTGGTTCTTGCTCAAGACATGCTGGAGACGATGCACGCTTTTTCAGGGATAGGTCTTGCAGGTAATCAGGTGGGAGTTCCTCTCCGAATTATCACGGTGTTGCACCCAGAAACACAAGAGGGTGTGGTCGTTGTCAATCCGGAGATTGTAGTCATGAGTGCGGAAAAGGAGGTTGGAGAGGAGGGGTGCCTCAGTATTCCTGAGGTTTATGGGAAGGTTGAGCGAGCATCACAGATTGTTGTTCGGGGGTGGAACCTTCGTGGGGAGGAAGTAGAAATTAAGGCGCAAGGCCTTCTTGCGCGGGTTTTCCAACATGAAATCGACCATCTTAATGGTATTCTCTTTGTGGATCGTCTCCATCCAGCGAAAAGGCTCCTTTTGAGTAGCAAACTCCGAAAGATTGCTCGTGAGGGGACATGGTAACATGCGTATCGTTTTCATGGGGACATCCCTTTTCGGAGTCAAAGTGCTGGCTGAGATTGTCCGGGAGGACCGCTTGACAATTCTTGGGGTTGTAACGCGGCCAGACCGCCCGGCCGGAAGGGGATTGCGTCTTTCACCGCCGCCAGTACGGGAAGCAGCAGAGCGTTGGGGACTTCCGGTATGGCAACCGGAGCGTGTGAATAACCCGGATTTCGTGGCATTTCTCCGATCCCTTGGGTGTGAAGCCATTGTGGTTGCCGCATATGGGCAGATTCTCAAAAAGGAGCTCCTATCTCTTCCCCCTTTAGGTTGCCTTAACGTTCATGCTTCGCTCCTTCCTAAATATCGTGGTCCTGATCCGATTCGTTGGACTCTTCTCAATGGGGACGAAGTGACGGGAGTTACAGTGATGCTTATGGACGAGGGAGTGGATACTGGTCCAGTACTTGCACAACAGTCTTCACCGGTGATGCCAGATGATACGTATCTTTCGCTTGTGGAACGGCTGGGTACTATGGGTGGGAGGCTTCTCTGCAGCGTTCTTCCCGCATGGAAAGATGGCCAGCTTGTGCCTCGTCCTCAAGAAGGAGAGCCATCTTATGCTCCTCTTCTTGGAAAGGATAAAGCTCGTATTTGCTGGGAAAACCCTTCTTGGTATATTGCCCGGCAAGTGAGAGCGTTTTTCCCTTCACCAGGAGCGTATGCTTTTTTTGAAGGGAAACGTCTCAAAGTCCTTGCTGCTTCCTGGGAGGAGGGTATGGGAACTTCTTGTCTTCCTGGAACTATTTACCGTATAGAGAAACATCGAGGCATTGTGGTGTGTACGGGTAATGGGTTCGTGGTTCTTGAGAAGCTGCAGCCTGAAGGGAGACGAATGATGTCTGCATGGGAATTTGTTTGTGGGTACCGTGTCCGTGAGGGTCAAGTACTCAACTAGGGGGTGGAGAGCGTGTTTTTCTTTGACCCGACTTTTCTTCTCCTTATTCCTGCGCTTCTTCTTGCCTTGTATGCTCATACGAAAGTAGCGCAAACGTACGCAGCGCTCTCTCGGAGGAGGGCAAGGATTGGTCTTTCTGGCTGGCAAATCGCAACGGAGCTTGTAGAGCAACTTGGACTTCGAGTGCGTGTTGAAGAGATTCCTGGAGCTCTGACTGACCACTATGACCCATCTCGTGAGGTTTTGCGGCTTTCCCAGGCAGTGGCTCGTGGAACCTCGGTAGCCGATCTTGCTGTGGTTGCTCACGAAGTGGGTCATGTCTTGCAAAAACGTGAAGGATACGCTCCTTTCGCAGTTCGGAGTGCCCTTGTCCCTGTGGCTGGTTTTGGTTCGCAGCTTGCGCTTCCCCTCTTTTTCCTCGGTTTCCTTTTTGCCTTCCGGCCGCTTATGGACATTGGCATTCTTCTCTTCAGCGCTGCCGTACTCTTCCAGCTTGTGGTGCTTCCGGTGGAGTTTGATGCAAGCCGGAGGGCTCTGTATGTTCTTGAGCGCTTAGGCCTTATAGGTCGGGATGAAAAACCCCTTGTTCGGCAAATGCTTCACGCTGCTTCTCTGACGTACATTGCGGCAACTGCTGTCGCTGCGCTGCAACTCGTGCGTCTTTTCCTTTTACGAGAAAGTAGGGAATGAAACCTTGGTTGATCGGTATCGACGTGATGCACTCTCTCTTCTTGTTCGTCTCGATGAAGGGAAGATCGTCTTTCTCGACCAAGCGTATACTGCTTGCTCCAGAGAGTATACACCCCATGAGCGGGATCTTCTGGTAAGCCTGGTGCGAGGAGTGGTGAAGTTTCGACGTAAGATCGACGCAGTAGCCAAAACGTATCTTCCCAGGTGGGAGCGGCTTCCGCGCGTAGTGCAGAACGCGCTCCGCCTGGGGATATTCCAGTTGCTTTTCCACACTCATGTGCCCTCCTTTGCTGTTGTTCACGAGTGGGTTGAGGTGGTGAAGGTATCGGGGTATTCAGCTTTTGCTGCTCTTATCAATGCGGTTTTGCGCCAAGTTTCTGGAGGTCTTGAGAACTACCGGAAAGAAGCGGATGCATGGGGGGTAGACGTTCCTTTCTGGCTTGAAGACGAATGGAAAGAAATGATTGGCGATGTGCAACTTCCAGTCCTCCTCCGGTCTCTGGCTCTTCCTCCACCTCTTTTTGTTCGAGTCAACACGTTGCGAGTAAAGGAGGATGAACTGCAGCATCTCCTTGCACAGAGAGGGATTCCAAGTAGGAAGACCTTTATTCAAGGCGCCCTTGAGGTCGTTACGAATTACTCAACCCTTGTGCAGACCCCGGAGTATGTCCAGGGATTCTTTTATCCACAGGATTTAGGTTCCCAAATTGTAGGGCATCTCGTACACCCCCAGCCTGGGGAGTGTGTTGTGGATGCCTGTTGTGGAGTTGGCGGGAAAACCCTCCTGCTTGCGCAGCTTATGGAGGATCGAGGTTGTATCTTCGCGTGGGACACGAATGCCAAGCGCATCGCTCTCTTGAGAAGGTTTCTCAAGCGTACTGGTGTGACCATCGTGCAGCCTGACGTTTACGATTGCTTGAAGCCTCCTCATCGCTTCTTGAGCATTGCAGATCGGGTCCTCCTCGATGCTCCCTGTTCAAATATTGGAACCATTCGCAGGAATCCGGAAGTTCTCCTTAGAGTGCGCAAGGAAGACCTTGTGCTGTGCGCAGAGAAGCAGCTTGCTCTCCTTCGTTCCCTTCTCCAAGTGGTCAGGCCCGGAGGGCTCATGGTATACTCGGTATGCACTCTGACCCGTGAAGAGACTATCGAAGTGGTCAATGCGTTCGAGAAGGAAACAGGCTCAAGTGTCGAACGGGTGCAGTTGCGTAGCGAATGCGTCGATGGAGGAACAAATGGGTATGTTTTTCTCTGGCCCCATGAGTACCTTTGTGATGGATTTTTCGTTGCTGCTTGGAGGAAGGTAAGATGAGGTTGTCTTTTCTTGAGTTCGTAGGCAAAGTCTTTGGGGCTGCTTTTCTTTTTGGGCTTGGTCTTCTAGTGAGTTTTTTCATGGGGTTCCTCTTTTTCGAGCGATACATCGTTGGCGGGAGCGTCCCTGTTCCTGATGTTCGGAACATGTCCCTCTTTGAAGCCTTGCATCGATCAGCTCGTTTCGGTTTCCGACTCGAAGTGGAAGAGGTGGTTCGAGATACTTCTGCGCCTCCTCTTGTCGTTCTGCGGCAGAATCCCTCTCCCGGAACAAAAGTAAGGAGGAATAGTTGGTTGCGGGTGGTGGTGAGTGGAGGCTCCCTTTCGGGTGTGCCTCTCCGGCTTTCGGAGCAAGGCCGCGTTGTGCTTCCCGATGTTCGGAACAAAAGTCTTGAAGAAGCTCGAAGTCTCCTTGAAGCTCAGGGCTTGCGTGTTGGGAGAGTGGTGGAGGTAGGTCACGATACTCTTCCCCAAGGGTATGTTATCTCTCAAAATCCTCCTCCGCAGACGGAACTTTCTCCGGGAGACTTCGTACATCTTCTTGTTTCTGCTGGAAGAGTAAAGTCGGTCGAAGAGGTTCAGGTTCCTGATGTCGTAGGTCTTCGTTTTGAGGAAGCACAGGCTATACTTGCCCAGAGCGGCCTTCGTGTGGAAGCCCTTGAGGAGGTTCCTTCTAAAGAACGGCCCGAAGGCATTGTGGTTGGACAGAGCCCGGAAGCGGGAGAACGTGTCGCCAGGGGGAGCGGCATTCGCCTCCAGGTGGCGCAGGCTGGGAAAGAGGGTCATTCTGAAAGAGAGGGGCAGAAAACTCTGAACCTCCGTTTCGTTCTCCCTTCTTCTCAGCAGCCTATTACCGTTCAGGTTGTGGTTCAGGACGAGCTGGGAGAACGGGTGGTCTATGAGCGAGAACACCGAGGTGAGGAACTCGTTGAGGTTTCGACCTCTACGAAGGGTCGGGGGAAGGTACTCATTTTCTTGAATGGGTACTACTACTGGGAGAAAAAGCTTGAGTAGAGGAAAGGGGGAGGCGGGTGGCAAAACTTGCTCCATCAATTCTCTCTTGCGACTTTTCTCGACTTCAGGAACAGCTCCTTGCGGCTTGGGAGGGTGGTGCAGAAATCATCCACGTAGACGTGATGGATGGACGCTTTGTCCCAAACCTTACCTTTGGTCCCCCCATCGTCGAAGCCGTCCGGAAGGTGCTTCCTCACGCCTTTATCGACGTCCACTTGATGATGGATAACCCACGACGCTTCATTCGGGATTTTGCTCAAGCCGGAGCGGATCTCATCAGTTTTCATGTGGAGGCAGTGGCAGACTTTGACGCTGTGCTCCAGGATATTGCCAGAGTGGGCAAGAAAGCTGGCCTTGCCTTGTGCCCTGGGACTCCTCTTTCGGTTCTTGAGTATGTCCTTGAAAAAGTTTCCCTAGTGCTCCTTCTTACCGTTAATCCGGGCTTTGGAGGCCAAAAGTTTATTCCGGGAATGGAGGAGAAAATTCGCACACTTCGGAAGATGATTAAGGAGAAGGGCCTTCAAGTCGATATTGCAATCGACGGAGGGGTAAAGGAGGAAAACATCGAGTTTCTCGCTGCTTGTGGTGCTTCGATCATTGTGGCTGGCTCTCTCGTCTTTACTTCTCCAGATATTCGTGGAACTGTCCGCCGTCTCACAGAGATGATTCGAGTGTATTGATAGCCCGATAGAGTGCTCTATCGGGCTACGCTTTTTGTACCTTTCCTGCCTTGAGACAGGAAGTGCAGACGTAGAGGCGTTGCGTTTTTCCTGCCACGATAGCCCGCACCCTTTGAACATTAGGTTTCCAGAGCCTCCGACTCACTCGGTGAGAGTGGCTAATTTGGTTTCCAAAGGAGCTCTTCTTGCCGCAAATTTCGCACTTTGCCATGATCGATCCCCGCTCTCTTTGGTTGTGAACTGTGCACAATATACCAGCTTTCCTGTGCGGTTGCAAGTCCTTAGGGTTTACAGGAGGTGGTGAATCTTTTAAAATGTTTCTCAAGAAGGAAAGCGCGAGTTCATTCTTGCGAAAGAGGAGGAACATAGATGGCGAGTGTGACTTTGAAAAACGTTGTAAAGCGGTTTGGTGATGTTATTGCGGTGAACAATGTGAGTCTTGAGATTAAGGATCAAGAGTTTGTCGTTCTGGTTGGTCCTTCGGGTTGTGGGAAGACCACAACGCTTCGGATGATCGCGGGGCTTGAAGAGGTAGACGAAGGAGAGATCTACATCGATGATGTCCTTGTGAATGATGTGCCTCCGAAGGACCGTGATATTGCCATGGTTTTCCAAAACTACGCGCTCTATCCTCACATGAACGTGTACGATAACATGGCTTTTGGGTTGCGGCTTCGGAAGTTCCCTAAGGACGAGATTGACCGAAGAGTCAAAGAAGCCGCTGAAATCTTGGGTATTCAGGAGCTCCTCTACAGGAAACCGAAGCAGCTCTCTGGTGGGCAGCGGCAACGTGTCGCGGTGGGAAGAGCTATCGTTCGTCACCCGAAGGTTTTCCTCTTTGATGAGCCACTCTCTAACCTTGATGCAAAACTCCGTGTCCAGATGCGGGCTGAGCTTGCCAAGCTCCACGATCGTTTGAAGACTACGATGATTTACGTCACGCACGACCAAGTAGAGGCAATGACACTTGGAGATCGTATTGTTGTTATGCGAGACGGTGTTGTCCAGCAGGTTGGGACCCCTCTTGAGCTCTACAATAAGCCTATTAACAAGTTCGTTGCTGGTTTCATCGGCACTCCCTCTATGAACTTTCTTGACGTCGTTCTTAAGAAGGAGGATGATACTCTCATTCTCGATGGAGGATCTTTCAAAATTAAGGTCCCAGCTGAGTACAAAGCTGCCCTTGAACCCTACGTGAACAAGGAAGTGACCTTTGGGATTCGCCCCCAAGATGTGTATGACCTTGCGGTTTCTAAGGAAATGCTTCGGGACAACGGCAACGTCATTGACGCAGTAGTGGATGTCATTGAGCCTCTTGGTTCTGAGCAGATTATTTACTTAACCTCCGGCCCACATACTATTGTGGCGGTTCTTGATATGCAAACCCACACCGAGGTCGGGGCAAGCATGAAAATTGTGGTGGATACAAGCAAGATGCATGTATTTGACATTAACACCGAACGAGCCATCATATAATTGCTTTTTTCTCGAAATTTGTGTATCATAAAGTGCTTAACTTATTCAAGCAAAGGGGGTAAAAACCGATGAAGGTTGCAATCAACGGATTTGGAAGGATTGGGCGACTGGTGTTCCGCAGGATTCTCGAAGTTGGTGGCGATATAGATGTTGTAGCCGTAAATGACCTCACGAGCGCAAAGGTTTTGGCTCATCTTCTCAAATATGACTCCGTTCATGGGAAGCTTCCGAATACAGTCGAGGCGACCGATGATTCTCTTATCGTCGATGGGAAGGTGATCAAAGTTTTTGCTCAGAAAGATCCAGCGCAGCTTCCCTGGAAAGATCTGGGGGTTGAGCTGGTCATTGAGTCAACTGGAAAGTTCACTGACCGTCAAGGAGCTTCTTTGCACCTCCAGGCGGGAGCGCAAAAGGTTCTGATCACAGCGCCGGCGAAAAATCCTGATGTGACCATTGTCATGGGTGTCAATCATACCATGTACGACAAAGCAAACCACCACATTGTGTCAAATGCGTCTTGCACAACAAACTGCCTTGCTCCGGTTGTAAAGGTTCTCCATGAGAATTTCAAGATCCAGCGCGGTTTCATGACCACTGTTCACGCTTATACCAATGACCAGGTCATTCTTGACTTTCCGCACAAAGATCTCCGGAGAGCCCGAGCGGCGGCTATGTCTATGATTCCAACCACAACCGGAGCCGCAGTGGCTATGGGTGAAGTTATTCCAGACCTTAAGGGCAAACTCGATGGCATGGCTATTCGTGTACCTACTCCTGATGTGTCTATTGTGGACTTTGTCGCTGTGGTCGAGAAGGAACCTACGAAGGAGGAAGTCAATGAAGCTCTGAAGAAAGCTGCTGAGGGAGAACTCAAAGGTATTCTTGCGTATTGTGAAGAGCCCCTTGTGTCGGCGGATTTCCTCCACACCACAGAATCTTCCATTGTTGATGCGCTCTCTACCAAAGTTATCGGGAACATGGTGAAGGTTCTTGCTTGGTATGACAATGAGTGGGGATACTCCTGCCGCGTCGTGGACCTTGCGCAGTACATGATGAAGTAGAAGGGGTCTTCGCATGCATCGTCTCCTCATTGCCGCTGGGAACTGGAAGATGCACAAGACTATGGAGGAGGCCTCGGTGTATGCCGAGGCCTTCCTTCCAAGGATGCGGATGTATCGTGGTCTTGAGGTCATCATTTGCCCTCCCTTTACCGCCCTTTCTGTTCTTCGGGATGCTTTTCGTGGTACCAATGTGCAGCTTGGGGCACAGAACGTTCATTGGGAGACGCAAGGAGCGTTCACAGGTGAAATCTCCGTACGCATGCTCCAGGAGTTTGGATGTCGGTACGTTATTGTAGGGCATTCGGAGCGAAGGCACATTTTTCGGGAGACTTCTGAGGAAGTTGGCCTAAAGGTTAAAACACTTTGTGTCTTCGGTATCTCGCCAATTCTTTGCGTTGGGGAGACACTCGAGGAACGGGATAAGGGAAGAACGTATGAGGTGGTTCGAGAACAACTCCAAAAGGGGGTTGCTCGTCTCTCTCCTGAAGAGGCTTGTACCTTGGTCATTGCCTACGAACCGGTTTGGGCTATTGGGACTGGGAGGGCGGCAACGCCGGAGGATGCTGAAGAGGTAATTGCTTTTATCCGGGG
This sequence comes from Candidatus Caldatribacterium sp., assembly GCA_025060675.1. GTDB lineage: Bacteria > Atribacterota > Atribacteria > Atribacterales > Caldatribacteriaceae > Caldatribacterium. Next base: position 146,842 of record JANXBI010000018.1, read on the forward strand.
TGAACTTGCTCAAACCTTTGGTCCTTCTGTTGCTGAGCGAGTCCGTATTCTTTACGGCGGGAGTGTAACCCCGGATAACGTTTTTTCCTTCGTGGTGCAAAGAAACATTGATGGAACGCTTGTGGGTGGGGCAAGTCTTGATCCCTCGAAGTTCCTCGCTATTGTTGAGGAAACGGAGCGAGCATTCCTTGCCAAGAGCAAAGGAGCTTAGCCTATGGAAGCGTGGATGGTTGTCCAAATCGTGGTTTCTGTAATCCTCATTTTTGTTGTTGTACTCCAACCTCGGAAGTCTGGGGTTGGTGGAGGAATTTTTGGAGGTATGACCCGGGCAGACCGGAGCGCCAGGTTTAAGGTTCTTCCGGTGTTGAGTAGGCTTACCGTCATTTTTGGTGTGGCGCTTATGGTGCTGTCGCTTGTTTTCTCTCTCCTTCTTGCCCGATAAGGGGGCATTCAAGGTGCAGCGACCTTGGATCACCTCTCTTGAGGAAGTTGCGGCATTCTCTCCTGGGAAGGAGAGACGTTTCTACTCGGCAACCCATGAGGAAATTCAGAGAGGGTACACGACGGATGTCTACTTCGTCACCGCTCAGGAGATTCTTCGCCACCTCAAACTTGCGGATACGGTCGTGACTGCTGAGGTTTTCCCCCGTCGGCCTGGGGTTTTCTGTGGTGTTTCAGAGGTTTTGCGCCTTCTTGCCGAGAGTAACGTTGAGATATGGGGTCTTGAAGAAGGAGAAGAGTTTGTCGCAAAGGAGGTGGTTCTGCGGATTCGGGGACCGTATTCAGAGTTTGGAATCTTCGAAACGCCGCTTCTTGGAATACTCGCTCACAGCTCTGGATGGGCTACCGCTGCGCGGGAGTGTAAGAGAGCAGCAGGAGACAAAATGGTTATTTGTTTTGGTGCCCGTCACGTACATCCTGCGGTAGCTCCAGTGCTTGAACGAGCTGCTCTGGTTGGCGGTGTGGATGGCGCGGCGTGCATTCTTGGGGCGAAGCTCTTTGGTAAGGAACCAGGGGGCACGATTCCCCATGCGGTCATCCTTATCGTGGGAGACACGGTGATTACTGCAAAAGCTTTTGAAGAGATTGTGCCGCCAAGCTTTCCGCGCATTATCCTTGTGGATACCTTTAAGGATGAAGCTGAGGAATCTCTTCGGGTTGCGAGGGTTTTAGGGGAAAAGCTTTTCGGTGTTCGGTTGGACACCCCTGATGAGCGGGGTGGGGTGACTCCGGCGCTTGTGGAAGAAGTAAGGGAAAGGTTGCGCCAAGCTGGTTTTTCCCATGTGAAAATCGTTGTTTCTGGAGGGTTGAATCCGGAGAAAATCGCCCTTTTGCGGGATAAGGCTGATATTTTCGGGGTTGGGAGCTACATAAGCAGTTTCCCGCCTATTGACATGACCATGGATATTAAAGAAGTAGCTGGGCAGAATGTGGCTAAGAGGGGGCGAATTCCGGGGATTCTCCCAAACCCTCGTTTGAAGCGGCTGAAGTAGGAGGTGCTCTATGCAGAGGTCTTTCATAATTGCGCTAAGTTGTGCGCTTTTTGTTACTTTGGGTGTGTCTTTTGCCTTCTCCGAGGTGAAAAATCCTGATACCTATATTTACCTTGCCATTGGGGAACCGGATACCCTCGATCCCCACTACGCATATGATACGGCAAGTGGCGAAGTCATTAACCTCGTGTACGAGAACCTTATTGCGTACAAAGGGGAAAGTGTGACAGAGTTTGTGCCTCGTCTTGCCACGGAAGTCCCCACGGTGGAAAATGGTCTTGTCCGAGATGGTGGCAGGACATACATTTTCCCTATTCGAAAGGGAGTAAAGTTCCACAATGGTAATGAGCTTACGCCTGAGGATGTGGAGTACAGTTTCGAGCGGGGAATCCTTTTTGATCCCTATGCAGGACCTATGTGGATGCTTATCGAAGCGCTCTTTGGGTATGGGACTATTGAGGACCTTGTGCAGGACAAAGTTGGGGTTGCCTGGAGTGCTATGGTGGATGAAGAAGGTAATCTGAAAAGCGAAGAGTATCGACAGAAGCTCATCGATGTCTATACTACCTATATCGATCCAGCTGTAGAGGTTGAGGGAGATGTTGTAGTCTTCCGTCTTTCCAGGCCTTTTGCGCCATTTCTGAGTATCCTTGCGCAGAACGCGAGCTGGAGTGCCATTCTCGACAAGGAAACTTGTATTGCTCTGGGTCTTTGGGATGGACAGGCTGACGGATGGTGGAAGTACCATAACTGGAAAAAGGAGAAAAGCCCCCTGTATGAGAAGGCCATTGGCACGGGTCCCTTCAAGCTCCTTGAATGGGATAGAACGCAGCAGAAGGTAACCTTAGTTCGGAACGAGGAGTACTGGGGAGAAAAACCGAAGCTTTCGAAGGTTATCATTTGGGGTGTTGATGAGTGGAGTACTCGAAGATCTATGCTTGAAGCGGGCGATGCAGACCAAATCTACACACCACTTCAGTACCTTGACCAAGTCAAGGGATTACCAGGAGTCGTGATCCAGAAAGGTTCCCGACTGACCGTTACTGCTCTCCATTTTAACTGGAATGTTGCAAAAGACAGCAAATACTTGGGGAGCGGTAAGCTCGATGGGAATGGTATTCCTCCCGATTTCTTTAGTGACGTGCACGTACGGCGAGCGTTCTCCTATGCTTTTGATTATGATACGTTCATAGCGCAGGTTCTCAAGGGATATGGGCACCGTATTCCCTCGGTTATTCCGCGAGGACTTCTTGGTTTTAACGAGAACCTCCCTATGTATCCTTTCGACCTTGAGAAAGCGAAGGAAGAGTTCCAAAAAGCTTGGAATGGAGAAGTTTGGGAAAAGGGGTTTCAGTTGACGCTTTTGTACAATACTGGGAACGAGGCGCGGCAAACAGCTTGTGAAATGTTGAAGGAGCATATCGAGTCTTTGAACCCCAAATTCAAGATTGAGGTTCAAGGAGTACAATGGCCGACGTATCTTGACGCATATCGACAAGGCCAGCTTCCGGCATTTATCATTGGGTGGCTTGCCGATTATCCAGATCCTCATAACTTCATTTTCACGTACTACCACAGCAATGGAGCGTACGGCACAACCCAGGGAGAAGCTTTTCGAAAGTTTGCCCAAGAAAACCTTGATGCACTCATTGAGAAGGCCATTGAGGAAACGGATCCCGCAAAGCGGCAAGCTATGTACGAAGAAATTCAGAAGATCGCCCACGAGAATGCTTTGGGGATACCCTTGTATCAACCAGAAGAGGTATACGCTATGCGTAGCTGGGTTAAGGGATGGACATTCAACCCTATGCGTCCTGGGGAAGCAAACTACGATGGTATCTGGAAGGAAGAGTGAGGTGGTGCTGCGCTTTGGCCCCACGGAAGCGCATACTTCCGTGGGGTTTTGCTCATGCCTATGCTTTTCTATATCCTGAGACGTTTATTGTTCCTTCCCCTCATCCTTTTTGGTATTTCGATTCTTCTTTTCTTGATGATTGGTCTTCTTGGGCCATATCAGCGTCTGGCCACTTTTATCAACAGTCCTGAGCGCCTGAAAGGGGCTGATGTTGACAAGCTCGTTGAACTTTACGGACTCAACGATCCTCTCATTGTTCAGTATGGCCGCTGGTTGAAAAATGTCCTCCAGGGGAACCTGGGATGGTCCTATGTGGGAAAAGAACCAGTGCTTACGGCGATTCTTAAACGTTTCCCATATACCTTGGAACTCACCCTTTTTGCTGCTATCCCTATCATTTTTCTTGGAACATCCCTTGGGGTTCTTGCGGCACTTCACCACAACAAGCCTTTGGATCACGGGTTGCGTATTTTTGCTGTCGTAGGATGGTCGTTCCCGGACTTCGTTTTTGGACTCTTTGTTCTCATGCTCTTTTATGGTACCCTTGGATGGTTTCCTCCAGGGAACCTCAGTGTCTGGGCTGAGGAAGTTGTGAAGTCTCCACATTTCCGACATTTCACGGGAATGCTTACCCTTGATGCTCTACTCAATGGGCGACTCGATATTTTCTTTGATGCTTTGCGACATCTTGCTGGCCCAGTGCTCACTCTGACATATGTAGAGTTTGCCTTTCTTCTTCGAATTACTCGTTCGTCTATGCTTGAGGTGCTCCGCAAAGAGTATGTTCGAACGGCCAGAGCGAAGGGTCTTGACGAGCGTGTAGTTATCCACAAGCATGTCAAGAGGAATGCTCTTATCCCGGTAGCCACGGTATCCGGTCAGACGATTATCGGGCTCCTTGCTGGAACGGTGATCGTGGAGACGATTTTCAATCGAACTGGCCTTGGGAGTTTCATAGCCCTTGCTGCAACACAACTTGACTATGCCTCTATTATGGGTGGCACGCTCTTTTTTGGACTCATTTTAGTTATTGGTAATCTCTGTATTGACCTCTCTTATGCATTCATTGATCCTCGAGTGAGGCTTGAATGATGCGAGAGGAAACGAGGAAAGCACTACGGCGATTTGCTTCCAACACTTCTGGAATCATGGGTACAGTTCTTCTTGGAGTCTTTGTCGTTGTTGCCCTTTGTGCACCTATCCTTGCTCCCCCGAGGCCTGGACGCGATCCTTACTTCATGCCCGTTGTGACTTGGAGCGCTGATCCTCTTCCTCCTTCGCGGGAGCATCCTTTTGGTGTCGCTGGGAAACGGGATATTTTCTACGGTGTTGTATGGGGAACACGAACCGCTTTCCGCGTTGGCATCCTTGTCACTCTTGCTTCAACAGCCATTGGGCTCCTTGTGGGGTCTCTTGCTGGGTATTTTGGGAGGATTCTCGATGAAATACTCATGCGGATAACCGATATTTTCATGGCCATTCCTTTCCTTGTTGCTGCTATGGTGCTGACCACCGTTCTTGGCACGGGACTCGACAAGGTGATGATTGCTCTTGTTGTGTTCAGCTGGATGTATCCTGCTCGTCTCATTCGAGGGAACATCCTCCAAGTGAAAGAAGAACAGTTCGTCCTTGCAGCAAAATCCCTTGGAGTGAGCGATTTTGTGATCATTCTCCGCCACGTTCTCCCCAATGCCATTTTCCCAGTGCTTATCCAGGCCTCTATGCGTATGGGTTCCCTTGTCATTACTGCTGCTGCCCTGAGTTTTCTTGGTCTTGGTGCACCTCAGGGGTATGCCGACTGGGGAGCTCTCCTCAACTACGCTCGGAATTGGATGCTTGGAGGGTATGGAGCAACGTTTAAGTACTGGTACATGATTGCTTTTCCGGGGGGAGCTATGGTGCTCTTTGTTCTTGCTTGGAATCTCCTTGGCGATGCTCTGCGAGATGCCTTTGATCCTCGCCTCCGGTGGTGATGTTTTTGCTTCTTGAAGTGAATGACCTCCGGGTGTATTTTCGCAGTGGGGAGGGGCAAGAGCTCCGGGCTGTTGACGGGGTAAGTTTCACCGTTCCCCGTGGGAAAACTGTGGCCCTTGTTGGAGAGTCAGGATGTGGGAAAAGTGTTACCGCTCTTGCCATTTTGCGCCTTGTGGAGGTGAATGGTCGAATCGCAGGAGGTGAGGTACGCTTTGAAGGAAGGAATCTTCTCGACCTCCCGGAAAAAGAGATGCAGAAGATACGGGGAAGGGATATTGCCATGATTTTTCAGGAACCCTCCACGGCCCTGAATCCGGTGTACACAATAGGGGAACAAATAATGGAAGCCATTCTCTTGCACCAATCCGTCTCTCGAGAGAGAGCTCGTGCACTTGCAGAGGATATGTTGCGCCTTGTAGGAATCCCTGAGCCTAAGAAGCGTCTCAACGAATATCCTCACGAGCTCTCGGGTGGTATGAAGCAGCGGGCTATGATCGCCATGGCTCTCTCGTGTCGTCCAAAACTTCTCATCGCCGATGAGCCAACGACTGCTCTTGATGTAACGATTCAGGCGCAGATTTTAGCACTCCTCCAAGAACTTCAAAGACAAATCGGCATGGCTATTCTTCTCATTACTCACGACCTTGGTATTGTCGCGGATATGGCGGATGAGGTGGTCGTCATGTATGCTGGGAAGGTGGTTGAACGGGGGACAAAGTACGATATCTTCAAACGTTGTCGTCACCCGTACACCCTGGGGCTTTTACGCTCCATTCCGCGCCTTGATGTGGAGCAGGAAACCCTCGCGACTATTCCGGGATTTGTTCCGGATCCTTTGCATTTTCCTGAGGGATGCCGATTTCGAGGTCGCTGTTTTCTGGAAGATGAGATGTGCCGCACAGAGCCCCCCGAGATTTCCCTTGGTAACGGACATAGAGTTTACTGTCACCATGTCGCTTCTCCTTGAGGTGTACCGTGGAGTACGGCGAAGTTCTGCTTCGGGTTGAGAACTTGAAGAAGTACTTTCCCCTTCGAGCAGGAGTCTTCAGGAAGATCACGGGATGGATTAAAGCGGTGGATGGCGTAAGCTTCGAGGTCTTCTCTGGAGAGACTCTGGGGATTGTGGGAGAGTCGGGATGTGGGAAAAGTACTCTTGGAATGACCATTCTCAGGCTCCTTGAACCAACCGATGGTCGTATCATCTTCGCAGGACAGGATATTACCAAGCTCCCCCCTTCAAAGCTTCGTCCAATCCGTAAAGACATGCAGATGATTTTTCAAGATCCTTTCAGTTCTCTTAACCCGCGCATGACTGTTCAAGCTACCCTCGAGGAGGGGCTGAGAGTGCATCGGATTGTCCCTCAAGACAAGATGCAAAAAGAGGTAGAGGCGCTCCTTGAACGGGTTGGTCTTTCACGAGATTATATCCGACGCTTTCCTCACGAATTCTCAGGAGGACAAAGACAACGTATTAGCATTGCCCGTGCTATTGCCCTTCGTCCACGCCTCATCATTGCCGATGAAGCGCTTTCCTCGCTTGATGTATCAGTACGGTCCCAAATCCTTGGCCTCCTCCAGGAGCTCAAAAGGGAGTACTCGCTTACTTACCTTTTCATTTCCCACGACCTTGCTGTGGTTCGGCAAGTTTCCCAGCGTATTTTGGTCATGTACTTAGGGAAGGTTGTTGAACTCGCTCCCCGAGAGAGGTTCTTTGTCCGACCGCTCCATCCCTATTCCGTAGCTCTTATCTCAGCCGTTCCCGTTCCGGATCCAGAGGCAAAAAAGTCTCGTATCCTCCTGAAGGGAGACGTTCCAAGCCCTCTTCGTCCCCCTCTGGGCTGTCGTTTCCACACTCGTTGCCCTAAGGCACAGCGTATCTGCGCGGAACTTGAGCCATCGCTTGAGGAAGTAGAAGAAGGGCATTTTGTGGCGTGTCATTTCCCTGGTTGCCTTACTCTTGGGGGGGTAAGTTGACGGGGCTTGAAGAATATGGTATTTTTTTCTACCGTCTACAAAGACTGACAAGGAGGCGATTCGTATCGAGATACGGTACCGTGTGAACCATCAAATTGGGGCGCGCGAGGTCCGTCTCATTTCTCCCGAGGGGACACAAATTGGTATTGTACCCCTCAAGAAAGCCTTGCAGATGGCGGAAGAGGCGGGACTTGATCTTGTGGAGGTTGGACCTAATGCCAACCCTCCGGTATGCAAAATTATGGATTATGGGAAATTCCGGTATGAGAAGGAGAAGAAAGCAAAGCTCTCTCGAAAAAAGCAAAAGGTTTCGGAGCTCAAGGAGTTGAACATGCGCCCCAAAATCGATGAGCATGATTACCAGGTGAAGCTTCGAAGTGCCCTTCGTTTCCTCCAAGAAGGAAATCGGGTCAAGGTTATTGTACGTTTCCGGGGGAGAGAAGTAGCTTTTCAAGAAAGAGGACAAGAGCTTCTCCGAAGAATGATTGAAGACCTTAAGGACGTAGGGCGAGTAGAACAGGACATAAAAAGCGAAGGGTCTTCACTTGTAGTGACTTTGGCACCGAAGAAATGAGGGGGATGAGGCGTCATGCCAAAGATGAAGACGCACCGAGGTGCAGCAAAACGTTTTAAGATAACGGCTCACGGGAAGATTAAGCGGTCTCAAGCAGGGAAGAGCCATCTTTTAGCCCACAAGGAGCGGAAGCGGAAACGTCGTCTCCGTCAAAGAGTGATTCTGACTCCTGTAGAAGCAAAGCGAGTGAAGAGTTTGCTTCCTTACGCATAAGAGGTGAGAAGCTATGGCACGGGTAAAGACGAATGTGGCGTCACGAGAGCGGAAGAAGAAGATTATGAAAATGGCGAAAGGCTATCGGGGTGCCCGTTCCCGGGCTTACCGAAGGGCTAAAGAACAGGTAATGAGATCGTTGGCATATGCATACCGCGATCGGCGAAACAGAAAGAGAGATTTCCGTAGGCTTTGGATTCTTCGTATTAATGCAGCGGTACGGAGTGAGGGTTTGAATTATAGTCGGTTTATAGGAGCACTCAGGAAGGCAGGAGTTTTGGTAAACCGGAAAAATCTCGCTCAGCTTTCCATTGGGGATCCTGAAGCATTCCGGAAGCTTGTTGAGGTTGCCAAGGCGCATCTTTAACCTGTAAAGGTGGGGACGATGATCGAAGAAATAGAGCAGTATTTCCAGGACTTTACTCGAGAGCTCACCCAGGTTGCAACTCGAGATGAGCTAAACAGGGTAAAAGGGAAGTATGCGGGTCGTAAAAGCAAGTTTCCGCTCTTCTTGCATCGTTTGAAAGACCTTCCTCTTGAAGAGCGGAGAGTTGTTGGGCAAAGGCTGAACGAGGTTAAGGTACGTATTGAACGGCTTCTGAAGGAAAAAGAGGCTGCGCTTTCTCGAGAAACACAAAAGGAGTTCCTCGACATAAGCCTTCCAGGGAGACGGGAGCCGCTTGGAGCTTTCCATCCGCTGCGCATCGTCATAGATGAGATTGTCGCTATTTTCCGTTCCTTAGGGTTCCGCGTCGAGGAGGGGCCAGAGATTGAAACGGACTTTTTCAACTTTGAGGCTTTGAACATCCCCAGAGACCATCCTGCAAGGGATGCACAGGATTCTTTCTACCTTGAGGAGAGCATCCTTCTCCGAACACATACCTCTCCAGCCCAGATACGGGTCATGCAGAAGTTGACTCCTCCCTTTCGCGTCGTCGTTCCAGGGAAGTGCTATCGTCGCGATGCCTTTGATGCGACCCACAGTCCCATGTTCCATCAAGTTGAAGGCCTTGTTGTGGCTCCAGGTATCTCCATGGGGGATCTTAAAGGAACCATTGAAGTTTTCGTCCGTCGCCTCTTCGGAGAAGGCTATAGGGTGAGGTTCCGCCCAAGCTACTTTCCCTTCACCGAGCCGAGTGCAGAAGTGGACATTTCCTGTGGGATTTGTGGTGGTACGGGATGTCGGGCCTGTGGAGAGAAGGGATGGCTTGAGATCATGGGAGCTGGTCTTGTGCATCCCCAGGTATTCCGTAACGCAGGCTATGATCCTGAAAGGGTTCAGGGATTTGCCTTCGGCATGGGTGTGGAACGAATCGCAATGCTTAAGTTTGGTATCCCTGATATTCGCTGGTTCTTTGAAAATGATGTCGCCTTTTTACATTCTTTCAAGGCTTTGAGGTAGAGAGAATGCGTATCTCCTATCAGTTGCTTCGACGGTTTCTTCCTGAGCTATCTCTCTCTCCTGAGGAGGTTGCCGAGGTCCTTCTCAATCAAGGGTTCGTGGTAGAATCGATGTTTCCTGCTCGTGACCTTTTCGTGGGAAAGCTCTATGCTGGGACACTTGAAAGGGTCACAAAAGAAGGTACTTTTTGGCGCTGCCAAGTGAAGGTAGGTCCAAAGGTCGCAACGGTTCTTGTCCCTCCATGGGGTGTCCTGGAGGTTGGGAGTAGAGTTCTTGTGGGCATAGAGAATGGTGCTTTTCTCTTCCTTCCGATTCGCGGAGAGAGAGAAAGAGAGGCGGTGGACTTCCTTGTCCCTCTCCCTGCTTCTCTTGCTGAAGGAGACGATGTTTTCGAGGCGTTCGTAGAGAACGATGTGGTCTTTGACGTTGAGGTGACGGCAAATCGCGGGGATTGTCTCTCTGTTCTCGGACTGGCTCGGGAGATTGCCGCTTCTTGTAAAATCCCTTTGGTGTTGCCAGAAATCCGTTACTCTGAAACGTCCGTAAGCCACGACTTCCGCTTGGAGAACCGCGCCCTTCACCTCTGCCCTTACTACCTTGGGAAGTACGTTGCTTCTCTTGTCGTTCGACCTTCTCCTTTCTGGATTGTTCGAGACCTCGTTCTTGCGGGGATGCGACCTATTAACAACGTTGTGGATATCACGAATCTCGTCATGCTTGAAATGGGACAGCCGCTCCATGCTTTTGATGCCGCAAAGATAGAAGGAAAAGTTGTTTGTGTTCGAGAAGCTCAGGAGAAAGAGCGCATTGTGACTTTGGATGGGGAAGAACGGGTTTTGCAAAAAGGGATGCTAGTCATCGCCGATGCGTCCCGTCCGATCGCTCTTGCCGGGATTATGGGAGGTAGGAATGCCGAGGTTGGACCGGCAACCCGGGCGATTTTCCTTGAGGCGGCGTTCTTCGACCGGGTTACTGTCAGGCGAACAGCCCGGGCCTTGGGGATGCGCACGGAAGCTTCATCTCGTTTCGAGCGTGGCGTTGATCCTCTTGGAGTCCTCCAAGCAGCTAAGCGAGCTTTAGCCCTTCTTGCTGAGGAAGGCCAGGCGGAAGTGGCAGCGGACTGGCTGGTGAGTGGTGAGCCTCCTTACGTTGCTCGAGAGCTCGAAGTGCCTCTGGGTCTTGTGACAGGGAGGTTGGCGTGTGTTGTCTCTCCCGAGGAGAGCTTGCGTATTCTTCAGGGTCTTGGTTTTCAGGCAGCTCTTGAAGGAGAGGGGCTCGTTGTCCGTGTTCCAAGCTGGCGTCCCGATGTTCGGGAGGCCATTGACGTTGTTGAAGAGATTGGTCGAGTCTACGGGTACGAGAAGATTGTGTCTTCTTTCCCCTCGTTTACCTTTGACCCTGGGAACGTGTCAAAACGGGAGTTGTTGTGTGGCTGGATTCGGGAACACCTTGTGCATCGCGGGCTTTATGAGGTGATCACCCTCTCTCTTGTGGATGAGGGCGATGTAAGAATTCTTGGGAGTACGGACTTCATTAGGGTCCTTAATCCCCTTTCTCAAGACCATGTGATTCTTCGTCCCTCCCTTTTCTCAGGACTTTTTGGAGTTGTTCGAACGAACGCTCGCAGGGGTCGCCGTAGTCCTGGTTTCTTCGAACTTGGGCGGGTTTTTCTCCGAGAAGAAAGTGGGTATCGGGAGGAAGAACGCCTTGGAGTGCTCCTTTGGAGTTATGCGCAACCCTCCCTTTGGAGGAAAACTTCTTGGGACGTCTTTACCTTGAAGGGTATTCTCGAGGAAATTGGAGAAGGAGTGGGAATTCCTCCTCAGCGTTTTGTGTGGGAGAGGACGTCTTCGCCGTTCCTTGAAGAGGGTAAGGCCTTTGCTGTGTACTCTCAACAAGTGCTCCTTGGCTTTGGCGGGAAAGTGCTTCCTTCGCTCCTTCGAGAACACGATATTGATGGAGAACTGTACTACATCGAGGTCTTCGTGGATGTTTTGGAAACGCTAGTCTTGGCCTTTCCATTACGATTCTCTCTGCCTTCTTTCCCCAGCGTGGTTCGTGATGTAGCTGTGGTGGTCGATACGACGACTCCCTGGTCTTTTGTAGCTTCTTGTGTTGAAGAAACGGTACAAAGATATACGATGGCACTTGAGGAATTTATCCTTTTTGATGTTTTCTCGGGAGAACCCCTTCCTCCGGGTAAAAAAGGGTTCGCCTTTCGCCTTGTGTTTCGAGCCCCAGATCGAACGCTCGCCGAAGAAGAGGTTGCCGTGTGGGTCCAGACCATTAAGGACCATTTGAAGCAGACTGGGAGGGTGGTGCTGCGGGAAGAGATGATGCTCTCTCATGAGTGACTGGTATACGCTGCTTTGTTTTGGTATTCTGATTCTTTGTGCGGTACGCAGCGCTCTTCGAGGATTCAGCAAAGAATTTCTCGTTTTCGTTGGGCTCGTTCTGGGTTTGCTTTTCGGTCTTAGGTATTATGTTGGAGCTGTTGCCTTCTTCCGCTCTCGCTTGGGGTGGGAAAGCCCCTGGTTGGGGATTGTGAGCTTTCTCTTTTTCTTCCTTCCTACGGTTATCCTCTTTTCGTTTTTTGGGGTTCGTTTCCGGCGGATTTTTGAGCGCCTAGACATTATCTGGGTAGATGCTCTCTTGGGGTTCTTCGTAGGGCTTTTGAAGGGTATGCTTTGGATTCTTGTTATTACCGTTTTTGTGGCTAATGTCGCGTACCTGAAATTTCTTGAAGAGGGTATTGCTCGTTCTCGCTTTTACCGTGATTGTACACTCCCGGCTATAGTGTACGTTGATCGTTTCGTAAGTCAGTTCCCCCAAATTGCCTTCCTTAGGCCTTGGCTGGCTAAAGGAGCGTCCCTTGGGAATGAGGATTTCTTGGGAAATACTCATGAGTTTTGAGTATGATAAAGTTCTCGACCTTCTTGCTGAATTTTGTGTTTGCTCGGCGACGAAGGAGAGGGCACGCGCTCTTTTGCCTCTTTCGGCGGCGGAGTTACCAACATACCTCGAAATTGTTCGGGAACTTCAGGAGCTTCTCCGGTTTGATGGCGATATCCCTTTTGGGGAATTTCCGGATATCCGTCCCGCCATGAGACTCCTGGGAATGTTTGGCAGTTGCTTGTCTTTAGAAGAGGCACGAAAAGTGCATCGATTTCTCCTTATGTGTCACGATATACGGTGTTTCGTCGAGGAAAGAAAGCTCGCTGGCAAATACCCCTTCCTTGCTTCATCGTGTTTTCGGAACATCCTCAATCCTGCGGAGCTTCTGAATCGTCTTGCAAAGGTTTTTGGAAAAGATGGAGGAATCCTCGACACAGCAAGCGATAGGCTCTGGAACATTCGGAAAAGGAAAGAGGAGGTAAAAGCAAAGATTGAAGACATACTACATCGTATGTTGCAGGATGCGAGGGTCGTACGGTACCTTCAAGAGCCCTTGTACACTGTGCGAAGAGGACGGTATGTGCTTCCTGTGAAAGCTCAGTTCCGTGGGATGGTAAGGGGGTTTGTTGTTGATTCCTCGGCCAGTGGTTCCACCCTCTTTGTCGAACCCTGGTCTGTGGCAGAACTCTCGAGGGAGCTTGAGGCTCTTGTGGTCCTTGAGGAAGAGGAGATTGCTCGGATTCTCTCTTTTGTGACCGAATGGCTCCGACCTTTGAGGATGCAGCTAGAGGAAACCTTCGCGTCCCTTGTGGAACTTGATCTTGTCAGGGCGAAGGTGAAGCTTGGCGAGAAGTGGAAGGGAAATCTTCCCAGGGTAGGGGGAGATATTCTCTCCATCCGTGGTGGGCGCCATCCACTGCTTGGGGAACGAGCAGTACCCTTTGACTTGGAAATCCAAAAGGATCGAAACCTTGTTCTGGTCAGCGGGCCTAATGGTGGTGGAAAGACTGTTCTTGTAAAAGCTCTTGCCCTTCTTGTGGTGCTCACCTTTTGTGGTATTCCTGCTCCTTTGTCTCAAGATTCCTTTGTCCCACTTTACGAGCATCTCTTTGTTGATGTGGGGGACCACCAAGACCTTGGGAACAGCCTGAGCACCTTTACGTCCCGTATGGTTTTCTTACGGGATGCTCTAAAAGAAGCAGGACCTTCAAGCCTTTTTCTGATCGATGAGCTTGGTGCTGGAACGGACCCTGGAGAAGGTGCGGCGTTGGGTATGGCTATTCTTGAGTATTTGGGCAAACGAGGTGTTACTTGTGTAGCCACTACACACCTTCCTGCTCTTCGAGAGTATGCTCTCCGGAACCCCCGCGTTCTTCCCGCTTCGCTTTCCTTCGACCCTAAAACGTTGCAGCCCACGTACCGTTTAGTTGTTGGTTGTGTGGAGGGGAGTTACGGTATAACCATTGCCGAGCGAATCGGTATCCCAAAAGAGATTGTTGAAGATGCTCTCTCCTTCCTCCGCAAGGAGGAAGTGGAATTGAACGAACTCCTTGTTGCCCTTTCTCGGGAGAAAGTAAGGCTTGAAGAAGTTCGCCGTAGCCTTGAGGAGGAACTCGCGAAAGTTCTCCAAGAGAGAGAAGAGATGAAGCTCCTCAGGAAGACGCTTGAGGCAGAGCGTCGTCATTTGAGAAAGACCCTGCGAGAGGAGCTTGCAACTTACCTTAAGGAGAAGGAAAAAGAAATTGCTCGCCTCGTAGGCGAGTTGCGAAAGGCACAAAAGCTTGATACTGGAGTTTACCAGGAATTACGTACTGTTCTTGCTGAGGGGCAAAAACGGCTTGCGTCTTTGCAGGATGAACCGGAGCCTGTGGAGGAATTCCGTGAGGGTGATGTGGTCTTTGTCGACCCCCTGGGACATGGCGTCATTCTTGCTGTCGATGCAAAGAAGAGAGAGATCCTTGTGGCTGTTGGAGACCGTAAAGTGCGGGTTGCTCCGGATCGCTTAAGGCGTAGCAATGGTCTGCCCCCACAGAGTACCCCATCTGTGCGGACGTTCCCGTTTTTCCCGAAGGAGCGTATCTCCAACGAAGTGGTCATTCGAGCACTGCGGGCAGAAGAGGCTCTCCTTGTCCTTGAAAAGTACCTTGATAGGGCAATTCTTGCGGGGTTTAAAACAGTGTACATTATTCACGGGAAGGGAGAAGGAAAGCTCCGACAGGTCACCCACGAATTCCTTCGCAACCACCCTCAAGTGGAAGATTTTCGCCTTGGCCGACCAGAAGAAGGTGGTCTTGGCGTAACGGTAGTGACGTTGCGAGGGTAGTTATGGGCACGAGGTACAGACAGCTTGAGGAGTTGTTCCCCTCTTGTAGGGCAGGTAAACCGTTGTGCATGAGGGAGAAGGGAGGAGGCCTGTTTTTGCACAGACGGCAATCTCGACAACGCCCTCAGGGCGACTGAAATCATGGGGAGGGACGTTTTTTAGGGCTTCTTGCATGACATGGGCGAAAATCGGTGCAGCGATGATCCCCCCAGTCTTTTGAGGGCCTAAGGGTTTTCGGTCGTCGTTGCCTAGAAATACCCCGCACACCAAATCGGGAGTAAAGCCCACGAACCAGGCGTCGATGAAATCTTCCGTTGTCCCCGTCTTTCCTGCAACAGGTCTCCCGATTGCTGCCCTTCGACCCGTACCTCGTTCGACGACCCCTTGCAGAAGACGTGCCATGATGTACGCTGTTTCCGGGGACAACGCTTTTCGGAGAGCTGGTGTTGCTTTGTAGAGGATGCGTCCTTCCATGTCCTCTACCCGGAGAATGGCCACGGGTTCGGGAACCATACCGCCGTTTGCGAAAGCTGCGTATGCTGTGGTAAGCTCAAGGAGGGTCACTTCAGAAGTACCAAGGGCAAGCGAAAGGTCGCGTCTTAAGGTACTTTGAATTCCCATTCGCTTTGCATACTGGATAACCTTGTCGACACCAGTCTCCTGGAGGAGTTTGATGCCGATAATGTTGACCGATTTTTCAAGGGCCTCTCGAAGTGTCATAGGTCCTCTGAATATCCGCTCGTAGTTTTGCGGTTTCCAGCCGTTCGGGAATTCAAGGGGTTCATCGACGAGAACGGTGCTTGGAGTGAAACCGCTGTCAAGGGCGGCTGCGTATATGAAGGGTTTGAAGGTGGAGCCAGGCTGTCGATGCGCTTGAGTGGCCCGGTTGAATTTGCTCTCTTCGTAACTCCGACCTCCGACCATGGCTTTGATGTATCCATTTTTTGGGTCGATGCAAAGAATCGCCCCCTGGTACCCGCTTCTTGCGAGAGCTTCGTTGGCAACTTTCTGCACATCGGCATCAAGGGTGGTGTACACTTTAAGACCGCCGCTAAAGATGTGCTGGTCTTCAAAACGTGTTCGGAGTTCCTTCAAGAGGTAATCGAGGAAATATGGGCAGATAGAAGCTCGGCGCTCAAGACCCGAAAGGACAAGGGGGGTTGACAAGGCTTTTTCGTAATCTTCTTTGGTGATAAAACCGCACTCGAGCATACGCCGGAGGACACGCCGTTGCTGTCTTTGGGCAGCGGCAAGGTCGATGTAAGGGGAAAAATGGGATGGGGAACGGGCGATACCTGCAAGCATAGCCATTTCAGCAAGGTTGAGTTCTCTGAGGTCTTTCCCAAAATACAGCCGGGCAGCTGTTCTGACCCCGTACACCCCGTGCCCGAGGTAAATCTGGTTGAGGTAGGCTTCAAGGATCTCGTCCTTGGTATATCTCCGCTCGAGGATAAGGGCAAGCAACACCTCTTTTATTTTCCGCTCAAGGTTCCTTCGGTTGTCAAGAAAACGGCTTCGGGAAAGCTGCTGTGTGATGGTGCTTCCTCCTTCGACCACTCGAAGGTTCAAGAGATTTTGCCACAGAGCTCTGAGGATTCCAGAGAGGTCTACTCCAGGATGTCGGTAGAAGTTCTGATCCTCGCTAGCGATGAAGGCCTTTTGGAGGAGAGGAGGAATTTCCTCAAGACGAGCGTATTCCCGTCTTTCTGTGAAGAATTCCCCGATGAGCCTTCCACGGATATCGTACACTCGCGTGGTGAGAGAGGGAGTGAAATCCTCAAGCTGTGTTGAGAGGTTCTCGAAGTCTCCAGAGAAGGAAAGCAACACTCCACCGAATACGATGCTCCCTGCGAGCAACCCGAGAATAAAAGAAAGCACTGGAAACAGCGTTTTTTGGGCTCCCTTTTTCCTCATTGCTTTGCCTGCTGTATAATATGTGCCATGATATGGTATCACAAAACCATGAGGAATGAAACACGACGTATCGTGAGGGCAGCTTTCGTGGCAGCTTTGTATGTGCTTTTTGTAGTGCTGCCGCCTTTCTCTTCCTTCGCCTACGGACCTGTGCAGATACGGGTTGCGGAAGCGCTTACTGTGCTCCCGTACCTTTTCCCCGAAACGGTCTGGGGGCTCACCCTTGGATGCTTTTTTGCGAACCTCCTTGGGGGCCTTGGATTTTTTGATTTTTTCTTTGGGACGCTTTGCACGTTTTGTGCTGCGTGGTGGACTTCCCGTGTTTCTCGTCCTTTGCTCGCACCACTTCCCCCGGTACTTATCAATGGGTTTGGTGTTGCCTTGTACCTTTCGTACCTTTTTAAAGTCCCGTACCTTGTCACCGCCTTCTATATCCTCCTTGGAGAAGCAGTGGCGTGTTTTGGGCTTGGGTATATGCTCCTTGTGTTTTTGGAACGACGAGGTTTCCGAAAGGAGTGAAAGGAAGCGTGAATTTTGACACTCAGGTTGAACGAGACCTTGCCCTTCTTGCTCGTGGTACGGAGGAAATTATCGATCCTGCGGATCTCCGAAAGAAGCTCCTCCGGTTTTACGAAACCGGACGGAGGTTGGTCGTAAAAGAGGGATTTGACCCCAGTGCACCTGATATCCATCTTGGGCATACGGTGACGTTGCGGAAACTCCGGCAGTTTCAGGACCTTGGACATGAGGTTGTTTTCCTCATCGGTGATTTTACGGGGCGCATAGGTGACCCTACGGGAAAGAAGGAAACGCGGAGACAACTCACGGAGGAGGAAGTTCGCGCCAACGCGGCGACGTATGCTGAACAGGTTTTCAAGATTCTCGATCCTGCGAAAACGCGGGTAGCTTTTAACAGCTCCTGGCTCGGACGGCTTACTCTTGAGGAGGTCATTGGAATCGCGGCAAAGTTCACCGTTGCTCGAATGCTTGAACGGGAAGATTTTGCAAAACGTCTTCGGGATGGAAAGCCAATAGGCCTTCACGAGTTCCTTTACCCCCTTCTCCAGGGATACGATTCCGTGGCGTTGCAGGCGGATGTAGAACTTGGGGGAACGGATCAGCGCTTTAACCTTCTCGTGGGGCGAGATTTGCAGCGGGAATTCGGCCAGGAACCTCAAGTCATCATCACCATGCCGCTTCTTGAAGGCACTGATGGTGTGGAAAAGATGAGCAAAAGCCTTGGCAACTATATCGGCATCAACGAGCCTCCCTTTGCCATGTTCGGAAAGGTTATGTCTATCCCTGATACCCTCATCGAGAAATACTTTGTGCTCCTTACCGATGTTCCCCTTGAGGAGATCCAAAGAAAGAAGGAGGCCTATGAACGAGGAGCATTGCACCCGAAGCTTTGGAAAGAAGAACTGGCGTTTGAGCTTGTGCGGATGTACCACGGAGAAAGTGCAGCAAGAAAAGCCCTTGAAGATTTTGAGCGGGCTTTTGCTCAGGGAGTGTGTCCGGAAAGTGCACAAGAGCTGTGTATTGCGCGTCAGGAACTCTCTGAGGGGAAGCTTTGGATTATGAAGCTTCTTGAGCGCACTGGGGTCTTTCAATCCAAGAGCGAAGCTCGTCGTTGCCTCGAACAAGGGGGGGTGTACCTCAATGGAGAGCGGATAAACGTGCATCAAGACGTCGTTTTGCAGGATGGAGACGTTCTTAGAGTAGGCAAGAAGTTTTTCTTCCGCATACGACTCGTGTGAATATGCCTTAAACCTTTCCAGGGAGGGAAGGAAAATGCGATGGACTTTCGTACTCTTTACCCTTTTGGGGAGTGTTCTCTTCTTAGCTTCTTTTGGGGTTGCGCTTGAACCTATCCGTATTGGTTTACAAGCCCCGATCACGGGCAGTTTCGCTATCGAGGGACAAATGGCCAAGCAATGTGTTGAGCTTGCTGCAGAGCTCATCAACGCCAGTGGTGGAATTCTTGGCCGTCCTGTAGAGATTCTTGTGGCCGATGACGCGTCAAATCCCAAGGATAGTGCTCTGGCAGCGCAGAAGCTCATCTCTCAAGGGGTTGTGGCAGCCATCGCCAGTTACGGATCCTCAGTGACTGAGCCTGCTGCTGACCTCTACGAACGTAACCGAGTGGTGTGTGTTGCCTATGGGGCAACGGCAGTTCGCCTTACCATGGGAAAAGAGCGTCGGTATTTCTTCCGAACTTGTGGGAGGGACGACGCTCAGGGAGAGTTCTTTGCCAAGTTTGCCGTTGAAAAGATGGGGTGGCGGCGCATTGCTATCATGCATGACAACCAAACCTACGGTAAAGGAGTTGCCGAAGAAACTCGGAAGTACCTTGAGCCGTATATCCGAGACGGTCGTGCGGAAATCGTGTACTATGACGCCATTACTCCAGGAGAGCAGGACTATAGCGCCGCTCTCACGAAACTTCGGGAGAGCAACCCCGATGTCTGGTACTATACGGCGTACTACCCTGAAGCAGGGCTTTTGTTGCGCCAAGCTCGGGAGATGGGCATCACCGTACCTTTTGTGGGAAGCAATGCGGTACCCAACGAGGACTTCGTGAAAATTGCTGGTCTTGAGCATGTGGTGGGAACACTTATGACCCAGGAGCCTCTCCCACAGGATCTCGACACACCGAAGTCTCGGATGTTTTTCGAAGCATACCGGAAAAAGTATGGAAACCTCCCTTCCTCTCCCTGGCCAGTGTACGCTGCTGATGCCCTTTTTGCCATTGCTCAGGCGATTGAAAACACTGGGTCCACGAACCCCGATGACATTGCTCGAGAAATGCGAGTCATGAGGAATGCGGAAGGGATTACTGGACTATTGACCTTTACAGAGCGAGGGGACCGAGAGAATATACCGTACGCTATGTACCGGTACAACGAAAGGGGAGAACTTGAGCTTTTTGAACCTTGAGTCGAGCCATGCGGATATTTCTTGAGCAGCTTTTGAATGGTGCTACGGTTGGTTCTTTTTACGCCCTTGTCGCCCTTGGGTATTCCATGGTATATGGGGTTATGAAACTCATTAATTTCGCCCATGGAGACCTTTTCACCCTTGGGAGTTATCTGGGGTATACTTTCCTCGCGTTTGGGAGTGCGTGGATTACAGAACGTGTAGGGCTTTGGTGGGGAGTTTCTGGGGCGGTAGCTTTTGCCGCTTTCGGAAATGCTCTTGCAGGAGTTCTTGTGGAGCGGGTGGCGTACCGGCCTGTGTATCGGGCTGGTCGCCTCCCGTTGGTTGTCTCTGCCCTTGGAGCGTCTATCGTCATTCAAAATAGCATTATGGCGCTTTGGGGGCCTCGTTTCCAGGTCTATCCCGCCTCTCTTGTCCCTACGGGTTCGGTGCGCTTTCTGGGATTTACGTTTCCCACGTTAAAGGTTGTCATCCTCTTGCTTTCCCTTGCCGTCATGGGGTTCATATATTGGATTGTGGAGAAAACTGATTTTGGAGCAGCAGTGCGTGCTACGGCTTTGGATCGGGAAATGGCCACGCTCCTCGGGATAGACGTACGGAAGGTTATTCTTTTTGTCTTCACCTTGGGGCCAGCTCTTGGAGGGATGGCAGGAGTTCTCAATGGTATGTACTACCGTTCCATCCAGTTCACCATGGGTTGGAGTTATGGGCTTAAGGCGTTCACAGCCACCATTCTCGGTGGTATTGGGAACATACCGGGAGCCATGCTTGGTGGGGTGCTCCTTGGGATTATTGAGGCCCTGCTTTCTGGGTATATTCCCGGTGGAGGTGCTTGGAAAGACGGATTCACTTTCCTTGTGCTTATCGTTGTCTTGATGTTCCGACCGACTGGTATCCTTGGTGAAAAGATTGCAGAGAAGGTGTAGGTTGCAGAGCAATGAAAGGCAAAGTGGTATATCTCGTGCTCTTCCTTCTCGTGAGTGTTTTCCCCTTCCTCCCTTTCGTGAGTGAATACTGGGTTGATGTAGGTTTTTTTGTCGGTTTGTACAGTCTTCTTGGGTTGAGTTTAAACATTGTCTTGGGGGAGGTTGGGCTTTTTGATCTGGGTCATGCCGCTTTCTATGCTATCGGGGCGTATACCACGGCCATCTTGAACACCGCTTTTGGTGTGCCAGTAATCCTCCTTCTTGTCCTGAGTGCTCTTGCCGCTGCGGGTTTTGCTTACCTTGTCATGTCTCCTGTTATTCACTTAAGAGGTGATTACCTGTGTGTTGTCACGATAGGCATTGGAGAAATCGTTCGTATCATCATTGTGAACAACCCTTGGGGGATAACGAATGGGCCGAATGGCATTACCGGGGTAGATGTCCCTTCTTTTGGTGTCTTCCGGATTGAAACACCCCGTGCGTTTTACCTTTTCGTTTGGACTCTTGTTGCCTTGGTGATTGGTGTGTTGTTGCGCCTCCAGAACTCTCGAGTAGGTCGGGCCTGGAATTGCATTCGAGAAGATGACGTCGCCGCTGAGGCGATTGGCATCGACGTGCGGATGTATAAGCTTCTGGCTTTTGTCCTTGGGGCAGCTTTAGCCGGGCTTGCGGGGAACGTATATGCCTCGAAGATGATGGTGGTTTCGCCCCAGAGCTTTCTTTTCATGGAGTCCGTGCTCCTTTTCTGTATCGTCCTTTTGGGAGGACTTGGGTCCGTTCCTGGGACACTTCTTGGAGCGGCAGCAGTGGTTATTTTCCCCGAGGTCTTTAGGAGCTTTGCTCACTTCCGACTCCTGTTTTTTGGAGCAGCCCTTGTGGCCATGATGGTGTTTCGTCCCGGGGGACTTTTGCCTCGGAAACGGGAAATCCCCATGATGTCTGATTTCCGTGGTGAGGAGTGTCTCCGAGTTTTTCCTGAAACCGTTGCTCAAGGTGTTCTCGACCCTCCTTCTTCTTCACCTCTTTTGAGAGTGACCGACGTTACAGTCCGCTTTGGGGGGCTTGTAGCGGTAAATCGGTATAGCCTTGATGTGTACCCTGGGACAATCACGAGTCTTATCGGTCCAAATGGTGCTGGGAAGACCACGCTCTTTAACGTGATCACCGGCATATACCGTCCGGAAAGCGGCCAGGTCGTTTTCAATGGAGAGGACATCACTGGTCTCCAACCTCATCTTGTGGTTGCGCGAGGTATTGCCCGGACGTTTCAGAATATCCGCCTTTTCCCATCTCTGACCTGCCTTGAGAACGTTATGTCTGGGATGCACGTTCATGGGAGAAGTGGGGTCTTGGCGGCGGTTTTCCAAACCCCACAACAGCGAAGGGAAGAGCGAGAGTTTGCCGAAATCGCTTCGTACTGGCTTTACCGAGTGGGGCTCTGGGAATATCGGAATGAGCTTGCTCGAAATCTCCCGTATGGGAAACAGAAATACCTTGAGATTGCGCGGGCCCTTGCCTCCTCTCCTAAGCTCCTTATCCTTGATGAGCCCTCCTCAGGTCTCAAT
Source organism: Candidatus Caldatribacterium sp. (assembly GCA_025060675.1). GTDB lineage: Bacteria > Atribacterota > Atribacteria > Atribacterales > Caldatribacteriaceae > Caldatribacterium. The sequence continues at coordinate 168,887 of JANXBI010000018.1, forward strand.
GACCGAGAAACCGAAGAACTCATGGACTTCCTCAAGGAACTTGTCCAGAGTGGTGTAACGCTTCTGCTCATAGAGCACGACATGAATGTGGTGATGGGCATTTCGGATTGGGTGAGCGTCATGGACATGGGGAGCAAAATCGCTGAGGGTCCTCCACAGGAGGTCTATCGTAACCCCCAGGTTGTTGAGGCGTACCTTGGGAGGGGAGAGGGTTGAATGAATACCCCGCTTCTTGTGGTCGATTCTGTGCAAGTTCGGTATGGAGTGGTAGAGGCGCTTCGAGATGTTTCTCTCACCCTTGGGGAGCGGGAAATCGTCGCTGTTCTTGGCGCTAATGGGGCAGGAAAGACGACTCTTCTTCGGGCTATCTCAGGGCTTATTCCTCTTGTTCGAGGACGAATCCTCTTCTGTGGAAAGGACATACGCTCCCTCCTTCCTTTTGAGCTTGTGCGACATGGCCTTGTTCATGTCCCGGAAGGCCGTCGCGTTTTCTCGACCCTCACCGTCGAGGAAAACCTTGTCCTTGGGTTATACGGGGTGCGTCACTCTTTGAGCGATGCAGAAGTGCAAAAACGAAAAGAGTGGATTTTCCGCCTTTTTCCTGTTCTCAGGGAACGACGGCGGCAACTTGCTGGGACACTTTCTGGTGGAGAGCAACAAATGCTCGCCCTCGGTCGAGGCCTCATATCGCGTCCTAAAGTCCTTCTCCTTGATGAACCCTCTTTGGGGCTTGCTCCTCGAATGGTTCAGGACATCTTTCAGCTCATCCAGGGAATTCACCAAGAGGAAGGTGTATCCATACTCCTTGTGGAGCAAAACGTCCGTAGAGCGCTCTCTGTGGCCTCTTATGCGTACGTTCTTGAAAGTGGTCGTGTGGTGCTTTCTGGAAAACCTTCCGATCTTCTCCGCGATGAGCGGCTCCATGCTGCATACCTCGGGGGTTCGGGTATGAAGCGACGCATGTCCTGAGGCTTGCGAAGTCCTCTCTCGGTTGTACAATAAAGAGGGAGGACAGTTTATGGCTCGGTGTTCCAGGGAAGTTGTGCTCAAAATCCTCGAACAAGAGAAGAAGAAGCTTGACAATACCTCTGTTTTTGGTGGTTTTAACCGCTTCATGAAAAGGTGGCTTGTCGAGGAAGGGAATCATGCTGGAGAGTGGCTCGAAAAGCTTGAGCGCTATGAATACCTTTCCCCTGGAGAACGGAAGCACCTTCTTGCTGCCATCGAGAGTAGCCTTCGGGTAAAATCCCAAGGAGAATGTGCTTTGCCCCCATGCACAAAGGCTGCTCCCCTCTTGTGTCAGCCTGTGCGATACCTCAAGGGTGTGGGTCCAAGCATCGAGAAGAAGCTCCACCGCCTTGACATAGTAACCGTTGAGGATCTCCTCTTTTTCTTCCCTCGGGCGTACCGGGATCGAGGAGAGATAAAGCCCATTGTCAAGCTCGAGGGAAGGGGTATTGAGACCGTTGTTGGGAAGGTTACCCAGCATCGGATTGAACGAACCCGTCGTGGTCCTCTTTTGAAGATTGGTGTAAGTGATGGCACGGGAGAAGTTTATCTTGTGTGTTTCAACCGAGGGTACCTGGCTCAAGTCCTCCGCAAAGGTATCTGGGTTTGTGTTTCAGGGAGCTTTCAGCGTGCCTTTGGTACGTGGGAAACAGCGACCTTCGATTACGAAATAGGAAAACCAGATCCACAAGTTTTTGAACGCATTGTTCCAGTTTATTCTCTAACTGAAGGCCTAACCCCTAAGACGCTCCGGCGTATCATTCTCCAGGCTCTTGACGCGTGTCTTCAGCAAGTCCCAGAAGTGCTTCCTGTCACTCTTCGAAGGCGCCTTGGGCTTCTCTCTAAGCGCGAAGCTATTCGGGAACTCCATGTACCTGTACGTTCCACTCTGGACGAGCTCGAGACTCGAAGAAGCTCTGCACATCGTACCCTTATTCTTGAAGAGTTTCTCCTTTTCGCCTTGAGTCTGAAGATTCGTAAAAGAACACTTGAGAAGCTCCGAGTTCCCCCATGCCCCTTCAAGTCGCCTCTTGTGGAGAGGTTCATCCAGTCTTTGCCTTTCCCCCTCACTGAGGCTCAAAAGAGAGTGTGTTCAGAAATCGCTCAAGACCTGGCCAGTGGCAGAGTTATGAACCGTCTCGTTCAAGGAGATGTAGGTTCCGGAAAAACCCTCGTGGCTATCATCAGCGCTCTAAGGGTTGTTGATGCTGGTCGCCAGGTGGCTTTTATGGTCCCTACGGAAATTCTCGCCGAGCAACATTACTCCCGTTTCCGAGAACCCCTCTTCGCCTTGGGGATTCGGGTGGGACTTCTCAAGGGAGGGAATACCAAGGAGAAACGTCTGCTTCTTGAGGCCATCCGTAGAAAGGAAGTTGATATTGTCATTGGTACCCATGCGCTCATTGAGGAAAAAGTGGTTTTTGCTGACCTTGGCCTTGTCATTGTGGACGAACAACACCGTTTTGGTGTCCTCCAGAGAGCAAAACTTAAGGAGAAGGCTACCGTTCCCCACACTCTGGTCATGACTGCGACACCTATCCCGAGGACCCTTGCTTTAACGCTCTACGGCGACCTGGATGTCTCTATCGTTGATGAAAAACCTGCGGGGAGGAAGCCCACAAAAACTCTTTGCTTCCCTCTTGAGGAACGCTTTAAAGCTTACAGCAGGGTGCGAAAACTCCTCAAGGAAGGACGTCAAGCGTATGTAGTGTGTCCAGCCATTGAAGAAACCGATGAAGAGATCGCTACTGTTCAGGAAGTTTTTGAAGAATTGAAGAGGAAATGGCTTTCTGAGTTCCGTATCGAGATTATTCACGGGAAGCTTCCTTCGAAGGAAAAAGAGGAGGTTATGCGTCGCTTTTCCCATGGCGACATCGATGTTCTCGTGGCTACCTCGGTCATCGAAGTTGGTATCGATGTGCCGAGAGCGAGCGTCATGGTAGTTGAGAATGCAGAGCGGTTTGGCCTAGCCCAGTTGCATCAACTCCGAGGGAGAATAGGTCGAGGGAGTGAAGAAGGAGTTTGCATCCTTCTTGCAGCGCTTCAGGGAGAGGAAGCTCGAAGAAGGATGGCTGTGATTACGGCAACAGACGATGGGTTTCGAATCGCTGAAGAAGACCTTCGTCTTCGGGGACCTGGGGAATTCTATGGTGTCCGCCAGCATGGTGTGCCGGAATTCCACGTTGCTGATCCTTTTTCGGATTGGGTACTCCTTGAGGAAGCGTATCGAGAGGCGGAGCGAATTCTTGCCGAGGATCCTCTCCTCGAACATCCAGAATACCGCCCTTTGCGGATGGAAATAGAGCGTCGTTTCGGTCGCTACCTTGCTTTTGGGGAGGTTGGCTGAAGGTGGGGTACATCCATATCGTGGGAGGTGAGAAGAAAGGGAAGAAAATCATTGTTCCTCCGGGTGGGGAGGTTCGTCCTATCCAAGGAGTGGTGCGAAAGGCTCTTTTCGAGATCCTGAAAGATGATCTCCTTGGGAGTGTCGTATACGATATCTTTGCAGGGAGCGGTTCTCTCGGTCTTGAGGCTTTGAGTCGGGGAGCACGAAAAGCCTACTTTTTCGAAGGGAATCCCCGGGTGTGTCAGATTCTACGGCGGAACATTGCCCTCTGTGGATACGAAGATCGAGCGCAGGTGGTACGCTTCGACTTTTGGCAGGCGAGGAAATTCCCCAGACACCTTCAGGCGCCTGATATCGTCTTCCTCGACCCCCCTTTCATGTACGATATTTCCGAAGTGGTCGAAAAGTTGTATAATTTCAAAGTTGTCATAGGTGATGCTCTTGTGGTTCTCCGCTCCTCCCGAAAGAACTGGCGAGGGCGGGGCTTGCCTTTCCTGGAACTCTTGGATGTGCGGAGGTACGGAAAGAGCGTGCTGCTCTTTGGCCGATTGCGGTCTCCAGAGGCGGAGGGACTTCAGTGACAACGGCGATTTACCCGGGAAGTTTTGATCCCATAACGAACGGTCATCTTGACATTATTGACCGGGCAAGAAAGATTTTTGATCGCCTCATCGTTGCGGTGCTTCGTAATCCAAACAAAGTTCCCCTTTTCACCGTAGAGGAACGGAAGCTCATGATTGAAGAGGCAGTGCGTGACTTTCCGAACGTAGAGGTTGAGGTTTTCGACGGCCTTCTTGTGCATTTTGCCCGTTCAAAAGGTTGTCGAGTTATCCTGCGAGGCCTTCGGGCAATTTCCGACTACGAGTACGAAACGCAGATTGCACTTACCAATCGGAAGATGGCTCCCGAGATTGAAACCATCTTTCTCCCCACGAGTACTGAGTATTCTTATTTGAACTCTACGGTGGTGAAGGAAATTGCCCGTTTTGGGGGGTGCGTACGTGACCTTGTTCCCCCTGGAGTGGAGCGGCGGCTTCGGGAAAAATTTGGTCCACAGATGGTGGAAGGGAGATGAAAAAGTGATGGACGTCTTGGCGCGCATTCGTGAAAGGGCAAGGAACTTGGGGAAGCGGATTGCCCTTCCTGAAGGGGGCGATGAACGAGTACTCCAGGCGGCACACATAGCAACGCGGGAGAAAATTGCTTCTGTGGTGCTTCTTGGGGATGAAACAGAGATTAGGCAAAAGGCTGAGTCCCTAGGAATTCATCTTGAGGGAATAGAAGTTCGAAACCCCCTGAGGGATTCTCGACGACCAGTATATGTCCAGTCACTTTTCGAGCTCCGTCGGGAAAAGGGGCTGACCCTTGAGAAAGCCGAGGAGCTTCTCCAAAATACCATGTACTATGCGTGCATGATGCTTCTCCACGGTGAAGTTGATGGAGTCGTAGGTGGAGCGGTTTTCACGAGTCCTGACGTCATTCGGCCGGCGCTTCAGATTATCAAGACCGCACCAGGAATTAAACTTGCCTCCAGTTGCTTTCTCATGGTCTTTCCGAGTACCCAGTATGGAGAGAATGGCGTGTTCCTCTTTGCCGACTGTGGTTTTAACCCTGACCCAAATGCTGAGGAACTCGCTTACATTGCGATCACCACTGCCCGGACGTTCCGTCTCCTTGTAGGAGGGGAACCAAGAGTTGCCATGCTCTCTTTCTCTACGAAGGGGAGTGCTAAGCATCCACGCGTGGACAAGGTTATTGAGGCGACCCGTATTGCCAAGACCCTTGCTCCTGACCTCCTCATCGATGGAGAGCTCCAAGGCGATGCCGCTCTTGTGCCAGGAGTGGGGGCGCGAAAGGCCCCGGGAAGCCCTGTGGCTGGGAGAGCGAACGTCCTTATTTTTCCAGACCTTGACGCTGGAAACATTTGTTACAAGCTCACCGAACGTCTTGCTGGAGGAAGAGCCATTGGGCCAATTCTCCAAGGACTTGCAAAGCCTGTGAACGACCTTTCCCGGGGATGTAGGACTGAAGATATCGTGGACCAAATTGCGGTCACTGTTCTCCAGACGGAATTTTGAGGAAGGGGAGATGATGCCTTTGAACATCCTTGTGGTGAATTGCGGAAGTTCAACCGTTAAGTACCAGCTTTTCCAGATGGAGGACGAGGACCATTACAACGTGATGGCTAAGGGAGTTGTTGAACGTATTGGGATTCCTGGATCTCGCCTTGAACACCATACTCCTTCGGGAGACTTTGTCGAAGAGCAGCCTGTTGCAAACCATCGGGTTGCTTTAGAACTTGTTCTTGCAACCCTCACCGCAGGGAAGGCTCGCGTTCTCTCAAGCATACGAGAAATTGAAGCTGTTGGGCATCGAGTCGTCCATGGAGGGGAGAAGTTTACCGGCTCTGTGCTCATCACCGACGAGGTGCTTGCCGCTATTCGCTCTTTCGCTGATCTTGCTCCGCTCCATAATCCTCCAAACATTCTCGGTATCGAGGCCTGCCAAGAGCTCATGCCGGGAACTCCTCAGGTGGCAGTTTTTGATACGGCGTTCCACGGAACACTTCCTGAGTACGCGTATATTTACCCCATCCCATACGAGTACTACGAGAAGTATCGTATCAGGAGGTACGGTTTCCATGGCACCTCTCATCGGTACGTAGCGGAAAGGGCGGCGAAGATGATGGGAAGGGACCTCGGAGAACTCCGGCTCATTACCTGCCATATGGGAAGTGGAGTGAGTTTTGCCGCCATCCGTTATGGAAAGTCCATCGATACCTCTATGGGGTTCACGCCCCTTGAGGGCCTTGTTATGGGAACGCGCTGCGGTGACATAGACCCCGCTATCATCTTCTTCCTTATGGACAAAGAGGGCCTTTCGGCTAAGCAAGTTGAGGAAATCCTCAATAAGAAAAGTGGTGTCCTTGGGGTTTCAGGCATCAGTAGTGATACGAGAGACATTGAAGATGCTGCGCCGCACAACCATCGAGCGCGTCTCACCCTCGAGATTATTGCTTACCGGGCAAAAAAGTACATCGGAGCCTACTATGCGATCCTTGGGGGTCTCGATGGGCTTGTGTTTACTGCGGGAATTGGGGAAAATTCTTCATACATTCGGAAGTCGATTTGTTCAGGGCTTGAACATTTGGGGATCCTCATTGACGATGAGCGGAACACGGTGCGGAGGAAAGAGGCGTTTATCAGCCGGGACGACTCTCCGGTGAAGGTGATGGTTATCCCCACCAATGAAGAACTTATGATCGCCCGGGATACCTGGCGAATTGTGCGTACCATGAGGTGAGGAGTTGTGCAACTTTTCATTGGGGAAGTCAAAAGGAGCACCGGGCAGACATTCTCCGATTCTCAAGAGGAGGTTTTTTCTCCGTTTCGCCTTGGAGAAGATCGGGTCGTTTTCACGCAACCTGTTCGGATCAGTGTACGACTGGTGAACTGTGGTTCGGAGATTCTCGTTGAAGGGCAAATTAGGACGGTACTTCTTTTACATTGTGCTCGTTGCCTTGAACCCTTTCTGTATCCCATGGATATTCCTTTTCGTCTTGAACTTCGAAACGCGAGCCGTTTGACACGCCCTTCAGACTTCGAGGCTGAAGCCACAGAAACTGTTGAAATTCGGTACTTCTCTGAAGAGGAAAACTACGTGGACATAACACAGGAGATCCAGGAAATCATTCTCCTCAACATTCCGATGAAACCCCTATGCCGTCCGGATTGTAGAGGGTTGTGCCCAGTGTGTGGCGCAAATCGAAACGAAACGCGATGCCCCTGCGGGGAGGAAGAGATAGACCCGAGGTTGGCGATTCTCAAAAGGTGGAAGCCTGAGTGACGTTTGCAAAGAGGAGAAAGTTGTTCTATACTATCCTACACCTTGAGTTCGCAGGATAGAGGAGGTATTTGTCGATGGCGAACCTGACGAATAAAACCTCGCGATGCCGAAGGAATAAAAGGAGAACCCACTGGGTTATCCATCCGCCGCACCTAGTGAGCTGTCCTCATTGCCATACGCCTAAGCTTCCACATCATGTGTGCCCCGAATGTGGGTACTACAAGGGGAGACAGGTTCTCAAGGTTGAAGAGTGACGGGGAAAGGCAATGAGGATTGCTGTGGATGTATGGGGTGGCGATTTTGCCCCCCTTGAGATTGTCAAGGGTTTAAAGGAAGCACATTCCTCTGAGTACACCCTTGTGGCTCTTGGTCCTCGCGAAGAACTCCTTGCACTTTACAGGGATTTTGGAATGGATGAGAACGATTTTCCTATTGAGGATGCTCCACAAGTCATCCACATGCAAGAGCACCCCGCAGAAGCTGTCAAAAAGAAACCAAACTCGAGCATTTGCCGCGGTATTCAGCTCCTCGCCCAGAGAAAAGTTGACGCTTTCATCTCTGCAGGGAATAGTGGTGCAGTGATGGCTGCGGCCTGGCTTGGTCTCAAACATATTGCTGAAATTGAGCGTCCTGCTATTACCGCTCTTATTCCCAATACTTGTTCGTACTGCGTGCTCCTTGATGTGGGAGCGAATGTAGACTGTAAACCTAAACACCTTTTCCACTTTGGTATCATGGGAGCAGAATATGCGAAGATTGTCTTAGGTATTCCTCGTCCAAGGGTAGGCCTTTTGAGCATCGGCGAGGAGGAAGGAAAGGGGAATGAACTTGTCAAAGCAGCTTACCAGCTTTTTAAAGAACGAAAGAACGAGCTAAACTTTGAATTCGTTGGCAACGCAGAAGGGCAAAACATTGTCGACGGTACAGTGGATGTTGTCGTGTGCGACGGATTCACGGGGAATGCTCTTTTGAAGTTTGGGGAGGGACTGATCGAACTCATTGCGTTTTTCTTAGAGCGGGAAATCCGGGATCCTGGTTTTCGGGAGAGGTTCCAAGCACTCTGGAAGAAGCTTGACCGGAGCGAGTATGGCGGAGCGCCTCTTTTGGGTGTCGAAGGGGTGTGCATTATCTGCCATGGGAAGTCGAAGGCTCGAGACATAAAGAGTGCTGTTCTGCGGGCAAAGGAGCTTGTAGAACAGGGGATTCTTGAGAAAATCCGGGAACGACTTGCCCATTTTTCCCTTGAGGGCTAAAAGGGGAAAAACGATGAAAACACGAGTCACAGAACTTCTGGGCATACAGTATCCTATCCTCCAGGGGGGTATGGCATGGGTTTCAACCGCCCCACTTGTTGCGGCAGTTTCTGAGGCGGGGGGGCTTGGTATCATTGGTTCTGGAGGGATGACTGGAGAAGAGCTTCGAGAGGAGATTCGCCGCGTCCGTTCGCTCACCGGGAAACCCTTTGGTGTGAATCTCATGCTCCTCTCGCCACATATTGAGGACCAGATTCGAGTGGTGAAGGAGGAACGTGTGCCAGTTGTCACGACTGGGGCAGGGAATCCGGGACCTCTTGTGGAGGAATTTTCCCGCCTTGGTATTCTCCTTATCCCGGTAGTGGCATCAGTTGCCTTGGCGAAACGGCTTGAGCGATACGGGATACAGGCAATTATCGCCGAGGGGAATGAGTCTGGTGGTCACGTGGGAGAAATCACCACGCTTTGCCTTATTCCTCAGGTTGTGGACGCAGTCCGTGTTCCGGTGATCGCTGCAGGTGGCGTTGGCGATGGAAGAGGAATGGCAGCCTGTTTCGCTCTGGGAGCAGAGGGAGTGCAGATTGGAACCCGGTTTATCTGTACTGAAGAGTGCGAGGTGCATCCGGCGTATAAAGAAGCGATTCTAAAGGCACATGACCGTTCTACTGTTGTTACCGGTCTCTCAACTGGGCATCCAGTGCGGTGTCTTCGGAATCGTTTAACTCGAAGGTTTGAAGAGCTTGAGTTTGGTGGCGCACCGAAAGAAGAGATTGAGGCGCTTGGTGTTGGGAAGTTGCGGGAAGCCGCGGTATGTGGCAATGTGGAGGAAGGTTCAGTGATGTGTGGTCAGGTTGCTGGTCTTATCAAGGACATCAAACCGGTGCGGGAGGTTATTGCCGACATTATGCGAGAGTTTTGGGATACTCTTGACCGACTGCAGAGAGTGAGGAACTCATGAAGGTTGCTTTTCTCTTCCCTGGGCAAGGTTCCCAAAAGGTCGGCATGCTTAGGGAGTGGATGGAAGAGGATCCACAAGGTGTGCGGGAAGTGTTTGAAAGAGCAAGTTCTATCTGCGGGGAAGACCTCCTTCGTCTCGCCCTTGAGGGACCGGAGGAAGAGCTCAATCTGACGAAGAACAGCCAGCCCATTATCCTCACCATGAGCGCTTTTATTGCCAAAAAGATCCCCTTTTCTCCTGACGTCGTTGCAGGGCATAGTCTTGGGGAGTACTCGGCCCTTCTTTACGCCGGGTCCTTCACCTTCGACGAAGCAGTATACCTGGTGCGGAAGCGGGGAGAAATTATGCAGGAAGCCTCTCCCCTTGGGGAGGGGACAATGGTTGCGGTTGTCGGCCTTCCTCTGCCTCTTGTGGAGTCTATGGTGTTGTCTCTGCGGCGTGAGGGAAGGGTAGAAATTGCTAACGTGAACTCCTCTGATCAAGTGGTGCTCTCTCTCGAGCGTGTCCTTTTGCCCCGAGTTCTTGAAGAGGTGAAGCATTTAGGAGGAAAGAAGGCTTTGGAACTCCGAGTAAGCGCACCATTCCATTCAAGTTTTATGGAAAAAGCGCGGGAATCTTTTGCCCAAGTTCTTGATGGAATCACCATTCGAAAGCCCCGTTATCTTTATGTGAGTAATGTGACGGCTTCTTTTGTTTCCGATCCTGAGGAGATTCGCTCTCTCCTTCTGCAACAGTTGACGGCGACAGTCCGATGGAAGGATATCATGGATCTCCTTGTACAGGAGGGTGTGAAGAAAGTTTTGGAGGTTGGGCCAGGGATGGTCTTAACGAAGCTCTTTGAACGCGAATACCCTGAGGTTTTGGCCTTCCCAACCTCTTCTCCACAGCATCTCAAAACGGCACTCCGTGAGGTGGGTGAGGACCGGTGAGTTTTGCGGGGAAGGTTGCCCTGGTGACCGGGGCACGGCGTGGTATAGGATTTGCCATAGCACGAACCCTTGGTTTGGGTGGGGCGAAGGTGGCAATAAACGACGTGACCTCTTCGGAGGAAATGGAGGAGGCGATTTCAGCCCTCAGGAAAGAGGGTATCGAAGCCTTAGGGTATATTGTGGATGTAACCGTTCGGGAGAAAATCCGAGAGATGGTTGAAGACATCATCGCGCGGTGGGGTCATATCGATATTTTGGTGAACAACGCAGGAATCACAAGAGATGCACTCTTTGTCCGTATGAAGGATGAGGACTGGAAGGCGGTTCTTGATGTTTGCCTTCAAGGGACATACAATTGTACAAAAGAAGTGCTCCGATACATGATGAAGCAACGTTATGGACGTATTATCAATATCTCTTCGGTGGTGGGTGTTACAGGAAACGCAGGGCAAACGAATTATGCCACAGCGAAGGCAGCTCTGCTTGGATTTACTAAGTCTCTTGCGCGGGAGGTTGCTCCCCTTGGTATCACGGTGAATGCCATTGCTCCTGGATTCATTGACACAGAGATGACGCGCAAGCTCCCCGAAGAGGTCCGTGAAATGTGGTTACAGCAGGTGCCAATGAGGAGGTGGGGTGAGCCTGAAGAAGTAGCACAGCTTGTGGCCTTTTTGGCTTCACAAGCTGCGGGGTATATTACGGGTCAAACCATTCACATTAACGGCGGACTCTTTATGGCTTGAAAAAACCTTTCCTGGGAGGTGTGGAACATGGACGTTTTCTCCAAGGTGAAGGAGATTATTGTGGATCAGCTCGGAGTCGATGAGGAAGACGTAACTCCTGATGCCTCCTTTATCGATGACCTTGGAGCGGATTCCCTGGATATCGTTGAACTCATCATGGCTTTTGAGGAGGAATTCGACATCGAGATTCCCGATGAAGACGCTGAGAAAATCACCACAGTAGGGGAAGCAGTTGAGTACATCGAGTCGAAACTCAGCTAGGCTTGGTCAATGTCTGCACCAGAGAGGGATCTCTCGGAGTTAGAGAGGAGAATTCAGTACTCCTTTCGGAACCAGGAGATTCTTCGGACTGCTCTCCGGCACAAGTCGGCTCTTGAGGGCAAAGCCGGGGCCTGTAACGATAGGCTCGAGTGGTTGGGGGATGCAGTTGTTGGTCTTTTCATCGCTGATTACCTTTTCCAGAATTATGACCGGCCCCGGAGTTGGCTCTCCCTCATGAAGGCGAAATGGGCCAGCGAAGAATGTCTCGCGTACCTTGCCCGGAAGATTGGTCTTGAGAAGTTCATCGAGCTTGGCCGGGGAGAAGAACGCAATGGTGGTCGAGAAAAAGATTCTATTCTTTCAAGTGCCTTTGAGGCACTGGTAGGAGCAATTTTTGTCGACTCTTCATCCTATGAGGAAACTCGGGAGGTTCTTTCTCGTATCTTCTGTAGCGATGGAGGAATTGAGTTTGCCCTTCTTTCGGTGAACTATAAGGGTCTGCTCCAGCGCTGGTGTTTGCAATACTATGCCTGTCTTCCCGAGTACGAGTTGATTGAGGCAGATAACGACTGGTACCAGGTGGTCGTGAAAATCCAAGGGCAGGTAGTGGCCAAGGGGGAGGGGAAGAACAAGAAGCGGGCAGAGCAGGAGGCAGCACGTCGGGCTTGGGAACGGATTATGGGAGGGGGCAAGCACCACCTCAACGGTCAATGTACTTGAAAGTTCTCACAATCCATGGTTTTAAGTCCTTCGCGCACCCAGTACAAGTTCCATTAAGTCCAGGACTTAACGTTGTCGTAGGACCTAACGGTTCTGGGAAGAGTAACCTTATCGATGCCCTTCGCTGGGCTTTGGGAGAGCGACGGGGGGGACGTCAGGTACTTTTCCATGGTTCCAAAACGCACCGCCCCATTGGTATGGCCTCCGTTGCGCTCCTTTTTGAACCTGCTCTCCAGGTGGAGAAACGGGCCTTTGCTTCTGGAGAGGTGGAGTACTTCTTCCAGGGCAAAAAGGTGCGTTTTGGAGATCTTCGCCAGGAGCTTGCGAAGGCTGGGCTTTCCCTTCATCAGCTGGGAGTTAGTTTCGTTACTAACCGCGATCTCCACGCTCTTGTTGATTTGACTCCTCTCGAGCGCCTTCGTTGGCTTGAGGAAATAAGCGGCACTTTGGCCATGCGCACGCATCTTGCAGGACTTGCCCATACGCTTCAGGGTGTGGTGGAGAAGCGGGAACGTTTTCGGGAACGTCTTCGAGAAGTTGCTTTCCAACGAGCCAGAGTCGCAGAGTGGGCTCGGAAAGAAGAGGAGTACCTGCAACGAGAAAAAAGGTTGCGAATAGCACGGCGGGCTTACTATGGAAAGCTTCTTGAGAAGCTGAGACGAGATTACACGCGTCTTGTTGAGGAGGAATCGCTTTGTCATCAGGAGCTACGTCGTCTCCTGGATGAGCAGTCGCTTTTTGCGCTTCGCGCTGATGAAACGAATCTCCGTGAACTCCGGAACACCCTTTCTTCTCTCCGTCATGAGGTAGAGGAGGTCCAAAAGAAGGTGGTGGAGAAGGAGAGAGAACTGTACCAACTGCTCACCGAGATGCGCCATGGGAGGAGACTCCGCTTTATCCTCGATGTTAAGGGGAAGGATCTTCTTGAAGAGATCGACCGTCTCCTACGAGAGAGGGAACGTTTCCAAATGCCTCTCGAAGCTTCCGCAAGACTTGAGAACGCAGAAAGGGTCGTGTTGCGCTTTCTTACAGAGAGAAAAGTCAGGCTCCAAGCTCTTGAGGAAGAGAAGCGGAAACTCCAAGAGGAAGCAGTGCGTTTCGAGACAATGTTGAACAATGTGGAACGTGAGCTTGAATCCCTTCGTGCGCGATATGGAGAGCTTACTAGGGAAATTGAAGAGTTGAAGAGACGTTGCGCTGGTGTGGTGCGGGAGAGGGAACATCACAAGCGCGAGGCAGAAGCGTTAGAGCAAGAGAGAGAGAACCTGCAACGTCGCCTTTTGAGAACGAGAGAAGTTCTTGCTTGTGTCCGCAGGGTCCGTGAGGAAGTAGAGTTTCAGAAACTCTCGGGAACCATTTCTGAGGAGATCCACAGAGCGCTCTCCGAAAAGGGATGGCCCAACAGGGCGATTCATGCTTTCCTTGGTTTCATCAGTCATGTGCAAGTGCTTGAGGGAGGAGCCGTTCCAGAGGATTTTGGGAAATGGATGATCTTCCGGACTGCTCTTCCTCCCTCTTCTTCAGAGTGGGCGGTGGCAAGGAAAGAGATGCTTCTTGCGAACTTGCAAAAGGAGGGAGATCTGCAACAAAACTATGTTGCCCTTGATGGGAGTCTCGTCGTGCTTAAAGGAGGTCTGTTTCTCTTTCCTCGGAAGGTTGCCTTGAAAGCCCGCTTTGGGGAGAGCTGGAGAAGGCGAGAGTCTCATCTTGTCCATCGGATACAAGAACTTGAGAAGGTTATGCGAGAAACAACTCGTGCAATCGAAGAAGTCAAGAGACGTCAGAGAGAATTGGAACTTTGTGCTGTTCGGTGGCAAGAACGCTTGCGTCAAAAAGAAGAAATGCGGCAAGAGATTGAAAGGAGAATCATGTTCCTCTCTGTGGAGTGCGATTCCCTTCGGGAACATCTTAGAGAGATCACCGCAGGAATCCAGAGTGTCTTGCAAAAGGGAGAAGTCCTCCAAGGGGTGATTTCCCGCGCCGAGAAGGCTCTCAAGAAAATCGCAGAGAAAAGAGAGCAACAAGAGGCTGAAAAAAGGCGTTACGAAAAGTTCCTTTGGGATGCGCAGAACGTTGACAAAGAAGCTCGTTCTATAGTTGCCAGTGCAAGAGAAAACACGAGGAACCTTTGGTTTCTTGAAGAACAACTGGTGCGCTGCGGGTGGGAGTTGAGCAAGCTCCTTATTGACCGCACAGCGAAAGAGGCGGCACTTCGTGCAAAGGAAGAGGAGGAGCAGCGACTTGAGAAATCCATAGAGGTGAAGCGCCAAGAAGAGAAAAACTTGGAACGTCGAAGAGAGAAATGGCTGCGTGAGAGAGAACGCTTGCGTTTTGCGAAAGAAAAGCTCTGTGCAGATATTGGTCGTGTTGAGGACGTCCTTGCTCACCTCAAGAGTGAGGACGAAGGGTATCACGAATTTCAGACCATGAACCTTAGGGACCTTCAGGAGTTTATCGAGAGTGAAGAACGAGTTCTGGCGAACATTCCGGTTCGTCGGGGAGCTATTGAAGAGTATGAAGAATTGCGGTCCCGCGAGGAAAGCCTCGTAAGGCAGGACATGTGCTTTGAGGAGCTCATTACCCTTGCCTTTCTGGAGTGGAGGGGTCTTGAACGGGATATTCGTCGCCAGTTCCTTTCCTTTTTGGATACAGCGAAAGAGGCTTTCTCGCAATATTTCCAGCGGATATTCCGTGGTGGTCAGGTTACGCTCTCGGTGCGAGATGATGGAGCTTATCTTGAGGTGGAAATACCGGGAAAGAAAAGGCAAAGCATCTCGTTACTCTCAAGTGGGGAACGAACGCTTGTAGCTTTGTGTTTTCTCTGTGCTTGTCTTGAGGCGGGGGGCGCAAAGATGTGCTTTTTTGACGAAATTGACACCCATCTCGATCACACAAATAGTGCACTTCTTGCGCAGGTTCTCAAGGAATTTGCCGCAAAAAGGCAAGTTGTCGTGGTGACCCACAAAGAAGAAATCATGGAAGTGGCGGATTGTATCCTTGGGGTAACCATGAATGAGCCAGGGGTGTCACAGGTTCTCTCCTGCGGGTGTTTTTGAGAGGAGGAAGAGGATGGTGAAAGGGCTGTGGAAGCGATGGCTTGAGGGGGTAGAACGCATTAGGGAAAGCGTTAGAGAACGCTTCGCCCAGATTTGGTCTCAAAAGAGTATCAAGCCGGAGGAGTGGGAAGAGCTTGAAGAGATGCTCATTGCCACCGATATTGGTCCAACTCTTGCCTTGGAACTTGTGACAGCGTTTCGGAACCTGAAGGAGAAGGCTCGAGGAAGCGAGGACTGGAAAGGGTGGCTTTACGAAAAGCTTGTCTCTTTCTTTGGAGAAGGAGAACACCGTCTTTTTCCGGGGGCCCAGCCTGAGTCCCTCAGGGCCATTTTCCTTGTAGGGATTAATGGTGTGGGGAAAACAACGACCGCTGGGAAACTTGCCTATCTTGCTCAGCGAGAAGGTGAAAGGGTCGTCCTCATCAGTGCGGACACGTTCCGAGCTGCGGCAAATGAGCAGCTTGCCATCTGGGCTGAGCGAGTGGGGTGTCGTTTTTTTGGTGGTTCTCCTGGTGCGGATCCAGCGGCGGTTGTCTATGACGGGCTGCAGTCAGCCCTGAAAGGGAAAGATACCCTAGCTATCGTGGACACGGCAGGACGGTCCCATGTCAATAAGAATCTCCTTGCCGAGCTTGAAAAGGTATCTCGTGTGATTTACCGCTTTCTTCCCAAAGAGAATGTGGAGAGTATCTTGGTTATTGATGCCCTTGCGGGACAAAACGCCTTTGCCCAGGCTTCTGCTCTCGTTCGGGTTGTTCCGCTAACTGGTATTATTCTGACCAAGTGGGACAGCCAGGCGAAAGGTGGCATACTCTTCCGTATACGGAGGGAATTTGGCCTTCCTGTAAAGTATATCGGAATTGGTGAGGGCATGGACGATCTCATCCCCTTTGACGCACGGGAGTTTGTTCGTGCTATTGTGTTTTGAAGGGTTTTTCTTTATCATCTATGTGGCCTTCTTGAGGGGTGAGGTGGGGCAGATTGTTCGAGGAACTCGCGGAAAAGTTTGCTGGAATTTTCAAAAAGCTTAGGGGAAAGGGGCGCCTTACCGCAGAAGATGTGGATGTGGCGTTGCGGGAACTCCGCCTTGTGCTCCTTGAATCTGATGTTCATTACCGGGTTGTGAAGGACCTCATAGCTCGGGTACGCGAAAGGGCTATTGGGCGGGAGGTTCTCGAGAGCGTTACTCCTGGAGAAATGGTCATGAAAATCCTCTGGGATGAAATTCGGCAGATTCTTGGGGGGGAAGTCCGGGACCTTTGCGTTCCTTCGGCAACCCCTGCGCTCTTTCTCCTTGTGGGTCTTCAGGGTTCGGGAAAGACTACGACCTGCGGGAAGCTTGGGCTTTTCCTCAAAGAACGACACTACTTTCCCCTCCTCACTTCGACCGATACTCGTCGGCCGGCGGCGCGGGAACAGTTGCGGGCTTTGGCAATCTCTGCAGGGCTTGATTTTTTCGATCTCCCTTCTGCGTCGCATCCCCGCGATGTTGTCCGTGCAGCAAAGCAGTACGCTAGAGATCGGGGAAAGGACGTTATTCTTGTGGACACTGCAGGCAGGCTCCATGTGGAGGAGGAATTGCTCCAGGAGCTTCGAGAGCTCACTGAGAGCGAGAAGTTCCACGAGGTTCTCCTTGTGCTTGATGCAACCACTGGTCAAGAGGCGGTTAAGGTAGCCGAGCGTTTCCGGGAGTGGATAGAACCCACAGGGATTATCCTCACGAAAGTGGATACCGATGCCCGTGGTGGGGCGGTCCTCTCTATCGTTGCTCAGACGGGTTGGCCAGTGAAGCTTGTTGGGGTTGGAGAAAAACTCAAGCAACTTGAAGTTTTCCATCCTGAGCGTATGGCAAGCCGTATCCTCGGAATGGGAGATACGTTAAGCCTTATCGAAAAAATTGAGCGAGCTATAACTGAGGAAGAAAGGAGGAAAATCGAGCAGCGAGTTGCAAAGGAAGAGTTTACTTTGGAGGACTTTCTCGAAGAACTTCGTCGTTTCAAACAACTTGGTTCTTTTGAGGAACTGGTGAGCATGCTCCCTGTACAGCTCAAGGGTATGGTTTCCCAAGTTGATGGAGAGAAAAGCCTCAAGCGAGCAGAAGCTATTATTCTCTCGATGACGAAAGAAGAGCGGCGGAATCCCTCGATAATTAATGCTTCGAGGAAACGGCGTATTGCTCAAGGAAGTGGGACAACAGTTCAAGAGGTGAATCGACTCCTCCGGGAGTTTGAAGAGATTCGAAAGCTTTGGAAAAAAATGAGAAAAGGGCATACCCTTCCCTTCGCACGAAAAAAGGGGTTCTTTGGTTTTGGACTGTAAGCAAAGAGAAAGGAGCGTTGTGTATGGCGGTACGAATTCGTCTTATGCGCGTTGGACGGAGACATCTTCCTCAGTATCGGATTGTGGCTACCGATTCGAGAGAGGCTCGTAGTGGGAAACCCCTTGAAGTTCTTGGGAACTATTCGCCACTTGGGGAACCGGAGCTAACGTCGTTGAAGTGGGACCGTATCGAGTATTGGATTGCCCAGGGTGCTGAAGTTTCAGCAAAGGTCAAAGCCTTACTTAGAAAGGCTAAGAAGCTGAAGGAGGTTGAGGCTCGTGAAGGAACTCCTTGAGTTCCTCGTCCGTTCTCTGGTTGATGAACCAGACAAAGTCAGCGTCACCGAAGTCAAGGGAGAGCGTTCAGTGGTGTACGAAGTCAGGGTTTCCCCTGGTGACACTGGAAAAATTATTGGCAAACAGGGGCGGGTGGCAAAAGCCCTGCGTACCATTGTCAAGGCTGCTTCGGCAAAGAGTGGGACAAAGGCCGTGGTGGAGATCCTTGAGTAGGAGGGGGTGTCGTGCCTCGTCGGGTTGAACGGGTTGTAGTAGGGAGAATCACTGCCCCCCATGGTCTTAAGGGGTGGGTTCGGGTTCTGCCCCTCACCGACTTTGGAGACCGTTTCGTGAAGGGAGCGACCTTCCTTGTGGGATCTCCTGAAAAGGCTTTTGCTGAGCGAGTGGTGGAAGACGTTTTGTGGCGGGGTAATTTCCTTCTTCTCCGTTTCCAGGGTGTGTTTTCTCGAACGGAGGCGGAAATGCTCCGGGGGCTTTTTCTTGCTGTCTCTCGAGAAGATGTCCCTCCCCTGCCGCCAGGCCATTTCTACCACTTTGAGCTCATAGGGCTGAGGGTGCTCGAAAGAGGAATTCCTCGGGGAACGGTGGATGCCGTGATTCCTATGTCGGTGTATGATTACCTTGTGGTGAGGGATGTTGGAGGGAAGGAATTCTTCCTTCCCTTTGTTTCGGCTTTCGTCGTCGGGATTAACCTTGAGGAAGGTTTTCTTGAAGTGGAGTGTCCTGAGGGTTTTTGGGAATGAGGTTGCGTATTGATATTGTAACACTCTTTCCAGAAGCCATTCGTCCTTATGTGGAGGCAGCGCTTCTTGGAAGGGCACAAAAGAAGGGACTTGTCTTTATTAAAATCCACAACCTTCGAAGCTTTTCACAGGACCGGTACCGTACGGTGGATGATTATCCCTTTGGGGGTGGTCCTGGGATGGTTCTAAAGCCTGAACCCCTTGTCCGGGCGGTACGGTTCATCGCTGAGTATACAGAAAGTTCACCCTTTGTCATCGTCACAAGTCCTCAAGGAGAGCTCTTTACCCAGCGTATGGCTTGGGAGTTGGCTCAAAAGGAGCATCTTGTCATCCTCTGCGGACGTTACCAGGGGATTGATGAGCGAGTTGTTGCGCTCACAAACGCTCGAGAGGTTTCTATCGGAGATTACGTGCTCTCGGGGGGAGAACTCCCGGCCCTTGTTATTACCGAAGCGGTGGTGCGACTTATTCCTGGGGTTTTGGGGGATGAAGAGTCCCTGCGGTATGATTCCTTTTCGGAGTATCCTTTTGGTCCCCCTCAGTACACGCGGCCTCGGGTATTTTGCGGCCTTGCGGTCCCAGAAGTTTTGCTCTCTGGAGACCATGCGCGTATCGAAAGATGGCGGAGGGAAAGGGCTCTTGAAAAGGCAAAGAGAATGCGTCCAGACCTTTTCTCCCTCGGTAGCCATTGCGAAAGAAGAGAAGGCGTGGTATAGTATTCCGAGATTTTTCTCTGGCATGAGGGGGAGGTTTCTATGGATCGAGCAAGGATCCTGCGAGCGATTGAAGGAAGTTTCGTAAAAGAGAATGCCGAGATTCCAGAAATAGCTCCTGGGGACATGGTTCGCGTGCACTTTAAGGTCATCGAGGGCGATAAAGAGCGTGTGCAACCTTTTGAAGGATTGGTCATCGCAGTGCGGGGTTCTGGAGTGAATCGGACCTTTACAGTGCGAAAAGTTTCCTTTGGGGTGGGTGTTGAGCGGATCTTTCCTTTCTATTCGCCGCGCATCGAGCGTATTGAGATTCTGCGACGTGGTAAAGTCCGACGGGCAAAGCTCTACTATTTGAGGAAGAAGAGTGCCAAAGAGTCGCGTCTTGAAGAAAAGCGGGAAGCTTGAAAAGGCGAAAAAGAGCGCTTTGCGAGAACTTGTGGAAACCGTTCTCTGGGCTCTTGTGATTGCCCTTCTTGTACGGTACTTTGTCATCGAAGGATACTATATCCCAAGTACCTCTATGGAGCCAACCCTTGTCCCAGGGGAGCGGGTACTGGTTGCCAAATTCCTTTATCGATTTGTTGAACCTCAGCGAGGGGATATTATCGTTTTCCGTTACCCTATCGACAACCGGAAAAACCTCATAAAACGTATCGTAGGGCTGCCTGGTGAGCATATAGAAATCGCCAATGGTCGGGTCTTCATCAACGGGAAGCCCCTTACCGGAGAGCTTTTCGACCGTACATACTACAGTGCCGGGTATTATGGTCAAGGAGAACGGGTCATTCCCGAAGGCCATTACTTCGTCCTTGGGGACAACAGTGGGAACAGCGATGACAGTCGCTTTTGGGGATATGTTCCCCGAAAGAATATTTTAGGAAGGGCATTCCTTGTGTACTGGCCTCCCCACCGTGTGCGCATCCTCCACTGAGTACTTGGAGTACGGGCTCTGGAAAGCAGGGTATCGCTTCGTTGGAGGAATCGATGAGGCTGGACGCGGACCTCTTGCTGGTCCTCTTGTAGCATCTTGCGTTGTGCTCTCTCCTTCTTTTCCTCTGACCCATGTGCCGGACGCAAAACGTCTTACTTCGGTGAAGCGGCGAGAGTTTTTTGAAGTGATATGCCGTGAAGCAGTTTGTGTCACTTTGGGTATCGTTGGGGAACGGCTCATTGACTGCCTTGGCATTCAGCGAGCAAATGCCTTTGCTCTTTACGAGGCAGCGTGGCGAGCAAGTTCTCTTGGAAGATGCGAGTACTTTATCGTTGATTGGCTTCCTATAGCCTGGTCTTTCACGCCTTGTCTTTTCCTCCCCCATGCTGAGGAAAAGAGCCTCGCCGTGGCTTGTGCTTCGGTAGTGGCTAAGGTTTTCCGGGATTACCTTATGGAAACGTGGTATGATGCGCTTTTTCCAGACTATGGGTTTGCGCAACACAAAGGATATGGAACGGCGATGCATTTTGCGCGTCTTAAAACCCTTGGGCCTTCCCCCTGTCACCGGAAGAGCTTCTGCAAGGAGTAAAGGTGCGCAGGGAGAACGCCTTGCGGAGCAATGGCTCCGTAGGAGGCTCAAGGCGGAAATCTTGGAGCGAAACTTCCGTTCTCCTTTTGGGGAAATTGACTTTGTTGCTCGAAAAGGGGAAATCCTCCTCTTTGTAGAGGTCAAGACTCGGAGAAGCCTTGAGACTGGTCTCCCTGAAGAGGCGGTCACTGAGGAGAAGAAGGAGCGTTTGCGGAAGTGTGCTCTTTCCTATCTCGCTCAACGGGGATACCATCCTGAAATGACCCTCTTCCGTTTCGATGTTATTGCTGTTTACGTGAGTCCTTCTGGAAAAGCCTCTATCCGTCACTACCCATCGGCCTTCTGAGGAGGGAGGTTATGCTTGCGCGGATACACAGCGCAACGAGCTTTGGTATTGATGCCCGTTTTGTGGAGGTTGAGGTCGATGTTGGGCCCGGTCTCCCTTCGTTCCACATCGTGGGACTTCCTGACAGTGCTATCCAAGAGGCGCGGGAGAGGGTTCGGAGTGCTTTGAAAAATAGTGGCTTTACTTTCCCTGCCCAGCGGGTTATTGTGAATCTTGCTCCCGCTTTTCTGAAAAAGACAGGGAGTGATTTCGATCTCCCTATTGCTTTGGGAATTCTTCTTGCTACGAAGCAACTTCGTACTCTCCCAGAAGGGACTGTCGCTTTGGGAGAGCTTTCCCTTTCCGGAGAGTTACGGCCGATTAATGGGGTTTTCCCGGTAGCCCATTTCCTCTCTCTCCAGGGGAAGCGATATCGAATGCTCCTTCCCTTGCAGAATGCCCGAGAAAGTGCAGTCATCAAAGGGATTGAAGTTTTTGGATTTCGGAATCTTGGTGAGGTTTGTGATTTCCTCGAAGGAAGACGCGCCCTGCAGCCGATTTCCCGTTCTCTTGAGGAGTGTTTTGTCCTCCCCGCTTGTGGTGAAGATCTTGCCGAAGTCAAGGGTCAGCGTCATGGGAAAAGGGCTCTTGAGATCGCTGCAGCTGGGGGTCACCATCTCCTCTTTATGGGACCACCAGGCTCTGGGAAAACCATGCTGGCGAGGAAGCTCCCTTCTATCCTTCCTCGGCTGACCGTTGAACAAGCCATAGAGGTGACGAAAATCCATAGCGTTGCGGGTCTCCTCTCCGAGGACCAACCCCTTATCTTTGTCCCTCCCTTTCGGGCACCACACCATACTATCTCAGATGTCGCCCTCATTGGTGGGGGACAGTGGCCAAAACCTGGGGAAATCAGTCTTGCTCACCATGGGGTACTCTTCCTTGATGAGGTTCTTGAATTCCGGCGGAACGTCCTTGAAGCCCTCCGAGAGCCTCTGGAAACAGGGAAGATTACCGTATCGCGGGTTAATGCCACTATCACTTATCCAGCTCGTTTTACCCTCGTTCTTGCTTGTAATCCCTGCCCTTGTGGGTATTTTGGAGACCCAGTCCGTCCTTGTACTTGCTCACCTCAGCAAATTCTCAAATACCGGAGCAAGCTCTCTGGTCCTCTGCTTGACCGGATTGACCTGCAAGTGGAGATCCCTCGTCTCGAGGTTCAGGAGATATTTTCGGAGCAATTGGAAGAGTCTTCGGAGGAAGTCCGAAAAAGGATTGAGCGGGCTCGAAGAATCCAACAAGAGCGTTTTCAGCATGAAGGAATTCTGGTCAACGGGGAGATGCAGACGCGCCACATCAAGCGGTTCTGTGTTCTTACGGAAGAAGCACAGCATTTCCTAAAGGCAACGCTTCACAAGCTGTCTTTGAGCACCCGGGCGTACCATCGAATCCTAAAGGTTGCGCGGACTATTGCTGATCTTGAAGGAGAGGAGCGTATTGGGGTTCGTCACCTTGCCGAGGCTATACAGTACCGTTTCCTTGACCGGCAGCGCCTATGACTGAGGATGCGCCGTTTTGGGTTGCTTTCAATCACATCAAGGGTATTGGACCAGTTCGCTTCAGAAGGCTTCTTGAGGTTTTTGGGAGTGCAGCTGCAGCATGGTGTGCCTCTTTCAAAGCGCTTCAAGAGGTTCTTGGGGAACGCCTCGCGGAGGCGGTAGTCACTGCTCGAGAGAACGTAGTTCCCGAGAAACTCTATCGCACCATCCTCCAAGAAGGCATTCAAGTGATTCCCTTTCCTGACCCTCAGTACCCCCCGCTGCTTCAGGAAATCGCCTATCCCCCTTTCCTCCTCTATGTGAGGGGTCATTTGGACTTTCGGGCACATGAAAGGTACCTTGCCATCGTTGGTACTCGTCACCCTACCCCTTATGGTATGAAAGCAGCACGCCTCCTTGCTCGAGAACTTGCTCGGGATGGGTGGATCATCGTGAGTGGTCTTGCGGTAGGCATTGATGGGGAGGCACAGAAAGCTGTTGTCGAAGAGGGTTACCCTACCGTTGCTGTCTTAGGGAGTGGTCTGCAAAGGGTGTATCCAAAGAGGCATTTCCTTCTTTCCCAAGAAATTGTTGCCAAAGGGGGAGCTCTCGTGAGTGAGTACCCACCTCATACCGAGCCTCGTCCGGAGCACTTCCCTCTTCGAAACCGCATCATTGCTGGCTTAAGTCTTGGAGTTCTGGTAGTTGAGGCCCCACGGAAAAGCGGTGCTCTCATTACCGTCGATTACGCTCTTGAAGCGGGACGGGAAGTCATGGCTGTCCCTGGGCCTATCTTCTCCCCCCAGAGCGAGGGTACAAATGCCCTTATAGCTCAGGGAGCGAAGTTAGTGCGGGATCCCACTGATGTTCTTGAGGCCTTTGGTCTTTTTTCCTCCACAAAAAAGGAAACTTTAAAAGAGGATATTCCTTTAGGACTCAAGGAAAAGGCTTTGTTTTCCCTTATTGACCATACTGGGGTTCTTAAGGAGGAACTTTTGGCGCGGACTGGTTGGGATGAGGGGGAGTTTTTTGAGGTCCTGCTTGCTCTTGAGCTAAAAGGACTCGTTGAGGAGCTTCCTGGGGGAAGAGTGGTGAGGAAATGAAAAAAACTTGTCGAAGGGATAACAAGGAATCGCAGGTTGAATACCTTTACAAGGTGCTGCCTCTTGACTCTAGAGGGATTGCTGCTAAAATATAGGGTGCACACGGCCGGTTGTGCCGGAGTGGCGGAATAGGAAGACGCAACGGACTTAAAATCCGTTGAGGCGCAAGCCTCGTGCCGGTTCGATTCCGGCCTTCGGCACCAGAAAAATAAGGGAAAACGACGCGGGGTGGAGCAGTCAGGAAGCTCGTCGGGCTCATAACCCGGAGGTCGCAGGTTCGAATCCTGCCCCCGCTACCAGTGTTGCGTGGCCCAATCGAATAGTGGTTAGTTCGGCGGGCTCTCAATCCGCAAGCCGGGGTTCAATTCCCCGTTGGGCCACCATTTTTCTTTTAGAGTGCCCTCTGAAAACTCTGCAAAGAACCCTCCTGGACCTTTCTCTGGCGGAGAGAAAAAGTTCTAAAGGATATTGACATTCCCTTTCTGAGAACGTTATCATATTTTCCGTAAGGTGATCCTATGGAGAAGGCCGTAACTATCAGGGATGTTGCGAGAGAGGCAGGGGTTTCTGTCGCTACGGCAAGCAGGGCTTTGGGGAACTATGGATACGTGAGTGAGGAGGCTCGTAAAAGGGTTCTTGAAGCTGCTCGGAAGCTGAATTACAACCACAACATGGTTGCTAAAAGCCTTCGCACTCGTCGCACCTTCACCATAGGATACCTCCTCCCGGACATTACCAATCCCTTCTATGCAGGTATTGCAAGGGGTATTCAGGATGTTGCCTTTTCCCGGGGATACAATGTGATTCTCTGTAACAATGATAACGATATCACAAAAACGGAACGATTCTTCAAAATGTTCTTGCGAAGCCGAGTGGAGGGGATTATCTACTCCACGCCTTACAACGAGGCTTTGGGTGCAATGGTTGAAGTTGCGGTGAGGAATGGCATTCCTGTGGTGAACTGCTATGGGTCAACCCGTGTTCCTGCGCTTGATGTGGTCACAGGAGACGCTGAAGGAGGTTGTTACAGAGCGGTTCGGTACCTTCTTGGGCTTGGTCATCGAAGGATTGCGTTTCTTAAGGTGCGAGAAAGTGGTATTAGCAAACGGCGCTTTGAGGGTTGTAAGAGAGCTTTAGAGGAATTCGGTCTTGAGGTGTTTCCTGGCTTTTTGGTCGAAGTGGACGATTACTCTCAGGAGAGTGGGTATCTTGGGGCGAAAACCCTTTTTAGCCTTCAGGAACTTCCTACTGCGGTTTTCGCTTTCAACGAGCAACTCGCCATTGGGGTTTTGAAGGCCGCTCGTGAGAGTGGTCTTCAGGTTCCCAGGGATCTTTCTCTTGTGAGTGTTGACGATGTCATTGGTGAGGTGCTTCAGCCACCCTTGACGAGTGTTCGAATACCCACGTATGAAGCGGGGAAAACTGCAGCAATGCTTCTCTTTGAGCGTATCGGGGGGAATGTTCCAGACAACCCCCGTAAGGTCGTGCTTGAAGAAAAGCTTGTTGTGCGGGATTCGACGGATTGGGTTAGTACTGCTGGGAGGTGATGTGGAGAGGATACTGCATGAAAGAGGAGGTTTTTCCAACGCCATTTGAGAAAGGAGGGTTTTGCAAAATGAGGAAGTGGTGGTTCAGCGTTATCCTTGTGATTGCGATGGTGTGGGGTGTTCGTGGTGCCGTTGCTGAGGAGTATCCGAAGTTTGAGGTGGAGGAAATCATCCAATACAAGGCCCTCCCTTCATACAGTGAAGCTCCAGAACTCGCGGAAGCGGTAGCTCGAGGGGAACTTCCTCCAGTCGAAGAAAGGCTCCCGAAAAAGCCTGCTGTTATTATGACCTCCGGTATGTCTGATGGTCCGGGTGTGTATGGCGATGTCTGGCGAACCGTTTCTGCCGTGCCTACAGCAGGTTGGAACTGGGCTGCAGGAGTTGTAGGAGGTTGGTTTGGAATCGAGGAGTGTATGCAAGAAGGTCTTGTGAACACTGGTATGTCTTGGAGACTGAAGAATGGCGAACCCGGACCAAACCTTGCAACCCATTGGGAATGGTCTGAGGACGGGAAGACGCTCACTATGTACCTCATCGAGGGAGCAAAGTGGTCTGATGGTCACCCCTTCACAGCGGATGATGTTCTCTTCACTTACTACGATTGCATTCTTGATCCTCACGTTCCAAGTTGGCAGGGGGCTGGGACCTGGACAGTGGGTGGTGAAGTGGCTAAACTCGAAAAAGTCGACGACTACACCATACGGTGGCATTTCGCCAAACCCTTCCCCGTGTATCTCCTCTGGTACATGGATTACCTTGATTTCTCCGTAGCTCCTGCTCATGTTTTGAAGCCCCATCATCCCAAGTACAACCCTGAAAAGACGTATGAAGACTTCATCAACGCTTTACCTCCCCATAAGCTTCCCCCTGTGGTGCTTGGCCCTTGGGTTCCTGTGTACTTTAAGGAAGATGAAGCCCTCATCATGAAACGTAACCCCTACTACTGGAAAGTTGACGAAACCGGGAAACAGTTGCCATACATAGGTGAGTTCTACTTTCGGAAAGCTCGAGCGGGCATTCAAAGAGACCTTGACCTCATCGCTGGAACCTGTGACCAAACTCACCTTGAAACCCCAGGAATATTCACTTTCGTCAGTGAACAAGCTCGCCTACCGGGTGCTCATTTCAAAATCATCCCTGGTCGATGGACGCTCACTTTTGCTTTGGAGGTAAACCTCTCGCTCTACCAGGGCGTAAAGGATGAGAAGGACCGAGCAAAGCGAGAACTCTTTCGGAAGCTTGAATTCAGGCAAGCGATTTCGCATGCTATCGATCGGGAGACAATTGCAAGAACCCTGGTCCCGGGTCCGATGCTTCGCCCACTGCCAAGTGGTTTCCCTTCTGGAGCAGATTACTACGATGCGAACGCTGTAGTCTCCTACCCGTACAATCCAGAAAAGTCCAAGGAACTTTTAGCTAACCTTGGTTTTAAGGATACCGATGGGGATGGAATTCTCAATTGGACTTCAGGACCGCTTGCTGGGGAGAACCTAGTAATCGCCGTAAAGGTCCACGAGGATCAGACCGCGTGCATTGATATTGTTGAGATGATTGTTCCGATGCTTGAAGCGGTAGGTATTAAGCTCGTACCGAAGATTGTCCCCGCTACAGTTGGGCAGGCTATGGACACCGCCGGTGATTTTGAGTTCAACATGGCCCGACAAGATTTCCTCTCTGCACCGTATACTGTCCTTGCTTCTCTTGGCCCAGTCACCCCGCAAACTCCAAACTGGCATCGGGCCGGCCCTGGTGATAAGAGGGATCTCTTGCCCTTTGAAGAACGAATGGTTGACATTGTGGAAGCTCTCAAGTATGAGGTGTCCTACGAGAAACGGAAAGAACTCTTTAGTGAGCTCCAGAGGTTGTGGACCGAAAACCTCTACACTATTGGTGTCATTGAGGGAATTTACAACACCGCAATCACGAAACGCTTCAAAAACATCCCAATTGGTGTACCCGCCAGGTTGCACCAGTGGTTCCATTCGAATGTTATGCAGGAGCAAGTGTGGACACCCAAGGAGGAACAGCTCCCAGAATTCCTTCCCGGAGTTATCGTGAAGTATGAAAAGAAGTAGCAACTGTGCTGGCAGAGAGAATGGAGGGAACGTTGGGGGAGGGTTTTCACCCTCCCCACTTCTTTGAGGCGGGGGTTTTGGGATGGGGAAGTATGTGCTACGCCGAATTGTTATGAGTGTGCCTGTTCTTCTTGTTATTAGCGTTGTCGTTTTTGTGGTCATCCAACTCCCCCCTGGGGATTACATGACCACCATACAGATTCAGCTCCAGTCTTTGGGTGGACTCACCGAGGCGGAAGCTGCTAGAGTTGCGGAAGAGCTCAGAAGAGCCTATGGGCTTGATAAGCCCCTCTACGTTCAGTACTTTGTCTGGATAAAAAATATCATCACCAAGGGTGACTTCGGTTTTTCCTTTCAGTACCGAAAGCCGGTTGCTGAGGTTATCTGGGAGAGATTAGGATGGACTATTCTCATAGCTTCTCTGTGCCATTTGGTTTCAACCTTTGTGGGGATTGCCATCGGTATTTTCTCTGCCACTCGCCAGTATAGCGTCGGTGACTATGTGGCGACTTTTTTCGCCTTCGTTGGACTTTCCACACCGAGTTTCTTCCTGGCTCTCATTGCCATGTATATTATGGCTTCGCGAGGTATTCAACCTGGTGGGCTGTTCTCCCAGCGGTACCTTCTTGCTCCCTGGAGCTGGGCAAAGTTCGTCGACCTCTTGAAACACATCTGGATTCCCATTGTTATCGTGGGTTTTGCTGGAACTGCAAGGAACATGCGAGTTATGCGGGCTAACCTCCTCGATATTTTGAACCAACCCTATGTGCTCACCGCTCGCTCCAAAGGTTTACCGGAAAGGACGGTTGTTTTTAAACATGCAGTCATCAACGCTTTGCATCCCATTATCATGTACCAAGGTATGGTCCTTCCCTTTATGATTTCGGGGGAAATTGTGGCCAGTACAGTTCTCAATATTCCTACTGCCGGTCCCATGTTCTACAGTGCTTTAGTTTCTCAGGACATGTACCTTGCTGGTTCTTTTCTGCTTCTGGTAGCCGTGCTCCTTGTTGTAGGTAACCTCCTTGCGGATATTGTGCTTGCGTGGGTCGACCCCAGGGTCTACTATGATTGAGAGGAACGCTGTTCCGTTGGAACGGGGAAAGAGCTACCTCCAGTTGGTGTGGAGAAAGTTTCGGAAGAATCGGCTGGGCTTGCTTGGAGGCATCATTATCTTAATACTTGGTGTTCTTGCCCTTTTTGCCCCTTTCTTTGCTCCCCACGATTACTACAAGCTTGATGCGGACAAGGCATATCGACCTCCTCAAAGGATTCGCTTTATCGACGCGAATGGAAAATTCCATTGGAGGCCTTTTGTGTACGACATGGTTATGGATGTGGATCCGGAAACCTTCAGTCGCATTTACCGGGAGGATACGAGGAAACCCCTCTACATCAGGTTCTTTGTGCGTGGTTGGGAGTATAAAATCTTTGGCATTCGTTCCAATCTGCATTTGTTTGGGGTAGATGAGGGTTCAATCCACCTTTTGGGTACTGACCGTCTTGGGCGAGATCTTTTGGGGAGAATTCTCCACGGTGGACGGGTATCGCTCACCATAGCCTTCCTTGGTGCTGGAATCACGGTGGTTTTGGGTTCGGTCATGGGAGCCCTTTCTGGCTACTATGGGGGTTTTGTAGATATGCTCGTGCAGCGTGCCGTTGAAGTTTTGCAATCGTTCCCCCAACTTCCTCTTTGGATGGCCTTGACTGCTGCTTTGCCTAAAACTTGGTCGTCGCTTCAGGTTTTCATCAGCATGGTGATTATTTTTTCCCTGTTAAACTGGCCTATGCTGGCTCGGGAAATTCGTGGAAAAGTCTTGTCTCTTCGAGAGCAGGATTTCGTCGTCGCAGTGCGGGAGATGGGGGGTTCTAATGGGCGGATCATTTTCCGACATATTCTGCCGAATTGCCTCAGTCACATCATCGTAGTCTTAACGATAAGCATTCCTGAGCTCATTTTAATGGAGAGCGTCCTGAGTTTCCTCGGTCTTGGCATACAACCTCCCATGGTGAGCTGGGGGGTCCTCCTGCAGGGAGCCCAGAGGATAGAGGTGATTGGTCTGTACCCTTGGGTTATTACCCCCTGTGCGTTCATTATCCTTGCAGTTCTGGGGTTCAATTTCTTGGGAGATGGTTTGCGAGATGCTGCCGATCCATACTCCGTCCGGAGAACATGACAACCGATACCTTCTTGAGGTCAAGGATCTGAAAAAGTATTTCCCCCTTACCAGGGGTTTCTGGCGAAAAACCGTAGGTTACGTGAGTGCCGTAGATGGAGTAAGTTTTTCCATCAAGGAAGGGGAAACCCTGGGTCTTGTTGGGGAGAGTGGGTGTGGTAAAACAACGCTGGGGCGGTGTATTCTGCGACTCATTGAGCCGACAGCTGGGGAGGTATGGTTCACGAACCGGGAGGGAAAAAGAATCGAGATTACCACGATACATCCTGAGGACCTCAAAAGTGTCCGAAAGGAGATGCGCATGATTTTCCAAGACCCATTTTCCTCTCTCAATCCGCGTCTCACCGTGATGGAAATAGTTGGAGAACCCATGAGGATTCATGGTATTGCTCGAGGGAAAGAGCTCGAAGACAGGGTACGTGTACTCCTTGAAATGGTTGGTCTGAAGGCTCAACACATGCGGCGGTATCCTTATGAATTCAGCGGTGGACAGAGACAGCGAATCTGTATCGCCAGAGCTCTTGCATCAAATCCCCGGTTTATTATAGCTGATGAACCTGTTTCAGCACTTGATGTGTCGGTACAAGCACAGATACTGAATTTGCTTGAGGATTTGAAAGAGCAATTACACCTCACATATCTTTTCATCTCTCACGACCTGAGCGTGGTGCACCATGTAAGCGATCGAGTGGCTGTGATGTATCTCGGGAAGCTTGTGGAACTTGGGGATACCGAGTCTGTATACTTCTCACCCCGACATCCGTACACTGAGGCTTTGCTCTCTGCGGTGCCCAGGGTGAATCCCAAGAGGAAAATGCATCGAATCCTCCTCAAGGGAGATGTTCCAAGCCCATTGCGTGTTCCCTCTGGATGCGCCTTTCATCCTCGTTGTCAGTACGCCGAAGCAATCTGTGCGCAGGAGGAACCAGTCCTTCAGGAGGTGGATCAGGACCACTATGTGGCTTGCCACTTTGCCAGGGAACTCACCCTCAAAGGAGTCGAGGCTGATGTCTGTGGATAATGCCCCATTGCTAAG
Organism: Candidatus Caldatribacterium sp.; assembly: GCA_025060675.1. GTDB lineage: Bacteria > Atribacterota > Atribacteria > Atribacterales > Caldatribacteriaceae > Caldatribacterium. The sequence goes on from JANXBI010000018.1 coordinate 199,401, forward strand.
GGTTCAAGGACTTCGTACGTATTTTTACACCGATGATGGCATTGTTCGGGCAGTGGATGGGGTGGACCTTGTTGTGCACCAGGGCAAGGTTCTTGGCATCATCGGTGAGACGGGGAGCGGAAAAACGGTGCTTGCCCTCTCCATTATGCGTCTTGTGCAGCCTCCGGGGAGAATTGTGGAGGGGCACATTTTCTACGCCCAAGAGAATGGGAAAGAGGTCGATTTGGCGCTTCTTGATCCTAAAGGGAGAGCGATTCGAGAAATCCGAGGAAAGCACATTGCTATGATTTTCCAAGAACCCATGGTTTCTCTGAATCCAGTGTACACCATCGGGGAACAAATTATAGAGAACATCCTCATCCACCAAAGGGTTGCTCTTAGGGAGGCAAGGGATATTGCTATTCGCATGCTGGAGAGGGTGGGCATTCCAGAGCCTGAGAAGAGGATAGACGATTACCCCCATTGCCTGAGCGGAGGCATGCGCCAGCGAGCCATGATTGCCATGGCCTTAGTGTGCCAACCAAAGCTCCTCATTGCCGATGAACCTACTACTGCCCTTGATGTGACCGTGCAAGCGCAGATTCTGGAACTCTTGAAGGATCTCCAAAGACAGATGGGTATGGCCATAATGATCATCACTCACAATTTGGGAGTTATTGCTGAAATCGCCGATTTCGTAGGAGTGATGTACCTTGGGAAGATTATGGAGTATGCCCCCTTAGAGGAACTCTTTGAAAATCCTCTCCATCCATACACAAGGGACCTTTTCAAGTCCATACCTTACTGTGCTCGAAAACGGGACAAGAGGAAGTTGGAGGTCATAAAGGGTGATGTCCCTGATCCATACGCCAGAATCGAGGGGTGTCCCTATGCTTCGAGGTGTTCACAGGTTGCTCGGGAGTGTTTTGAGGATCCCCCGGTCGTCGAGAAGGGGGATGGACACTTGGTACGATGCTGGCTCCATACATAGCCAGAGAAAGCGGGGGAAAGGGTATGCCTAAAATCGTCATTATCGGAGCAGGGAGCGTGGTTTTTGCTCAAAAGCTCATCACAGACATTCTCACCTTTCCTGCTCTTTGGGAAAGTACTCTTGCTCTTGTGGATATCGATGAGGAACGACTTGAGCTCATTACGAGGCTTACCGAGAGGTTGAAGGAACAGGAACATTTGCCCCTCACGATTGAGGCCACAAAAGACAGGCGGAAGGTACTCAAGGGTGCTCGATACGTGATCAACATGATCCAGGTTGGAGGGCTTGATGCGTACCGATTGGATGTTGAGATTCCTCGAAAGTATGGCATAGATCAAACGGTGGGTGACACGCTTGGGCCTGGGGGAGTCTTTCGGGCCCTGCGAACTGTTCCGGTGGTGCTTGAGATTTGCAGGGATATAGAAGAGCTCTGTCCTGACGCCTTGCTCATCAACTATACAAACCCCATGGCTATGCTCTGCTGGGCAATAAGTAAGGCTACAAAGGTGCGCTGTGTGGGTCTTTGCCACAGTGTCCAGGGGACGGCTCGAACCCTTGCCGAGTACATAGGTGTGGAAGTCGAGGATACGCAATCGTATGAGAGTGAAGAGCATCGGTTTTTCTACAAACCTATGCCTGCAGACATTGATTACTGGGTTGCAGGAATTAACCACCAGGCTTGGTTTTTGCAGTTTAAGTATAAGGGTGAAGATGCGTACCCACTCCTTTGGAAAGCCATGGAAAAACCTGAAATTTACCGTCGGGATATTGTTCGTTTTGAGATTATGCGCCATTTTGGGTACTTTGTGACCGAATCAAGTCACCACATGTCAGAATACGTGCCGTATTTTCGGAAGAATCCTGAGAGTGTTGCGAAGTACCTCCCAGAGCGCTGGGATTACTACGAAATATGTCGTGCTGGATTAACCCCCTATCTAGAGCGGATCAGGCGCCAAATTCGTGGGGAAGAGCCGATAGAGGTTCGACGGAGTCTTGAGTACGGAGGCTACATCATTAACGCTATGGAGACTGGGGAGCTTACGCGGGTCAATGGTAACGTTACCAATACCGGGCTTATCCCCAACCTTCCTGAAGGGTGTTGCGTGGAGGTCCCGTGTCTTGTGGACCGTTTGGGTGTACATCCCTGTTTCGTCGGTGATTTACCACCTCAGCTTGCGAGTATCAACAGGACAAACATCAATGTCCAGGAGCTTGCTGTAGAAGGAATACTCCAGGGGAAAAAGGAGTACATTTACGAGGCAGTAGCTCTTGACCCTTTGGTTGCAAGCGTTTTGACCCTTGATGACATCAGGAGAATGGTTGACGAGATGTTCGTGGCGGAACGGGAGTATCTCCCTGAAAACTTGCGGTCTTGAGAGTACGAAGGGAGGCTCGGTCATGAAAGTAACGTTTATTGGTGCGGGAAGCTTGGTATTTACTCAGAGGCTTCTTGTGGATCTGGCGAGGTTGCCTTTTCCTCGTGAGGATATTGAAATTGCTCTCGTGGATATCAATGAACGCCGCCTTTCATACATTCTGCGCATTGCCCAGAGGATTTTTCAGGAAAACGCCATTCCGGTAGAGAAAATTTTGGCTACTACCGATCGGAGGGAGGCTCTCCCTCATTCTCATTACGTATTCATTTCGATTCTTGTGGGGGACGTTGAGGCTATTCGAAAGGATATTGAAGTCCCTCTTCGATACGGTGTGGACCAATGTATTGGAGACACCATAGGTCCAGGGGGCGTTTTCAGGGCTTTGAGGACTGCACCGGTTATCCTTGATATATGTCGTGATATTGCTGAGCTCTGTCCTGAGGCCTTTGTTTTCAATTACACTAATCCCATGTCTATCCTCTGTTGGGTGGTGAAGGAGCGGTATCCAGATTTACGGTTTTATGGCCTCTGCCACAGCGTGCAGCATACAGCAAAGCAAATCGCAGAGTACATGGGCTGGCCCCGCGAGCAACTTGAGTACTGGGTTGCTGGGATTAACCACCAAGCCTGGTTTTTAGAGCTTCGCTTGAACGGCGAAGACGTTTATCCCCTCCTTCGGAAGAAGGTCGAAGACCCAGAGCTTTGGAAACTCGATACAACACGGATAGAGATGTTCAAGCACCTTGGGTACTACGTGACCGAATCCAGTGGTCACAATTCTGAGTACAACCCTTGGTTTCGGAAAAGACCAGACCTTGTGCGACGGTTCACCCCCGGTGGAGGGTGGAATGGAGAAACAGGATTCATTCTGAAGCTTTATGGGAAGGATCGAGAGAGTTATGAGCAAGAGCTTGAGCGCTTTGCTAGCGGAGAGACCCCCATAGATTACACAGAGAGTGAGGAGTATGGGATGAAAATCATCTATGCCCTTGAGGGTGGGGGAGTGTTTCGAGCGAATATGAACCTTCCCAACAAGGGCATTATCACCAATCTCCCTCCGCAATGCATTGTTGAAGTCCCCTGTTTCGTAGAAACAGGGCGCATTCGTCCTGCCTTTGTAGGGGATTTGCCAATGCAGCTTGCTGCTCTCAACCGGATGGTTGTGCAGAGTCAGGAAATGGCTGTTCAGGCTATTCTTCAAGGGAAGAGAGAGTACGTTTACTATGCACTGTACTATGATCCTCTGACGGCAGCAGTTCTTGCGCTTGACGAAATCAAAGCGATGGTGGATGAGATGTTTGAGGCCGAGCGTGAATACCTTCCAAGAAGCTGGTTCTGTGAAAACCTTCCCTCTTCTTGACTATTCCTATCGCTATGCTATAATATCTCCAGCTAAAAACGATGAAGGGGATGAGTAGTCAGGAGAGGGATCAGAGAGAGCTGGGAGAAGGTGGGAGCCCGGTATTCCTAGCCTGATGAACATGGCCCCGGAGTTGTGGTGACGAAAAGGGAGTAGTTACTGCCGTCTGGTCCCCGTTACCGGACCTGTAGTAATGAGACCAGCGCATATACGCTGGTGAAGAAGGGTGGTACCACGAGTGAAACCCCTCGTCCCTTCGGACGAGGGGTTTTGTTTTACGTGTTTGACTTTTGTTGAGAAGGGGTGGTTTTCGTGGGCAACGTGCTTCGAACATATGAGGAAATCAACGAGAAGATTCAGAAAGGACAGGTTGTCGTGGTGACCGCTGAGGAAGTCATCGACCTTGTTCGAGAAAAAGGCGTGGAACGAGTCGCCCGAGAGGTGGATGTGGTCACCACTGGAACCTTTGGTATCATGTGTTCTTCGGGTGCTTTCTTGAACATTGGCCATACCAAACCTCGTATGAAAATTCATGAAGCGTACCTCAACGGGGTTATGGCTTACGCCGGCCTTGCGGCGGTCGACCTCTACATCGGAGCAACCCAGCCTGCGAAGGACGATCCCCTCAACAAGGTCCATCCTGGAGAATTCCGCTACGGGGGAGGTCATGTTATTGAGGACCTTGTGGCGGGAAGAGATGTTCTCCTTGAAGCGTACGCCTACGGAACGGATTGTTATCCGAGGAAGAAGCTGGTAACTTGGATTAACCTTCGGGACCTTAATGAGGCGTACCTTTTCAATCCCAGGAATGCTTACCAGAACTACAACGTAGCAGTTAACCTCTCTGAGAAGACCATTTACACGTATCTTGGAGTCCTTCTCCCTCGTATGGGTAACGCTGGGTATTCTTCGGCAGGACAACTCTCCCCGCTGCTCAACGATCCCCTGTATAGAGTTATTGGCATTGGGACACGGATTTTCCTTGGCGGAGGGATCGGATACGTTGCTTGGCAAGGTACCCAACACAATCCAAGCGTTGAGCGGACTGAACGAGGCATACCTAAGGGAGGAGCTGGAACTTTGGCAGTTATCGGGGATCTTAAGGGTATGAGCCCAAAATGGCTTCGGGGGGTAAGCATCCGAGGATATGGGTGTTCTCTTGCCCTCGGGCTTGGCATTCCGATTCCCATTCTCGACGAGGAAACCCTCTATTACTGCTCGGTCAGCGATGAGGAGATTCTGGCCCCTGTTGTGGACTACAGTCACGCGTATCCGTATGGAACAGGAGAGATCCTTGGGTACGTCACCTATGCTGCTCTCCGGAGCGGTACGATTAAAATCGGTGGTAAGGAAATCCCTGTTTCCCCCATGTCGAGTTACAGCAAGGCAAGGGAAGTTGCTCTTACCCTGAAGCGGTGGATCCAAGAAGGGAAGTTTACGCTGACAAAGCCTGTGGCTCAGCTTCCGGGTGTTGAGTCGGGAGTTCGTTTCAGAAACCTCGTAGAACGTCCGGTTGAGACGAACGTTCTTGTTGGGAGGTGACCCTGATGGTGAATGGGAATGGGAAAAAAGTAGTTCTTCGCTTCCCTCAAGAAGTGGCTGATCGGCCGATTGTATGTGAGTTGGCCTTGCGTTTCGGTTTACGGTTTAATATTCTCAGGGCTTCTATTTCTCCACACCGAGAGGGTATTATGGTGATGGAGGTTATTGGGAGTCGGGAAAAACAAGAGGAAGGACTTGCGTTCCTCACAAGCCGGGGGGTCCTTGTTGAACCCCTGAGTCAGGATATTCGTATGGTAGAAGAGCGGTGTTACCACTGTGGGGCTTGTGTAGGGCTCTGTCCTACTGGAGCTCTCTCCATGGACCGTCCCGCCTTTGTGGTACGGTATGATCCTGCGAAGTGTATTGCCTGTGAACTGTGTGTTCTTGCTTGTCCTGCTCATGCCATGGAGGCGCTGATTTAATTGCATCGGTACGTTGAACGATGGTACCGGAAGTACATGCGGGCTGATGACCTTGTGTCCTTCTCGGTGAGAGTGAAGGAGAGCGATCTTTACATCTTCGCCGAGAAGGACTTAAAGGAACAAGCGGAGGCACGTCTTTTGAGAGAGCGGAGGAATCTCGAGGCCTATATCCGCTACCACCCTCAGTTTGCGACCTCCCTTGTTCCTGTTACCATCCCCCCCTTTGCTCCACCGATATGCCGTCTCATGGGTTGGGCAGCCCAGGAGGCTGGTGTTGGTCCGATGGCTGCGGTTGCTGGAGCCATTAACGAAGCTATCGCTCAGGAGCTCCTCCCTTTGAGCCCTGAGCTCATCATTGAGAATGGTGGGGATGTTCTTGTGGCTTCCTCAAAAGAGCGCGTTGTAGCTATCTACGCTGGAGAGGATTCACCGTTGAGTTTCAGGGTCGGTCTTCGACTGCCGGGAGGGATGTGGGGTGTTGCCACGTCTTCGGGAAAAGTCGGTCCTTCCCTGAGCTTTGGGTGTGCTGATGCGGTGGTTGTTGTGGCGAAGTCGGCAGCCCTTGCTGATGCGTGGGCAACAAACCTGGCAAACCGTGTTCGAACGCGAGACGATGTGGCTCCAGTTTTGCGCTTTGCTCGCCGTATTCCTTCTCTCGAAGGAGTGGTGATTGTTTTTGAAGACCTCCTTGGCGTAGAGGGGAAAATCCACCTTGAGAAGCTGTATTAGCCCCCTTTTGCTATAATAGGAAAAAACAAGAGGGGGCGGTTCGGTGTTTCTTTTCCTTCTCGCATCCCTTGCTCTTTTGGCCTTGTACCTTTCGCGCATTGAGGTTCGGGATATTTTCTCTCCCGAGCTTCGGAAACTTGTGCTTCTTGCTTTCACCCACCTTCGAGAGAAACGTTACGCAGAGGCTGTGCAAACGTACAGTGTTTTACTCGAGTTGAAGCCCGATTACCCTGAAGGTTACGTGAATCGTGGGAATGCATACTTTGCCCTTGGGGAGGTGGAGAAGGCGATTGCCGATTATTCGAAGGCTATCGATTTACGACCCGATTTTGCCGAGGCCTATAACAATAGGGGTAACGCTTACCTCTCTCAAGGGAAAGTAGAAGACGCCCTACGGGATTTTTCAAAGGCATGCGAGTTGAACCCCCGCCTTGCTGAGGCTTTCTTCAACAGAGCTATGGTGTTCTCAGAGACTGGGAAGGTAAAAGAGGCACTGGAGGACCTCTCACGATGTGTTCTGCTTAATCCGTCTGATGCTGAAGCGCTCTACCATCGAGCTCTCCTTGTGCTACGGTATCAAGGGTGTGACGAGGGAGTGGCTCAAGACGTATCGAGGGCCTTGATGCTACGACCCATGGACCCAAAGCTTTACCTGCTTCGAGGTGTGTACTTCTTTCAGAAGGGGGAGCACGAGAGAGCGCTTGAGGATTTCTCGAAGGTTATCGACTTGCGACGGAAGAGCGTTTGGGCTTATTATCTGAGAGGTATCGTTTTTCTTGAGCTTGGACGTTACGAAGAAGCCATGGAGGATTTTACCGCTGCCTTGACTATTGATCCTGCCTTGTTCCGGGCGTACTTTGCTCGGGGCCTTTGTTTTTACAGGAAAGGTGAATATGAAAGAGCCCTTGAGGATTTTTCTGCAGCCATTCTTCTCCGTTCTGATTTCCTTCGAGGGTACGTTTTCCGAGTACTCACCTATAAGGCTTTAGGAAAGCACGAGGAAGCGGAGAAGGATCGAGCATACCTTGAGGAGCGAGGTTTCCCCTGGAGGGGCTTTTTGGAGACGGAGGAAAAGGCAGTTGGTGGTTATCTTGGGGAAGAGGTGGGGGTTCTGGAGTTCTTAGAAAGTGCCTTGCCGTGATGAGCATGGAAGAACCTCGTGAAGGGCGTTGTGAGCTCTGTGGAGAGAAATCCTTCCTCATCGCTCGTGTTCTTGGTCTTTGCCGGCGGTGTATTATAGAGCGGTTTTCGGAAGCCCTTCCCCGTATTACCATGGTTCATGCTAAGATTCGTCGATCCTTTGGTCTTCCCTATCCTGTCCTTGAGCAGTTTTCGGCGTGTACGGTCTGTGTGCATCGTTGTGGGGGAGAAGGGGTAAGTTTCTGTGGGCTTCTTGAGGATGGAAAGCGTTGGGCGGGAACTGGAAGTAAAGGGCTTCTTGAGTGGTACTACGATGACCTTCCAACGAACTGTGTTGCGACCCCGTTTTGCCCCGAACGGGGACACTTTGGTTACCAGAATCTTGCCGTCTTTTATGCAGGGTGCTCTTTCCACTGTCTTTTCTGTCAAAATTGGCACTTCCACACGCTCCTTACCGAGCGAAAGCCCTTGGTGAGCGTGCAGGAGCTCCTTAAGGCGGTTCATCCGAGGGTTGCTTGTGTGTGCTTCTTTGGAGGAGATCCTGGTCCCCAAGTGGCTCATGCTCTTGCCTTTGCTCGAAAGGTGTGGAAGAGGTTGCGCATCTGTTGGGAGACGAATGGAGCTGTGCATCCTGGGATTTTGCAAGTCATGTATAGGCTCTCTTGTGAGAGTGGCGGAATGCTCAAGGTCGACATCAAAGCGTTCGATGAGCGAGTGCACCTTGCTCTCACCGGGGTTACCAACAAGCGGACCCTCGAGAATTTTCAATGGCTTGCCGAAGAGAGCAAAAAGTACGACCGACCTACTGTGGTAGCAAGCACGCTTCTTGTTCCTGGTTACGTCACCGAAGACGAGGTTGCAAGCATTGCTGCCTTTATCGCCCGTATCAACCCCAATATCCCCTATGTTCTCCTTGGTTTTGCCCCGAATTTCTTTTTCGATAATCTCCCGACGACCTCGATTGAGCATGCTGAAAAGGCGTTACGAAAGTGTAAAGAAGTAGGACTGAAGAACGTCTCGGTGGGAAATAGGTTCCTTCTTTCCTTCTGGTACTCATAAAAAAACTATGGACCCCAACAAACCCCTGCGTCCTAATTTTTGCTTCAGAGACCGGAGCTCTGCAGTCCCCGTAGGGGCATCAGGGAAACCCCTCAGCCCATTAGGACCTCGAGATTCCTCGGGATCCATAGTATACACCACAGATTCCAGCAAACCTTCCATTGCGAACCCAACCATCAGGTTACCCCTTGTGCCAGGTTCCCAACTTCCAGCTTCCTGGAACCTGTGGCAATTCTAGTATTGCACTTTTTCCTCCCTATGTCAAGGGGGGTAAAAAAATTTTCTTGCCTCTTGACGGAGGCACTCTGCGGTGGTATAAAAAGCTCAAAGTTCATAAGGCTTTTGGCGATGAAGAGGGGGAGTAGCTCCCTGAAAGGGGCTCAGAGAGAGCCTGGGAAAGGTGGGAGCCAGGTAGTCCCGGGGGAGTGAATGGGCCTCGGAGCTTTTCATCGAAATCCCTGAAAAAGGGAGAGTAGGTTGAAAAGGGTCTTTCCCTTTAGAGAAAGACGGGTATTGCGACGTACCCGGAACGAGCGGGTAGCTTCTGCTGCCAACAAGAGTGGTACCGCGAGGAAAAGCCCTCGTCTCTTGACGAGGGCTTTTTGTTTGAGGTGAGTGCTTTGGATATTCGCCCTTCAGAGAGCGAGTTTGAAAAGCTTAGCGTAGAGTACAGGTATGTACCTCTTTATGCGGAATGCCTTGCGGATCGCTTAACGCCGGTGGTACTCTTTGAACACTTCCGAGGAGAGGGTCCTGTGGTTCTCCTTGAGAGTGCTGAGCGAGGGGAGACGTGGGGGAGGTATTCTTTCCTTATTAAGGATGTGGAAGAAGAAGTTTGCTTTTTCGATTTCGTGGATCTCATTGCCGCTCTTGAGAAGCGATATCCGTCCGTTTCTGTGTACCCCTCTCTCTCCTTACCCTTTCTGGGTGGGGTGGTAGGCTTTCTGAGTTACGATGCGGTGAAGACCTGGGAAAAAACCGTACCCAGGAAAGCCCTGGACTTCCCCCTCGCTTATTTTGCTGTGGTGCGCCGTTTCTTTTTCTTCGACCATCTGAAGCATCTCCTTGGAGCTGTTTATGTTGCCCGTGCAGGCGATAAGGAAGACTTTCGACAAGGAGTAGCGTGGATTCGGGAGACTATGGGGGAGATCCAGAGGATTCCCTTCATCCCTGGAAAGGGGGAGAGGTTCCGTCTTCGTGGACCAGTGCAGTCGAACTTTACCAGGGAAGCCTTTGAACGGGCGGTCCGCAGAGTTATCGAGCTCATTGAAGAGGGGCATGCTTCACAGGTCGTGATTTCTCAACGCTTTACAGTTCCTTACGAGGGGGATCCTTTCCAAGCGTATCGGATACTGCGGTCTCTGAATCCATCACCGTACCTTTTCTACTTCCAGACGCCACAGTATACACTCCTTGGTTCTTCCCCAGAGATGATGGTGAAGGTTGAGGGAAGGAAAGTCATGACGCGTCCTATCGCAGGAACACGCCGACGATTGCAAGGTGTGCCTGAGGAGGAGATCATCCAGGACCTCCTTGGGGATGAGAAGGAGAATGCTGAACACGTCATGCTTCTTGACCTGGGGCGAAACGACCTTGGAAGGGTATGTGAGCTGGGAAGCGTACGGGTTGAAGAATATATGAAGATAGAGCGTTACTCCCATGTCTTTCACATTGTTTCTACGGTTTCTGGTGTTTTGCGCGCCGATATGACTCCTTGGAGGGCATTGCAAGCATGTTTTCCGGCAGGGACAGTGAGCGGAGCGCCAAAAGTGCGGGCAATGGAGATCATCGAGGAGATTGAACCAGAGAGTCGAGGCCCTTATGCAGGAGCTTTAGGATACGTGAGTTTCCACGGGAATATGGATACCTGTATCATCATTCGGAGCATTTTCTTCAAAGATGGGATTGCTCGGGTCCAAGCGGGGGCGGGTGTGGTATACGATTCCGTGCCTGAGCGAGAATACGAGGAAACAAGGAGCAAAGCTGAAGCCTTGCTCCTTGCTTTACAACTTGCGGGAAAGGAGGAAAAGGCATGATTCTGGTCATTGATAATTACGACTCTTTTACGTATAACCTCGTTCAGTACCTGGGGGAACTGAGTAGAGATGATATCCGAGTGTTCCGTAACGACGAAATAACCGTCGAAGAGATTGAGCAAATGCGTCCGGATCGAATTGTTATCTCTCCTGGTCCTAAGGATCCCACCGATTGCGGCATAACAAATAGCGTTATAGCGCGCTTTGCTCCTTCTATCCCTATTTTGGGGGTGTGTCTTTGGCCACCAATGCATTGCTTATGTTGAAGGAGCACGTATCGTCAAGGCTCGAAAACCCTGCCATGGAAAGAAGTGGAAGGTTTTCCTCCTCCCTTCTCTCCTCTTCCGGGATCTCCCTTCGGAGATATGGGTTGGTCGGTACCACTCTCTTGTTGTTGACCCCGATAGTCTTCCACCATCTCTTCGGGTAATCGCTTGGACCGAAGAGGGGGAAATTATGGCTTTGGAACATAGGGAATATCCCCTCTTTGGTGTTCAATTCCACCCCGAATCCGTTTTGACCCCTCAGGGGAAAATCATCCTTCGGAACTTCCTGGAGGTGGGGAGGAAATGAGGACAACCTTCGTGCGGTTGCTTACTGGAGAATCCTTAACGACTCCCGAAGCATATGCGCTTATGTGCGACCTCATGCGAGGAGATTTCACTCCTGCTCAAATGGGAGCCATTCTTGGTATTCTACGGGTTCGTGGAGAGACGAAGGAGGAACTCCTTGGTTTTGCCCAGGCCATGCGGGACTTTGCCGTACCGTTTGTAGTGCCTTCGGGGGTTCTTGTTGCTGATAACTGCGGTACTGGTGGTGATGGCCAACACACCTTGAATATTTCCACAGGCGCTGCCCTTCTTGCCTTCGCTCTTGGTGTTCCTGTGGTAAAGCATGGTAATCGCTCTGTGTCGAGTCGTTCAGGAAGCGCAGATTTTCTTGAGAATCTGGGTTTTCCCGTGGACCTTCCGAAAGCGTCTATGGAGGCACTTTTTGCTAAAACAGGCTTCGCCTTTCTGTACGCACCGCTTTACCATCCTGCTATGCGAACCGTGCAAGGAGTACGGAAGGAACTTGGCGTTCGGACGGTGTTCAACATCCTCGGTCCCCTGACCACCCCCTGTTCCATAGCTTACAAGATGGTTGGAGTATACGATCCGAAGCTCCTTGAGCCAGTGGCGTATGTGTTGCTCCTTTTGGGGGTGCGACGAGGCCTTGTTGTTTGGGGAGAACCGGGAGTAGACGAGGTGAGTGTGAGTGGGGTAACCCACTGTATTCTTGTGAGTGGTGGGAAGATGGAAGCCTTTTCTTTCCATCCCCGGGAGGTTGGCCTTCCTGAATACCCTGTGGAGGCGATCCGAGGGGGAGATGCGAAGGACAATGTGCGTCTTTTCCTTGCGGTTCTGCAGAACACGCATCAGGGGGCTCACTACGATGCGCTTGTCCTCAACGCAGCTTTCCTTGTGTGGCTTGCTGAGAGAGCGGACACGGTTTCTCAAGCCTTTGCGCAGGTGAAGGAGGCCATCCAGAGCGGCAAGGCCCTTGCCAGGGTTCGGGAACTCGTTGCCGTAGCGCAGCGTATGCGAGGAGGTGAAGGACATGGAGAACATTCTTGAGGCCCTTGTGACTGCGAAAAAACGGAGGCTTTTTGCTCAGGAAAGGTGGTATTCGCCCATTGATGTGGCGCGCCTCCTCGCCAGCCCCCAGAAAGGGACTTTTCTCGCTGCGCTGCGAGGTTCCGGTCCGAACATTATCGCCGAAATCAAACTTGCCTCTCCATCTCGAGGGAGATTCATTGCTCCCCAAGATGTTCCGTACTTTCTCTCTTCCTATGAAGAGGGTGGGGCAAAAGCTATCTCGGTAGTGACTGAGGAGGAGCACTTTCAAGGGAGTTCTGCGCTTCTCCGGGAGGTTGTGCAGAAAACGTCTCTTCCAGTTCTGCGCAAAGACTTTGTTCTGGAGGAAACGCAGATCTACGAAACAAAGGAGGCGGGTGCGCATGCCATTCTCCTTATTGCCCGTATCGTCTCAGGAGACCGGCTGAAACATTTCGTGAGACTTGCCGAGCTCCTTGGCCTGACTCCTGTGGTCGAGGTTCACGATGCGGAAGACCTCAAGAAGGCCCTGTTTGCTCAAGCTCAAGTCATTGGTATTAATAATCGGGACCTCTCGACGTTTCAGGTGTCTCTTGAGACAACGCTTCGACTTCTCCCTCTTGTCCCTGCGGGGGTGACAGTTATTACCGAGAGTGGTATTGCCACCCGCGAGGATGTGGAACTCCTCCTTGAGGTTGGAGTACGCAATTTCCTTGTTGGAGGATCATTGCTCACTGCTCGGGATCCTGTGAAAAAGCTCCGCGAGCTTCAGGGGGAGGAGACGGTTGCCCGTTGTTAAAGTATGCGGTATAACAGAAAAGGACGATGCGGTATCCATTGCCCGTCTTGGAGTGTGGGCGTTGGGGTTTGTTTTTGTCCCTGAGAGCCCCCGTTACGTGAATCCAGAAAGGGTTCGAGAGATTGTCGCCTCCCTTGGGGGAAGAGTTCTCACCGTAGGGGTATTCCAAAATACTCCGCTTGGTGAGATACAGCGTATTCGCAGTTTCTGTAAACTTGATCTTGTACAGCTCCATGGAGAGGAAGATCCATCCTTCTGCGAGCGGCTTGGGGGAGGGGTTATAAAGGCCTTTGGGGTTGGTGAAGGGGCGCTCCCGGAGGGTGTTGAGGAGTATATCCCCTGGGTGTCGTATGTTCTCTTTGATACCGCATACCGAGGGAAGAAGGGGGGCACGGGAGTGCCATTCCCATGGCAGCTTGTTGCACCTTTTGTTACGCGTCTTCCCCGTCCAGTCATTATTTCGGGGGGATTAACGGTGGAGAACGTTCCCCGTCTCCTTCAGGTTATGCGCCCTTTTGCTCTTGACGTGAACAGTGGTGTTGAGAAAGCGCCGGGGAAAAAAGACGTGGAAAGGGTTCGAGAGTTGCTTGCGATTGTGCAGCGGAAGGTGATACCATGAAAAAGGGCTTTTTTGGTGAATTTGGTGGACAGTTCGTTCCAGAGACGCTTATCCACCCTCTGGAAGAGCTTGAAGAGGCGTACGAGTACTATCGGGACGAGCCATCTTTTCGCGCGGAACTAACAATGTACCTCAGGACCTATGCTGGACGACCTACGCCTTTGACGTATGCGGCGAGGCTTTCTGAGGAACTCGGTGGGGCGCGGATTTACCTAAAACGCGAGGATCTCAACCACACCGGGTCTCACAAACTGAACAACACCCTGGGGCAGGTGCTCCTTGCCAAAAAAATGGGCAAAAAGCGTATCATTGCTGAGACTGGTGCAGGGCAACACGGGGTAGCAACGGCGACAGCCTGTGCTCTTCTTGGGCTTTCCTGCCAGGTGTACATGGGAGCTGTGGACGTGGAGAGACAAAAGCTCAACGTCTTTCGCATGCAAGTTCTTGGGGCAGAGGTGATTCCTGTCTATTCTGGGAGTCAGACTCTCAAAGATGCTATCAATGAGGCATTGCGGGACTGGGTTCGGAATGTAGATACCACGCATTATGTGATTGGGTCTGTGGTGGGTCCTCATCCGTATCCTACTATGGTGCGTGATTTCCAGTCGATCATAGGACAAGAAGCAAAGGAGCAGTTTCTTGAGCGTGAAGGTAGACTTCCTGATTACGTTATCGCTTGTGTTGGAGGGGGGAGTAACGCCATAGGGATGTTCTCCGCTTTTCTCCCCCACAAGGAGGTCAAACTTGTGGGTGTTGAAGCCGGTGGTCTTGGACTTGAGACGGGGAAGCATGCTGCAAGTATTGGCCGGGGGAAAAAGGGTGTGCTCCATGGGAGCATGAGTTTCCTCCTCCAAGACGAGTTTGGGCAGATTCAGGAGACACACTCCATTGCTGCTGGTCTTGATTATCCAGGGGTTGGTCCAGAGCACGCTTATCTTGCGGTAACTGGAAGGGCGCAGTATGTGACTGTAACTGACGTTGAGGCAAGGGATGCTTTTTGTCGCCTTGCAAGGACTGAGGGAATCATTCCAGCACTTGAGAGTGCCCATGCTATTGCGTATGCTTTGAAGATTGCTCCTTCCCTACCTCGCGAGGCCACCATACTCATCTGCCTCTCAGGGAGAGGTGACAAGGACGTCGCAGTGGTTATGGAGTCTCTTGCTAAGGGAGAGAGGTAGCCATGGATTCGTTGCGTTGTATTCTCACGGAACGGAGGAGAATACACAAACTTTTTGTTCCGTATCTCACCTTTGGGTATCCTGATGTTGCGAGTTTCTGTGAACTCCTTCGGGTTTGTGAAGAAGAAGGAGCAGATGCCGTTGAGGTTGGTATTCCCCACTCTGATCCCGTGGCCGATGGGCCGGTTATCCAAACCACTTCCTTTTTGGCCCTCAAGCAAGGTGTAACTCCTCGGATGATTCCAGAAGTCCTTTCCCGTTTTCGGCTTTCTATTCCCCTTATAGCCATGACCTATGGGAACATCGTGCTCCAGTATGGAGTGGCGCAATTTGCTAAGGATTACCAAGAAGCTGGCTTCTTCGGGCTCATTGTCGCTGATTTTCCCCTTGAAGCTTGGGATTTTCTTGAGGGAGCCCGGGGGATACTCTCCCGCATTCTTCTTGCTTCGGTTACTTCTCCCTTAGAACGGGTCCGTCGCATTGCTGAACAGAGTGAAGGTTTTGTGTACCTTGTTTCTGGGAAGGGTGTAACAGGGAAGGCGGAGGTTGACCTTGAGGCTCTTGCCGAACGCGTTGCTTACGTTAAGCGTCATGTTCCCGTGCTTGTTCTCCCTGGGTTTGGTATTCACCATCCCCACCAAGCAAGACATGTTGCTACGTACACCGATGGGGTTATTGTCGGCACAGCGATTCTGCAGTATGTCATGGAGCACAAGGGAGAAAAGGATTTGATCCGTGGTTTTGCCAGTCTCCTCCGATCGTACCGAGAGGCGCTGGACGGAGCGTAAGAAGGTGTAGAGTGCTAGTCATGCATCGTGAAGAGCGTGGTGGTGTGCTTGTTCTTCGCTTTTCGAAGCTCTCTGGTTTCCCCGAGCTTGAGCACTTCTTTGTGACCCGCCACACACCCTACGATGTTACCACTGCGGAAGGTCGGGAAGCCATTGCGAGACTCTTTGGAATCGGCTCGATTTTTGTACCTTACCAGGTCCATGGTGCGGATTTCCTCGTCTTCGACAAAGAATTGTGGTACAATGCTTCTTGCTGTGTGGCCGATGCGGTGCTTACCAGGAAAAAGGGGTTCTATTCTGGAATCCTCGTTGCCGATTGTGTACCACTTTTGCTTTTTGCCCCGGGCAGTGGCGTGTTGGCCCTCGTACACGCAGGGTGGAGGGGAATCATCCAGAACATTCACCGCAGGGTTCTGCAGGCTATGGAGGAGCGCTTTTTGGTGCGACCTGCTGAGATTCTGGCTGGTGTGGGACCAGCAATAGGCTCCTGCTGCTTCAGAGTAGGAGAAGAGGTTGCAGAGCTTTTCGTAAAGCAGGGTAGGGAGGTTTTTCTTCGGTGGCAGGAAGGGTCGGCTTTTGTGGATCTTAAAGGCATTGTGGTGGCGGATCTCCTCGGGGAAGGAGTGGTAGCGGAGAACCTCGAAGTGAGTCCACTCTGCACGTGCTGTAGAGAGGAACTTTTCTACTCTTTTCGGCGGGACCAAACCGCAAGAAGATGCCTTTTGGTGGCTGGATTGAGGGGGTGAGGGTATTGCGTGTGGAAGAGACGGTGGCGCGTCATCTCCTTGTGGAGATCGTGGGATCGCAACTCCTCAACGATGCGAAGCGAGTCGAGGAATTCTTCCGCGCTCTTGCAGCAGCGTACGGCAAGGAAGTGCTTGCCCTCCACGTGTACCAGTTTGAACCGTATGGTTTGAGTGGGCTCCTTGTCATGCCTGAGTCCCACGTGGCTATCCACACCTGGCCTGAGTATGGTTACGCAGCGCTTGACATTTTCCTCGGCGCCCTTTGCGATCCCAAAATCAGTATGCCTCTCATTAAACGATACTTTGAGCCTCAGGATGTCAAAATTGTAGAGGTGGAGAGAGGGGTGGGCAAACCGGATGGAACTCTGGTACGTCCAGAACTACATTGAGAACTACCAGATGGCGCTCAAGGTGAAAGAAACCCTTTTTGTGGGACGAACGAAATTACAAGAAATTGCGGTGATCGATACATACCTCTACGGCAGGGTTCTTCTCCTCGATGGCATCGTGCAGACGACGGAGAAGGACGAGTTCATGTACCACGAGATGCTCGTGCATCCTGCTATGGTAACGCACCCTCATCCCGAGAAGGTGTGTATTGTGGGTGGCGGGGATGGTGGAGCAGCTCGGGAGGTGCTAAAACATCCGGTAAAGGAAGTCGTCCTTGTGGACATTGACGAAGGTGTTATCGAAATATGCCAGAAGTACTTTCCGCAACTTGGGAATTGGGAGGATCCACGGCTCCAAATCCATATTGGGGACGCTGCAGAATACATCGCCGAAACGGAAGAAGTATTCGATGTCATCATTATGGACTCTACCGATCCTGTGCCGAAAGGAGTGGCAGAACCCCTCTTCTCTACCGAATTCTACAAAAGGGCTTACGAGCATCTCTCCCCTGAAGGAGTCCTGGTTTCCCAAATGGAGCCTCCCTTCTTTGATCCTGAGCGGGTGAAAAAACTCTGGAAGCACCTTGGTGTTTTCCCAATTCTCCGCTTGTACTGGGGACTTGTGCCTACGTACCCTGGGGGGGTGTGGAGTTACGTGATTGCTTCAAAGAGGCATGATCCTGCCCAAGGTGGGCGAGACCTGCCTTTTCCAACACGTTACTACTCCTCCCGGATACACCAGGCGGCTTTTGTCCTCCCTGTTTTCCTTGAGGAGATGTTTAGGTAGTCCACCCTTGTTCGATGTCGGTGAGGAACTTCTTTCCGACCCGGGCAAGGAGAGATCGGCGGTGGAAAAAGAGCCCTTCGTAGGCAGCAAGGGTTGCGTACGTCTCATAGGAAAGCGATGGATCCTGGGGCATGGGAAAGATGAAGGAGGACAGGGTGTAGAAATCCCGGACTGAAAGGGGAGAGGAGAAAGCCGCACTCCCTCCTGTGGGAAGGACGTGGTTGGGTCCGTATCCGTAGTCTCCCAGGGCGACTGGAGCGTACGGTCCAAGGAAAAATGCTCCACCTCTGCGGAGACGGGGAAGAAGGGTAAAAGGGTTCTCCACCACGATTTCCACGTGTTCGGGAGCGAGGACGTTCACGAGTTCTATTGCGGCGTCGAGGCTCTCCACCTGGTAGAGGAAAATCGGTGCGATCCGCTCTTTTGGGAAGGGTGCGCTCAAAGCTTCCTTTTCAAGGTGCTGTTTCACTGCAAAAAGGAGAGCCTCGCTTGGCGAGATGAGAACACTTACAGCGAGGGGATCATGCTCAGCTTGGGCAAGGAGATCAAGAGCAATCCACTCGGACGGAGCGTGTTGATCGGCGATAATGACGACCTCCGATGGCCCGGCTAATGCATCAATGCCAACCACACCTTGGAGTACCTTTTTCGCTGTGGTGACGTAGATATTCCCCGGACCCACAATCTTCTCCACGGGGGGAATGGTTTCAGTTCCAAAGCATGCTGCGGCAATGGCTTGAACGCCACCTACTCGATATACCTCCTGCACTTCCAGGAAGAAAGCGGTAGCTAGTATTTCCTGGGGAACGCTCCCGTCCTTGGTCGGGGGGGTGAAAAGGGCGATTTCCTTGACTCCTGCAATTTGAGCCGGAATAACCGTCATGAGGCATGAGGAAGGGTAGGCAAATCTCCCTCCGGGAACATAGCAACCGACGCGCTGGAGTGGACGAACGAGCTCTCCAAGGAGAGAGGGGGGACGTTCCATAAGGAATGACTCTAGTTTCTGTCTTTCGTGGAAAGCCCGAATATTTGAGGCCACAAACCTTATCGTTTCTTTGAAGTCCTCTCTCGCTTTTTCCCAAGCCTCTTCCAGGTCCTTCAAAGGGACTCGGAAGTCAGCGATTTCACATCCATCGAATTTCTTTGTGTACTCCCTCAGAGCTTTGTCTTTTTGTTCCTTGACATCCTCAATAATCCTTTCAACTTCCCTTTCGACTTTCCGTAAGTTCTCGTAGAGGGTGTAACGGTCCACCCCGAGGTCTTTCGCTACTTCTTGAAAGGTCCTAACCGGTTTCAGGATGATCTTCACGGGGAATCACTTCCTCCAGAGCCCTTGTGAACTCTTCGATCTCTTTGGTCTTCGTCTTCATGCTCACACGATTTGCCACAAGGCGGGTGGAAATGGGAACAATAGCCTCAAGAACGTGCAAACGGTTTTCCCGAAGAGTCTTTCCAGTGGATACGAGGTCAACAATGCCGTCGGCAATGCCAATGGCTGGGGCAAGCTCGATGGATCCGTACAAAGCCACGATATCAGCGTGTATCCTTCGTTCCTGGAGGTACTGGAGGGTAAAGTGGGGATACTTTGTGGCAATGCGGAGGTATTCCCTCCTTAGGAGATCCTCTTTTGTGGTGCCCTCAGGCCCAGCAAGCACCATTACGCACTTTCCGATGCGGAGGTCGAGGAGTTCATACACTTCGTTCCCCCGCTCAAGGAGGATATCCTTCCCCACGCATCCAAGATCTGCTGCCCCGTGTTCCACATAGGTGGCGACATCCTTTGGGTGTGAAAGGATTACTCGCCAGGGGAGCGAAGCGTCATCGATTACTAATTGCCGTGAGGGGATGGTGAAGGAGGTGGGGAGGAGACAAGAGAGAAGCCCAAGGACTTCGTCCTTGAGCCTGCCAGTAGGGATGGTAATGGTGAGCTTTTTCACGGTCTCTCCCCCTTGAGGAGATGCTCTAACGTCTCATCGTCAAGGCGCGCAAGGGTAAAGGAACCTCGTGTGGTGACAAGGACACATTCCTCTTTTTCGCTTTCCTCGAGGACAAGAGGAATTCCCTTCCTTCGCAAACGGTTGGCGAGTCTGAGGACTTCCTTCCGGAGGGAGGATGGGTAAAGGAATACCGGGGGCGAATGCCACTCATTCCGCCAAGAGGACTCTTTTTCCAGGGCTTCGAGGATTCTCTCAAGAAAAATGGCAAAACCGCAGGCGGGGAAATCCTTTCCAAATACTCGGAAGAGTTCGTCGTATCTTCCCCCCGCAAGGAGAGGGTACCCTACCTGAGGCGAGAACCCTTCAAAGATGATTCCAGTGTAGTAGTCAAAATCGCGTACCAATCCGACGTTGACCCAGAGGTGTCCAGAAAGCTCAAAGTCTTCAAGGATTGCCCAAGCATCGAGGAGTTCTTGAACCGCTTTTTGCCATTGCTCGCTTTCTGGGAAAAGCAGCATCAGATCTTCCAAAAGGTCTCTTTTCCCACGCAGGAAAGGAAGGCGCAAAAGGAACGTCTCAAGAGAGAGGGGAAGGGTACCCTTTTTGCAGAGGTCGTGCAACACCACGAAATCCCTCCGTTTCATCGCCTTTTTCACCGTTTCTCTTTGCGTCGTAGGGATGGGGAGGGACTCAAGGATACCCCGGAAGATCCCAGCATGGCTCAGATCAACCTCGAATTTTTGGATACCGGTTTCTTGGAGCGCAAGGATGGCAAGAGCAATGACCTCAGCATCCTTTGTGGGACCACCTCTGCCAATGCACTCAAGACCCACCTGGGTAAACTCGCTTTCCGTGCGGAAAGGAGAAGAAGGATAACGAAAGACTTTGCCACTATAGTAGACCCGAATGGGAATCGAGCCGTTTTCTCGAGCGTACATACGGGCAACGGAAGTGGTGAACTCGGGCCGGAGACAAACGAGTTTGCCGTCTCTGTTCAGAAACTTGTAGATACGTTCTTTCATGTCCTCGTTCATGGTCTTTTCAAAAAGGGTGTAGTACTCAAGGGTTGGTGGTTCAACCTCAGCATATCCCCAGCTCTCAAAAAGCCTTCGAAGGCGCATTTCTATGTTCCTTCTGATTCTTGTTTCCCAAGGATACACATCCTTCATCCCGAAAACCAGTTCCAATTTCCCGACCCCTTCCCTATAATGTTGGAAAAAGTATAGAAGTATTCACGGTGCTTTGCAAGAACTTGGAGGCCACTATGGGAAGTGTGAAGGATCTTGTCGTTCTCGCTTCACCGCGTGACGAGGAACCTGGTCTGGGGAAATTCATCTTCTCTGACCGGTACTCGGTGTTCGACTGGGGAGAGATGCCCGACACTATTCCGTACAAGGGAATGGCTCTCTGTCTCATTGGTGCCTACTTCTTTGAGAAGCTCGAAAAGGCAGGTGTGTCTACCCACTACCTTGGTCTCGAAGAGGAGGGGAGGATAAAAAGGCTCTCTGAGTTGCGAGAACCCACCAACACTATGCATATACGACTTTTTCGAGTTATCCTTCCTTCCCGAACTGGAGAGGGATACGATTACGGGCTGTATCGGTATGTCCGAGGGAATTTCCTCATTCCTTTCGAGTTCATCTATCGCAACACGCTTCCTGAAGAATCAAGCCTTAGAAGACGTATTGCTGAGGGGAAGTTAACCCTTGAAGAACTCGGGCTTTCCGAGCTTCCTCCTCCAGGGACATTCCTCCCTGAACCCATCCTTGACGTCTCTACAAAGCTTGAGGAACAGGACAGGTACGTGGCCTGGTCAGTCATTGAGGAGCTTGGTATTCTGGATCCTGAGGAGGTACGGAAAGTCAAAGAGATGCTCCTTTTTGTGGATCGCTTTATCACTAAGGAGATGCGCCGCATAGGCATCGTCAACGAGGATGGAAAGGTTGAACTTGCGCTTGATGGGAAACGTGACCTTCTCCTTGTTGACGTTGTGGGGACTCCTGACGAGTGTCGTCTGACCTTTCAGGGTGTACCCATGAGCAAAGAAATCCTTCGTTCTTTCTACCGGAAAACACGGTGGTACGATGAGGTGCAAAGAGCAAAGCAAGAGCACCCAGTTGATTGGAAGGCGTACGTTACGAGTACACCTCCTCCCCTTCCCTCAGCCCTCGTGCAACTTGTCAGCTGGCTCTACCAGCGCATAGCCATGGATTTGACGCAACGCGAGTGGTTTCCTGGCGTTCCCTCTCTTGAAGAGATCGTTGATAAATTCCGCCAGCTTATTTAAAATAGAACATGCCTGGTGCGCCCGTAGCTCAAAGGATAGAGCAGCGGTCTCCTAAACCGCAGGTTGAGGGTTCGAGTCCCGCCGGGCGCACCAAGGGGTTAAGGAGTCTCCATGAAGGTAAAACTTGCAGTGAGTGCTGCCCCTTGTGAGGAGGCAGCCGTTGCTGAGGTCTTGTCTCTTATCCTTCTTGAAGGGTGTCAGCCTTCTTTCCTTTTTCTTTTTGTTACTCCCCAGTATGATCCTGAAAACCTCACGACAATGCTTCGGAGAAGGTTCCCTCTGGCAAAAGTTCTTGGGTGCTCCGCTGAAGGTGTCATTGCAGGACGAGAGATTCTTTCTCAGGGGGTTGTGGCTTGTGCTCTTTTTGGTGAGGATTTTCAGGCCTTAACCCTTGCTCCTCCCGAGGGTGAAAGCGATCCGTACGTACTGGGGCAGGAAATAGGGAAAATGGTTCATCCGATTTCCTCCCGGGAAGGGACGGTTATCATCCTTGCAGATCCTTCTCTTGAAGTTCCCCTTTTTCTCCAAGGACTTTACAACGTCCTTGGGCCTCGCTTTTTGTATCTTGGCGGGGGAACAGGGCAGTTTCGTTTTACTGAGAGGGGTTGCGTCCAGGGGCCTGTTGTTGTGGGGGTTTTTGGCGGGGTTGTTTTCTCTTCGTCCGTTGCCCATGGATGGTCTCCGAGTCGGGAACTCCTTGTGGTGACAAAGACTCGTGGAAGAGAGGTCGTGGCGATTGATGGGATTTCTCCTTTAGCGGCATACCGGGAACGGGTAGGAGATTTTCCCCAAGATGAGCTTCCTCGTATTGGGACTTTGTACCCCCTTGGGTTCCCAAACGTGTACGGGGAATTCCTCATTCGGGATCCAGCATACTTTGCTCCTGATGGGGCCATGGGCTTTGTTGGGGCGAGTGTGCCTCAGGGAGCGGTTGGGTATCTCATGAAAGGGGAAAAGGAGAAACTCCTTGCAGCTGCAAGAGAGGTTGGAGAGGAGGTAGGTGCCGCTGTCAGAAACCCCCTTTTTGCTCTGATCTTTGATTGTGTGAGCCGCTTTCTCTTCCTTGGGGAAGATTTTAAGAGGGAACTTGCGGTTGTTCAAGAAAGCGTGGGTGATGTTCCCCTCTGTGGCTTTCTCAGCGCTGGAGAGATTCATCCCTACGGAAAGGCACCGCTGTTTCGAAACAAAACCATTGTGGTTGCTGTTGCTGGAGAGAGTAAGGAAGAACAGTGTCTTTCTTGTCCCTCCGAGGTTCCCCTTGAAGCAGAGCTTGCTGTTCTCCATGAGATTTCTGCGCTGTCTTTTCCTGAAACGCCCGAGCGGTTTTTCCAAGAGATTGTGGAGCGAGCTGTACGTCTTTTGGGGGTACAGCGTATGGCGTTTTGCTGGGAGGAAGTGAGAGTTTTTTGGGGTTTTTCTTCAGAAGAAGAGGCAGAGGAAGCCATGCGGAGGCCTAAAGAGGATCAATGGGTCTCTACCATAGGTGCGGGAAGCGGAAAGGCCTTTCTCTTTCTCGAAGCCCCTTTTCCTCTCACCCGAAAAGAACGCCGTCTGTATACCCTCTTTGCCCGAAAGGTTGAGGAAATCCTCAGCTTCGTACAACGTTTCCGGGAAAGGGAACAGCGAATCCAGGAACTTGAGCACCTTTCGATTACCGACGACCTCACCGGTCTTTACAACCGACGAGGTTTCCTCATCCTGGCAGAACACGCCCTGCTCCAGGCAAAACGTGAGGGGAAGGAAACTGGAATTCTCTTCATCGATCTTGACAACCTCAAGTGGATCAATGACCAGTTCGGTCATGGGGAAGGGGATAGAGCACTCCAGGAGTTCAGTAGAATCCTTCGAAAGGTTTTCCGTAGATCGGATATTCTCGCCCGTATCGGTGGGGATGAATTTGTGGTTTTCCTTAAAGGCGTAAAGGATGCAGACCTTGAGAAGATCCTCAGTCGCCTTGATGCCTTGGTTGAAGAATGGAACGCAAGTGCTTCGCGTTCCTATCGTCTTTCCTTTAGCGCTGGATGGGCTTTTTCGCTTCAGGGAGCGCAAAACGTAGAGGAACTCCTCTCTTCTGCTGATGCCAAAATGTATTTGGAAAAACGGCGAAAGAGAGGAAACGATGCTCTTACATCTCCGTAAGGAGCGCAGCAATGTGCGTAAGGGCTCTTTGTGTTTCCTCCCTTGGGAGGATGATGGTGAGGACATTCCGGCCCCGTTCCCGGAGTGCTTCGCGGTCAGCAAGAGCTTGAATCTTCTTGAGGGTTCCAAAGCTAAAGGAGCTTCCTGGTTTTCCTGCTTCATCAGGAATAGGGAGGTCTTCACCGCTTTCTGTGATGACTTGGAGAAAGCTACCTTTCCCTCCGTCTCCTTTGTGGAGTTGACCCGTCGAGTGGAGGTACCGAGGACCATACCCTAAGGTGACGAGAGTTCTGTACCGTTCTTCGATTGCTGTGGCAAGAGTTTCGAGGCTTTTGGCAAGATCACCGCTGTATGGGGTAAAGGCTTGAATGGTGAGGTATCCGTCTTTTTTGAGCCTCCCCAGAAAGCGCTTGAAGGCCTCACTAAAGGAGGCAGCCCCTTCCTCCCAGAGGAAGGTGATAGTCCCGTCGTTTTGAGCCTTTTCAAGAGAGATGCCCTTTTTGGCATGGAACATCATTTCTCGGGTGAAACGTTTGGTAAGTTCCACGTCGGGTTGGTCAAAGGGGTTGATGCCAAGCAAGTGTCCTGAGAGAGCTACGGCGAAAGCAAAAAGGTACGCCTGTTCTCCGAGGGCATAAGGGGTCTCCACCGGTATGGCCATGTAGGGAGAACCATTGCGCTCAAGAACGCTGAGAAAGCGTACAAGATGGTCGTCTTCGTTTTCAAAAAAGACCACGTATGCCACGTCCTCACGGGGGAGAGCAACCGGTCGTTTTCGCACAACTGGGAGGATACCTTTGCCGTTTTTCCCTGTGCTCTCGGCGATGAGCTGCTCAAGCCACATGCCGAAGGTGGCGAATCGAGGCGATGGGAAGAGGAATACCACCTTGTCGCATCCAGAGAGGGCAAGGCTTCCGAGGAAGGTTCCAAAGATTACACCTTTGTTGGTTTCAATTGGATGGTCAGGGAAACACGTTTCCATCCCTTTCTGAGCCTCGCTCAAAAGAGTAACAAGGTCGATGCCAAGTAGAGCCGCTGGGAGAAGACCAAAGAAGGAGAAGATGGAATACCTCCCTCCGATGTTCGGGTTGTTGCAGAAAATGCTCCGAAAGCGATACTTTTGGGCTTCCGTAACAAGAGGGCTTCCCGGATCGGTGATGGCCATAAAGTGTGCCCCAGGATTCGTGACGCCATGTTCCCCAAGGAGGGTGTAGAAGTATCGGAAAAGCACTGCCGTCTCAAGCGTTGTTCCCGACTTTGTGGAGACAATGTAGAAGGTAGTCGCAGGGGTATCTGCGTGCGCTCTGATTTCTTCTGGGTCCGTGGTGTCGAGGACATGGAGGGGTAAGGACTCCTTTCCCTTTGGGAAGGCTTCGGCAAACATAAGCGGGGCAAGGCTTGATCCCCCCATCCCAAGGAGAAGGACTTTTGTGAAACCCGCCTCGCGTATGGTATTGGCAAGGTCCCTTAGGCTCTTCACCATACCCCGCATTCTGCAGGGGGCTTCAAGCCAATCGAGGCGGTCAACGATTTCTTCAGGTTGCTTTCCCCACAAGGTGTAATCCTTGTTCCAAAGGCGCATTACGACATTCTGTGAAGCCACAAACTGTAGGGAGTCTCTGAAAGCCTTTTCATAATTCCCAAGGAAGATTCGCCATCGCATCGCTTTCCCTCCCCTCTTTGCCATTGTACCTGAAGGCGTGTCAAGAAGGAAGCGTGGTATAATGGAAACCGCAACAGGACGGAAGGAGGGGGGAGATATGCAGGTTAATTTCCAAGAGGTCCTGCAGAGACCGCTTAAAGCTTTCGGTCAAGCTCCAGAGGTGCTTGTCCCTGCGCTTATTGCGGGGTTGGTCAATCTTGCCATAGACCTTATCAACCGGTCTGCGGTTGCCTTTGTGCTTGCTGCTTTTGGGAGTTTTGTGACGTTCGTTTGCCTTGCTTGGGGAACCCTTCTCCTTGCGAAATACTTGCAGGGCGAGGAACCAGATGTTCTTGAGAGTTGGCGCAGTATCTCTGAACGAGCTCCAAACATAGTCATAACGGCAGCCATCACCGCTTTAGTGGTAGCTTTTGGTGCGCATTTCTTTGTCGTTCTTGGCGTGCTTCTTGAGGCTATCCTCATCATGAGTATGCCCCATGCGGCAAGGGAGAATGTAACCTTCGACAAGGCTTTACCCTATGCCTTGCGCTTTGCCCTCCAGGGATTGAACTTCTTAGTCCTCCTCCTTTACGTAGCTGTGGCGTTTGGGCTTGCCTTTATCCCGTACGCTGGAGCAGTGGTGAGCAACATTTTTCTCATCGTTTGGGTTTCGCATCTTTACCTCACGCTTGGTCAAAAGTTCGTTGACAGGCCTGCATAGAAGCGGTATATTCGGAAAAAAAGAGGGGATGCACAATGAGGACAGTTGCGCTCTTTGTGGTTCTTGCTCTTTTTGGGTTGAGTGGTTTTGCGTACGCCTCAACCCTTGAGGCCATTAAGGCGAGAGGAAAGATTTACATTGGGACTGATGCCACATACCCACCCATGGAGTTCCGCAACGAGAAGGGAGAAATCGTGGGGTTTGATATCGATCTTGGACGAGCTATCGCTGAAGAGCTTGGGGTAGAGGCTGTGTTCATCGATACGGCGTGGGATGGCATTTTCCCTGCCTTGGACGCGGGGAAGTTCGATATCATCATCTCTGCAACCTCCATCACCGAGGAGAGGCTAAAGTCCAAAGAGATGAGCGATCCGTACTATGTGACATCCCAGGCCATAGCGGTTCGTAAGGATAACACCACCATTAAGGGTCCTGAAGACCTCAAGGGGAAGGTTGTAGCAGTGCAGATTGGGACAACGGGCGATCTTGCGGTGAGCGAAATGGAGGGTGTAACGGTCAAGCGTTTTGATACCATTGATAAGGCATACATGGAGGTTCTCCATGGTCGAGCTGATGCGGTGGTGAACGATCTCTCCGAGGTTGCGTACCGGATGAAGATGCTTCCAGATATGAAGATTGTAGCCACATTCCGGGAAGGGGAGGAAAAGTACGGAGTGACGATGCGGAAGGGGGATTTGGAACTTCTTGCGGCGATTAATGAGGCCCTCCGAAGGATCAAAGAATCTGGGAAGTACGACGAGATCTACAAAAAGTGGTTCGGGGAGTTCGTAAAGTAACGTGAGCTTTGACTTTGCCGCCCTCTATGAAGCATTGCCCTCACTTCTTGTGGGGGCAATGGTGACGCTTCGTATTACTTCTCTTTCTATTGCTTTAGGTCTTTGCATTGGTCTGGTTGCCGGACTTTGCCGGGTCTGGCCGAACCATTTCCTTCGGGCTGTGTCGGGGATGTACATCGAGATCATCCGGGGAACGCCTTTGCTTGTGCAGATCTTCATCGTGTATTTTGGTCTCCCTGCTTTAGGGGTGAACCTTGATCCGTTTCTTGCCGGTGTTATAGCCATGGGGATTAACAGTGGCGCCTATGTTGGGGAAATCGTCCGGGGTGGCATAGAGTCCATCGCCCGAGGACAGATGGAGGCAGCCCTGTCTCTTGGTATGACTTGGCGGCAGGCGATGTACTATGTGATTCTCCCTCAGGCTTTCGTACGTATTCTTCCTCCTTTGGGGAATGAATTCATCGCCCTTTTGAAGGATTCTTCTCTTGTTTCAACCATCGCTATCGCTGAGCTTACCCGGACTGGGCAGATTATCATTACGCGTACTTTCAAATCTTTTGAAATCTGGACTGGGGTGGCGCTTTTTTACTTCCTTATGACGTATGCGATTTCCCGGATAGTGCGCTTTTCTGAAGAGAGGTTGCGATACAGTGAGTGAATGGATTGTTGAAGTCCGAAACCTTAACAAGTACTTTGGACGGCATCATGTGCTCAAAGATATCAACCTCCGTGTCCGTTTCGGAGAGGTCGTATCCATCATCGGGGCTTCAGGATCGGGGAAGAGTACGCTTCTTCGGTGCCTCAACGGTCTTGAACCTGTGCAGAGCGGGGAGATTTTCATCGATGGTGTGTGCATTACTCAAGATGGGGTTGACCTCAGTAAAGTTCGTCAGTCCATAGGAATGATCTTCCAAAGCTTCAACCTCTTTCCCCATATGACAGCTCTTGAGAATATCACGCTTGCTCCCCGCAAGGTCAAGAGGATACCCCAGGCGGAGGCTGAAAGAATCGCTCTTGAGCTTTTGCGGAAAGTCGGCCTTGAAGAGAAAGCTCATGCGTACCCAGCGCAGCTTTCGGGAGGTCAGAAACAACGCGTGGCTATAGCAAGATCCCTGGCTATGAGTCCCAAGGTCATGATGTTTGATGAGCCGACCTCTGCTCTTGACCCCGAAACGGTGAAAGATGTGCTTGACGTGATGAAAGAGCTCGCTCAGGAAGGGATGACGATGATTATCGTAACCCATGAAATGGGATTTGCCCGGGAGGTTTCACATCGGGTTATCCACCTTGACGATGGGAGAATTGTTGAAGAGGGGTCTCCTGAGGAGATTTTTTACCGGCCGAGGCATCCCCGAACACGAGAGTTTTTGAGCAAAGTCATTAACATCTGAGGTGAGAAGATGTTTGAGCAAGTAGTCAAGATTGGTGTTATCGGTTTCGGCACGGTTGGGGCAGGGACGGTGAAGGTTCTCTGGGAGCGACAGGGTGAGATTGAAAAGGAGCTCGGGGTGAAGATTCAGATTGCTCGGGTTGTGGATAAAGATTGGGCTCGGGAACGTCCGGTGGTGATTCCTCCAGAGCTCCGTGGAGAGGATCCGTCGCTTATTCTCGATGATCCGGAGATTCGTATTGTCGTTGAGGCTATAGGTGGGGTGTCTCCGGCTTTTGAGATTGTGTCGAGTGCCCTTTCCCGGGGGAAGAGCGTCGTGACTCCGAACAAGGAACTCATCGCTAAGCGGGGAGGGGAACTTTTGGAAATTGCGAGAGAGAGTGGGAGTGATCTCTTTTTCGAAGGAGCAGTCGGTGGCGGTATTCCAATCATTCACGCCCTGAAAGAACAGCTTGTGGGGGATGATATAGAAGAGGTCATTGGCATTGTCAACGGTACAACGAACTTCATCCTTTCGGAGATGTCTGTACGCCGAGCTCCGTATGAAGAAGCGCTTGCTGAAGCGAAGCGCCGTGGATATGCTGAGCCTGTCCCCACCATGGATGTGGAGGGATACGATGCTGCGTACAAACTCGCCATTCTTGCTTCTTTGTGCTTCCACACGAAGGTCGATGTGGAGGATGTTTTTCGGGAGGGGATTACTCGTCTCATTCCTGAAGACCTTGAGTTTGCAAGAGAACTTGGCTTTGTGGTGAAGCTTCTTGCTATCTCGAAGAAGCGTGGTGGCCGAATAGAGCTTCGGGTTCATCCAGTGCTTTTACCTTTGGAGCATCCTCTGGCCAGCGTCTCTGGAGTGGAGAATGCTATTTACGTTAAGTCGAAAACCAGAGCGTTGACCTTCCGGGGCCCAGGAGCGGGGGGAGAGGCAACGGGTAGTGCCTTAGTTGGTGATATCATCGAAGCGATTCGCAATCTCAAGTACAACTGCCGGGGACGTGTGGGATGCACGTGTCTTGGAGAACTTCCTGTGCAACCCATTGAGGAACTTGTCACGCAATACTGTGTGCGTATTCTTGCTCTTGACGTTCCGGGAGTTCTTGGGAAAATTGCCACTCAGTTTGGGGAAGCAGGGGTGAGTCTTTCAGCGGTGAAGCAACCGGTGAGTACTCCTGGAAAGCTGACCAACATCTACTTCCTCACCCATGAAGTGGAGGAGGCAAAACTTCGGAATTCGCTTGAGCGTATTCAAAAGCTCGAAGTGGTGAAGGATGCCTATGCTATCCGGGTGGAACGGGGGGATGGATGACGTTGGAAGAGGAGATTGTCACTTCGTTTCTCTGTCTTGCCTGTCAGCGGGAAACACGACACCGGATTCTCTACCAGGCGGGTATTGTTAAGTCGATTGTCTGCGAGGAATGTGGTCTTGGAATTAGCCTCGATCGGGCAAAGCTTGTTGCCTTGTATGGGGAACAGCTCGTGGAGAGAATCTTGACCAAGCCACAACGCCTCACCGAAGAGTACCGCAGGGATCTCGTGGAGTTTTTCAGCACGATTCCTTTCC
This sequence comes from Candidatus Caldatribacterium sp., assembly GCA_025060675.1. Lineage (GTDB taxonomy): Bacteria > Atribacterota > Atribacteria > Atribacterales > Caldatribacteriaceae > Caldatribacterium. The sequence goes on from JANXBI010000018.1 coordinate 229,410, forward strand.
GCATCATCACAAAGCCTTACCGCATGCTCAAAGAGTTCGAGTCACTCTGCGGGGATTGATCGGCGACGGAAGACGCACTCGTCCCCGCTTGCCTCAAGGGTCTCTCCTGGAGCAACGACAAGGAAACGTTCCGTGTCCCATCGGCCCTCAAGAAGGTCCATCAGGAAACCTTTGTCTCCTTCGACAACTTTGTACTCCCATCCCAGAAAGGCGGCGCATTCTTGGGTGAAATCCATATACTTGGCGTCTACAGGAAGCCCCCAGCTGATGTAGAAGGCGTAACGGTATTCCCTCTGCCAGTGTTCCTCAAGTTGCATGAGGTAACGGGCGTTGTCCTCGCCATACCTTTGTCGGTACGCCTCGTACACGAAAGAGGATCGCTCTCGTCCTGGCTCAAGAGAATGTTCTATCCATCCGGGGGAGTACCAGTAAATACCTCGGTATGTGCCCACGAGCTCCTCATACTTTTTGTGGGAACCAAGGAGGAGGGCGATACAGTCGTGTGCTCGGGGAATGACGATGGGGTATTTTGTGGAGGTGATACCCTCGGTTCCTCGGCTGCAAAGACCGTAGGCGAGGACAATGGCATCGTAATCGTAACCTGTTTCCAGGTTGTTCCTCTCGTAAGAGAACTGCTGTGGTTGGGTGGTATCGATTTCCCGCTGGAGAGCTTCCCGAAGCCTTCGGGGATCGTTGTGCAAACCAAGAGGAAGGAAGGTAACGTCACAGGCGCTTTCTACCTGGGAAACAAGAAAGGATATTTCCCGGTACATGGATCGGCAGGCAAGAACTCTGAAACGTCGTGCTACGACTTGATGCACCGTCTTCACTCCCCCTGGGCATTGTACGTTTTCCCTTGTCCCTTGTAAAGGGACGGGAGATAATTTCCGATGGGGGTGATTGCTGTGCTTTGCTGTGACTACCACATGCATACGTTCCGCTGTGGCGATGCTTCGGGAACGTACGAGGAATACATTGAGAAGGCTCTCGAGCGGGGGCTTAGAGAAATTGGTTTCTCAGGCCATTCGCCACAGTACTTCCTCCCAAAGAGCATGCGCCGGAGGGAGTCGGCAATCCCAGAGGAGGAACTCGAGCTCTATGCGAAGGAAGTGGAAGCCCTCAGGGAAAAGTACCGCGGATCTCTTGCCATCCGAATTGGGCTTGAGGTTGACTTTGTCCCGGGACATGATGAGGAGCTTGAGAGAATCGTTTCTTTCTATGCCTGGGATTACCTCCTTCTTTCGGTGCATTACCTTGACGGTTGGCCATTCGACCACCCAAAGTACATCGGTCGATACCGTGAGTGGGATATTAACGATCTTTTTGCCGCTTACTACCGGGTACTCAAGAGGGGAATAGAAACTGGGTGGTTTGATGCGGTCGCTCATCTTGACCTCCCCAAGAAATTTGGCTTTCGTCCTACTCGGGAAATCCCAGAGCTTGAAGAGGTTCTTTTTGCCTGTGCGAAGTACAATGTTGCTGTTGAGCTCAACACTGCGGGTTGGCGGGGACCAGCACGAGAGGCTTACCCGTCTTTGTCGATCCTGCAACGGGCACAAGCGGTTGGTCTTTCGGTGTGTGTTGGTTCGGATGCTCATCATCCGGAGAACGTGGGAGGGCATTTCTTAGAGGCCGAAGAACTCCTTCGGAAAGCAGGATTCACCACGACTCTTCGTTTTGTGCAACGGCAGAAAATCCCGGTGCCTTTTGGGGAAAACTGCTCATGAGAATGATCGTTACCATGGCACTTCTTGTCATCGCTTTGCCCTTTGTGTACGTTTTCATTGCCACTCACTTTGCCACATCCCCCCTTGTCCGGCATTTCATTTGGTTCTACCTCTGTGCTGTTCTCGGGGTTTTTCTAGTGTATCTTGCAGAGAGGCGGTAGCGGTGTGGTATACTTTAAGGTGGCTTGGAGAGAAAGAAAGCCTTCCGTTCCGCGCGGAAGGCTTTCTTTTTTGGAGGGACAATGGAGGATTTTGTGGCGATTGTCCGACGTTTCCCGGTTATCGGTGCGCTCCGGACCACGAACGTCCGAGATCTCACCCGGGAGGATTTGGGCCTTTGCGCCGTGTACTTCCTCCTTGAAGGGGATATCTTCGAGGTGAGAAGGACTCTTGAGCTTGCGGAGGCTGGCACTTCCTTTTTCCTCCACGTGGATCTTTTTGGGGGTATCGCTCCTGATGAGTCAGGATTTCTACTCCTGCGGGAACTTTTTCCAAAAGTCCGGGGGATTATATCTACTCGAGCGCGAACCCTTGCTCTTGCTCAACGCATGGGATTCGCCACGATTTTCCGACTTTTCTGTATTGATAGCGAATCTCTCCGAACGGGGCTTAAGGTGGTTCAGGAAGTGAAGCCCAACGCAGTGGAAATGCTCCCAGGGATTATCTTTCCGAAGATTCGGGTCTATATCCCTCTTGAAGAGTTCCCTCCAATCATCTGTGGAGGGTTCATTCGGAAGAAAGAGGAAATTCGGAGTATTCTCAGAAGCGGGGCTCTTGCGGTATCAACGAGCGCGAAAGAACTCTGGAGAATGAACCGGGAGGAGCGGTATCTGTGAGGGTTTACGACGTGGTCATCGCTGGTGGAGGAGTGGTGGGCTGCGCTATTGCCTGGTACCTTGCTCACTTCTCCCTGGACGTCCTCCTTCTTGAAAAGTGTGCGGATGTCTGCTGTGGAGTGAGCAAAGCCAACACTGGTATTCTCCACTCTCGGAGTTACGTTGCTCCAGGTACTCTCAAGGGAGAGATGCATCTTCGTTCTCTTTCGTGGTTTCCGCAAGCCTTTCGGGAACTTGGTCTGAGACCACTCTGCTGCGGGGCACTCACCCTGGCCTTTTCGAAAGAGGAGGCAGAACACCTCAAGGTCTTGCAAGAGCGGGGGAAAGTTGAGGGAGCGGCAATCCTCTCGCCGAAAGAAGTTCTTGTCCTTGAGCCTTGCCTACATCCTCGGGTATACGCAGGGTACTTTGATCCTGAGACCATGGTGATTTCTCCCTTTTCTCTTACGATTGCTCTTGCGGAATGCGCGGTACTCAACGGAGTCACCATGCACTTCGCAAAAGAGGTTAGTTCTGTCGAGGCATTGGGAGGGTATCTCTTGGTCCGTTGTGGCGATGGGGAAGCGTATGCTACAAAGTTCTTCGTGAATTGCGCTGGTATTGGTGCCCCGCGGCTTGCAGAACGCATTGGAGACTCAGTACCGTTTCTCTCCCTTTTCCGTGGACAGTATTTTGTGCTTGACCGTGAGTGCCAAGGGCTCGTGCGTCATGTGCTGTATCCTGTACCTACTGAGGAAAGCAAGGGTATCCTCGTTTCCCCAACTCCAGAGGGTAATGTTCTCCTTGGACCAAACTTCGAAGCTGTATCCTGGGAGGATACGGCAACCACTCTCCGTGGTCTTGAGGAGGTTGAAAGAGGGGCAAGAAAGCTTGTTCCTGACCTCCCCCTTGATAAGGTTATTACGACGTTTTCGGGTATCCGTCCGGCAACTCCCAAGAGGGATTTTTCTATTACCCCTTCTTCCCGTTTTTCCTCGGTGTTCCACCTTGTGGGAATTGAATCCCCAGGACTCACGGCGTGTTTTGGTATCGCTGAGTATGTGGGAGAGCTCCTCAAAAGGCAGGGACTTCCCCTCAGAGAGAGGAGTGGCTTTCAGCCCAGAATTCCACCGCCGGTGTTTCGGGAGTGTTCGCTTGAAGAACGGGAACGTCTCATCGCCCAAGACCCGGACTGGGGAAAAATTGTTTGTCGGTGTGAGGAGGTAACCCTTGCCGAGGTGAAGAGGGCTTTACGGTCGAATCCTCCTGCCCGGACCCTTGACGGGCTGAAGCGGAGGATTCGAGTTTTCGCTGGGAGATGTCAGGGGGGGTTCTGCGGAATGCACCTCCCTGGGATTTTGGAGAGGGAATTTGGTTTCTCACCTCTGGAGATTCGAAAGTCCGGTCCAGGGTCCTTTTATGTCCTTAGGAGGAACGGGGTGGCATCGTATGCCGAAGTCCATTGAGGCAGACGTTGTGGTTGTTGGTGGTGGTCCGGCGGGGATGGCAGCAGCGATATCGTCTTGGGAACATGGTGCGCGAGGGGTTTTCCTTCTTGAACGGAATCCTTTCCTCGGGGGAATCCTCAACCAATGCATCCATCCTGGGTTTGGACTCCATGTTTTCGGGGAGGAACTCACAGGTCCTGAATACGCCGAACGGTACATAGAGCTGCTCCAGAAGACTGGTGTTGAAGTACTCACAGACACCACGGTTCTTGAGGTGAGAAGCGATCGAACGGTGATAGCGGTCAGCCGAAGGGGAGTGTTCGCCTTTCATCCTCGTGCAGTGGTGTTCGCTGTGGGGTGTCGAGAACGAACCAGAGGAATGATTCGTCTTCCTGGAACGAGACCCTCGGGGATTTTCACTGCAGGGTGTGCGCAATACCTTGTGAATGTTGAGGGGTACCTTCCAGGGAGAAGAGCGGTTATCTTAGGTTCTGGAGATATTGGCCTTATTATGGCTCGCCGCCTTACCCTTGAGGGGGTACGAGTTGAGGCGGTAGTTGAAATCCGTCCCACACTCAGCGGCCTTCTTCGCAACTATGTCCAATGCGTGCAAGACTTTGGCATTCCTCTTCTCCTCTCTCATACGGTCTTTGAGGTCTTTGGAAAGGAACGGGTGGAGGGAGTCCTTGTGGGGGAAGTGGATGAAAAAGGGAAGCCTAAGGGGGAACCACGTCGTATTCTCTGTGATACGTTGCTTCTTTCGGTTGGACTTATTCCTGAAAGCGAACTCCTTAAGAAAGCTGGGGTTCCTCTCTGTCCCTCAAGCAATGGACCCTTCGTGGATGAGGATTTCGCCTGTGACGTGCCAGGATTTTTTGCCTGCGGTAACGTGGTCGCGGTCTTTGATCTTGTGGACTATGTGACAAAGAGTGCTGAGCGGATTGGTCAAAGGATTAGCGAGCGGTTCGAGGATAAAGCGTCTCCTCTCATCCTGAGTCCTGGGAGAGGTGTTGCTACTCTTGTTCCGCAGCGAATACGGAGGGGGAAGGAGGGGTTCATCTACGTCCGGCCTAAGGAGAGTTTTCGGAAAGCACGACTGTCCTTTGTGCAGCAAGGACAAGAATTTTACTCTGTGCACATACCTATATGTCGGCCTGGTGAGATGATTCGCCTTGAGCTTTCTCAGATACCTTGGCCAAGGGAGAGAAAAGAGGTGCAGGTCATCCTTGAAGGAGAAAGACACACCGACTCTTTCTGAAGTGCTCTGCATCGTATGTCCCCTGGGGTGTCGAATTCGAGTAGAGCCGAAGGACAACGAATTCTCATTCCGCGGTGGTTGCGCTCGGGGTAGGTCATACGCAGCGCAGGAGGTAACCCACCCTTGTCGGATTGTCACGACCACGGTTCGCATACGGTGTGGGGAAATCCCGCGCCTTCCTGTGCGGACTTCCCACCCCTTCCCCAAAGGCCGCATCTTTGCCCTCATGGAGTTTTTGCGTTCTCTTGAGGTTGAGGCTCCAGTTCGGCGTGGTGAAGTGCTCGTCCGGAATCTCCTTGGAACGGGAATTGACTTAGTTGCGACTCGAACTATTCGCCGCCTGGAGAAGGAAGGGGGATGCTCAGAGGGAGGCGAAGCTGCAGCATCCCAATCTTCATCTTAGCCACAGGGATGAGCGTGATTTCGTTCCTTTTTTCAGCAATTGCAAGGACAAGTTGGTACACTTTCAGCGCCTCAATAACGTTATCCTCTGCTTCATAGATGGATCCAAGGAGATTCAAGGCCGTGAGGTTTTCCGGGTCTTTTGCCAGGACCTGAGCTATACGGGCTTTGGCTTGGTCGAAAGCACCGCCACGGAAGTACCAGCCTGCTTCCTCAAGGAGGAAGTCTTCCTCTTTCCCGTGGAGGGCTCGAGCACGCTCACGAAGGCGCTGGGCCTCTTCTTCCATTCCGAGGTTTTCTGCCGCAATGGCGGCAATGGTGTACGGGGTAGGTCGCTCCGGAAAGAGGTCAATGGCGCTTTTTGCAGCAGCAAAAACCCTCTTCCAGTCTCTGTTTTGGAGCGCCTCTTCGGCGGTAGTAAGGGCAGTAAGGTACTGCTCTTCGTGGGGAGGGAGACGGAAGACGAGAAAGTAGAGTATGACAAGGACTGAGGTCACAACACCAAGGATTACTCCTGTTCTTTTGAGGCGTTTTTTCCTTTCCTCCGCGACCTTTCTATCCAGCCACCACCAGAAACGTTCTTCTGAAGGTGCTATTCGTTCCCGTTCTGCTTTAAGGGTCTTCTTCCCCACGATGTTCAGGAAAAGCGCGGCGTTCCTCTCAAGGAGAGCATCGAAGTTCCGTACCCGGATCCATTCAGGCTCCACGGAAGCTCCCTGGGATTCGTAAAACTTAAGCCATTCCTCAATGGCGTCTCGAAGCCTTAGAAGATCAACGCCTCTTCCTCTTTCATCTCGGAGGTTTGCTACCCGCTTCACGTAGTTCTCTATCTTTTGTCGAACCTCGTCGAGTTCTGGTATTGCTTTTCTTTCCACAGAGACCACCTCGCGTACATTGTACTATATCCCTTTTTGTGTGGTATACTCATAGCCATGAAGACTATTGCGGAAAACCGAAAAGCTCGACATCTTTATGATATCCTTGAGCGGTATGAGGCAGGGATTGAGCTCAAGGGAACCGAGGTTAAATCTCTTCGAAACCATGCGGTCAGCCTCGACCAGAGCTTTTGCCACGTAAAGAATGGAGAGCTGTGGCTTCACAATATGCACATTGCTCCCTACCATTATGGGAATGTCTTTAACCATGACCCGAGAAGGCCAAGGAAGCTCCTGATGAAGAAGCGAGAAATTCTTCGCCTGGGTTCCCTCGTAGAGCAAAAAGGCTTGACAATCGTTCCTCTCCGGGTGTATTTTACCGACAAAGGGAAGGCGAAAGTAGAAATTGCTCTTGTGAAACCTAAAAAGCTCTACGACCGGCGCCGTGAGCTCATGGAACGGGAAGAAAAACGAACCATCGAACGTTTAATGAAATACAGAGCGTAAGAACGTGGGGGCGTTTTGGTCTCGACAGGGCCGAAGGGGCTAAAGAGGCGAGCCGAGGTCTCCACCGGGGCTCGTAAAAAAGGTGGAAGGCAAAGAAACGCCGAAAACGCACTTGCCCTTGCTGCGTAAGGGAAACGCAGCACACCCCTTTGCGGACCGCCTGCTACGCAAAGAGGGTGAGAAATTGCGGGCTCGCCTCCGGGATTCCTCAGGTACCGGAGGGACGAAACACTGAGGGAGTGTGCAGTCCATCCGGCCTCAGGGAGGGACAGCACACAAAACAAAAACTGAGGCTACGCTCGTAGGCTCTTTGGTCTTTGCGGTTCTGGACGTGGGTTCGATTCCCACCGCCTCCACCACATCAGCAAGGGGGAATGAGAATGCCGCTGAAGCGAGGGAGTTCACGGAAAGTCATCAGTGAGAACATCAGAAAGCTCATTAAGGAAGGATACCCACAGAAGCAGGCAGTGGCTATAGCCCTCCGTGTTGCTGGTAAGGCAAGAGGGAAACGATCGTGTCGGAAGAAGACTTGAACCTTTCCCCGTTCTTCCTCTACCTCGTCGTGAACCACCACCTCTGTTTCATCGCCTCCCCAACCTGGCCAATCGCCCAACGGACTATTCACCTTTTCCTCTCCGCCTACCGAAAGGCTCTTGAGACATCCATCGTCTGGTACGTGAGGGCAGATGAACAGCTCCAAAATTTCGTACACCTTGCCGAAATCCCTGAACCATCCTGCAACTGAGTGGAGTAGGTGACTTGAGTGGCCAACGTCTCCCGAATGGTCTTCAAGAACCTCAAAAAAGACCTCCAGTTTTGGATTACCTCTGTCGAATCCTGGATCTCCTATGGAGTCCGACTCTCCCCACAGGAGACCGATGAGCTCCTTGGACTCATTGAAGAACTCAAAACACGGATTGCCACCTACCGGAATCGTCTGTTGAACAACTGAACCCCAAAGGAAGGAGGTTGGGACATATGGGTGGGATGCGAACAGTACCTTCCCCGTGCACGCTTCAAACCATCCTCGCGAACCTCCCTCCACATATCCTCTACGTTGAACCACTTGGAGGCGGCGCTTTTCCCCTTCTCCAGAAGCCACCAACTACTGCCGAAGTCTACAACGACCTTGACTCTACCATCATCACCTTCTTTAGGATGCTCCGTGATCCAAAGCAGTTTCAAGACTTCACGTACCAACTCTTCCTCCTTGAAACTACGACAGATCCTGAACCACACCAAGTGTCCAACACACCGAAACGGATTGCCCAGTGGTTCTTGAGGGCAAAAGCGAGCCTCAGGGTCTCCTCATGGGAACGGAGCAGTGCTCCACAAACCATACTCAGGATGGACGTTGCAGAAACGTACCTCCCCCATCTCATACACATCGATGGTCTCTACGGGGTATGCACCAGACTCCTCCGTGTCCAAATGGAACAGTTCCTCTTTTTATAGTCATTTATTCAATGACTATAAAAGGGTTGTTTGTAGGTAGAGGGACTGTAGACTCCTCTATGAACCGCATAAGGATGTTTTTAGCACCTACGATATCTGCGTCTTCTTGATAATTACAGCGCAAGCACATGAAAACATCCCCATTACGGTTCAACTTGTCCCGATAGCCACACATAGGACAAGTCCTACTAGTGTAAGCTGGTGGAACTGTGTGCCACTGGACGCCAGTTACCTCACACAGTTCCTTTATTCTGGTGAGAGTGTGACCATAAAGCCAATTGTTAAACTTCCTGTTTACGGCTTTTGACCATTTACCTTTTTTCCCTTTCTTGAGGTTTTTGAGTTCTTCTATCACTGGACTAAAAGTGCCATCTATCACCTTCTTTAAAATTCGGTTTATCTCAGTTTTTAGGAAGTGCTTTTTCTGTTTCCAGTTCTTAGAATGTTGGTTTTTCCGGTCTATATCCCTTTCTATGATTTGTTTTAGGTGCTCCCCATAAACTTTTCCGTCGGAAGTGGCTATCAACTTCCTATAGCCTATGTCTATTCCTTTTGGCTTTTCTTGTCTGAGTTCTACAGTTTTCTTGAACATTAATTTCACATACCACTTACCATCTTTCTGGAGAATTTCTACAAATGGAGATAACAACCAGTTTTCGAAATATTCTTTCGCGTATTCGTAGTTTTTAATAGGAAACATTACCCATTCTTGCTTTTCTGGATCACGTAGCTTCAGCCAAAAGTCAAAGGAGTTTCCTCCTCTTTCCAACTTGAAAAACCTTTCATCTAACTTTAGGGATATGTTCCTAATTTCAGGCTTTTTGAGTTCCTTTCCCTTGTGTTTTTTCCTTCGTCTGAAATAACTCTTGAGAATCGCCTTTGCCTGCTCTAAGGCACAGCCTTTGTACCTTGCCGATAGAAAGTGGCCTACTGGACAGGTTTTGACATCTTGATAATTTGGTACTTTATTTTGTTTTGTTCCAACATCAATAAAATACTCCATGACTCCTTTGTAGACATTCCACAGTTTTTGAAGAAAAACCTTTTTTCCGGTATTGGCAAACTCAAGAGTGAAGAGAAGACTTCTGGTGATTTCTTTAGTCGTCGTCATTGCTCATTATTTCATTGACAATCTTCTCAGCTTTCCTTTTTGCCCTGCGTAGTCCGTATAACTTGACAGAGAAGCTATAAATAACCGCTACGAAGTCTTGTACTAAGTCTTCCTTTTCTTCCTCAACACAGTTGACCACTTCTATCGTTTTGCCCTGGTCTTCTGCAAGGAGTTTAAGGTAGTTAAAACCAAACCTCGTGAGCCTGTCTTTGTGTTCTACGAGAAGAACGCCATAATCCTTTTGCTTGAGAAGTTTTATGAGCTTTGGTCTTGTATCGTTCACACCAGAACCTACTTCTTTAACTATGTGCTTGATGTTGTATCCCCTTGCCATTGCATATTCTTTTAGTCTCTCTGCCTGCCTTTCAAGATTGTCTTTGTTCTCGTGGCTTGAGACTCTACAATATATGGCAACTTCCTTTAAAAAAGGCTTTTCTTTTTCTATCTGGTCTTCCAGAACTACTATAGTGCCAGTAGGTAGTTGTCTGGCGTTAGGCAGTTTCCCATCCTTAAACATCTGCCACGCCCTGCGATAGCTTATGCCCATCTTCCTTGCCCAATCAGAGAGTTTCATAGAAAGAAATACAAAACATACATCTATATTTGTCAAGAGGTATCTATATAATTAAATACTAGTAACTCATACGTGACGAACCAGATCTTTCCCTTGGGAACGAAGGAGGTTTGGCACTTGAAGCAGGTGGT
>JANXBI010000024.1 GCA_025060675.1 Candidatus Caldatribacterium sp.
GCGAGCAGTGGTCGTCTTCCCACAGCCACTCTCTCCGGCAAGGGTGAAGATTTCTCCTTCGTTGATGGTGAAGGAAACTCGATCCACAGCGGTAATCCGAACCCGGGAGAAGAGGCTCCCCAGGGTGAAGACTTTGGTGAGGTCTTCCACTAAAAGCAGCGCTTCGCCCATTGTTATCCTCCCCTTAAGAAACAGGCTACTTTGTGACGCTCCCCAAGAGGAATGAGGTTTGGGGTTTCCTCTCTGCAGCGGGTAAAGGCGTGAGGACATCGAGGGTGGAATGCACATCCCTGGGGTAAGTTGACAAGAGAGGGTGGAGCCCCAGGAACGCTTTCCCGGGGCGTTTTATCACCGATTCGGGGGAGTGAACGGATAAGGTATTGCGTGTAAGGGTGGAGAGGAGACGAGAAAATGTCTTCCGTCTTCCCTTCCTCGACGATTTTCCCAGCGTACATAACGGCCATACGGTGGGTAATGGCTGCGTGGATTCCCATATCGTGCGTCACGAGGATAAGCGTATTCTTCAGTTTCTCCTGTACTCCTCTGAGGAGGTCGAGGACAGCTCGTTGCGCAACGACATCAAGTGCTGTCGTTGGCTCATCGGCAAGGATAATCCGGGGGGAGAGGAGCGTAGCTAAGGCGATAGCAATACGCTGGCGCATACCTCCAGAAAGCTGATGTGGATAGGCGCTGAGGACCTTCGCCGATAGGCCAAGTTTTTCAAGGTGTTCTTGAGCGGTCTTTAGAAGTTCCTCTCGAGCTTTCCCCTGAACATGGCTTTCGAGCACGTCAAGGAAAGTGACCCGGATAGTCCTCACGGGATTGAAGACACTCATGGAGCCTTGGGGGATATAGGCGATGTACTCGAAACGGAGTCTGCGCTTTTTCTCAGGAGGGAGGGTAAAGACGTCGACATCCTCTCCATTCAGGCGGTAGAAGACTTGTCCATTCATAATTCGTAGAGGAGGGTCAACTTGAGCAAAAAGCACCTTAAGGAGAGTTGTTTTCCCACAGCCGCTTTCTCCTGCGATACCAAAGATTTCATTTTCGTAAACCACAAGGTCTACTTGGTTCACCGCCTTCACAATCCTCCGCGTTCCTGAAAAATCAAGAACATAGTAGGCTTCAAGGTTTCGAGCATGTAGGATTCCTCCACGAAGCGTCATGGACTTTCCCTCCACACCGCGACCTCATGGGGAGGAAGGACCTTCTTCCCAAGGATGAACGTGGCATGGTCTGGAGCAGGAATCTCTCGATCCTCAGGAGCATAGTTAAAGGCGAAAACAAGGTCTCCCCTTCGCCGCAGACGTACTCCTTCGGGAAGTCGCACTGGGGAGAGCTTCACCTGCTGTGCCAGATCCTCGAAAAAGTCGAGGAGGAAGTGTTTCTGTGGCCAGAAGGCAAGGTAAAAAAGGTTTCCGTAAGCAATGACGGCGCTTTTGCCATCTTGGAATGTTCCAATGGCAGGAAGCTGCGTTTCGACCCACTCTTTCATGTGGCTTACCGCGTACGTTTTGCCTTTCCAGAGCACGCTTTCTTGAGGGGTAGGTCCCAGAGTTTCAACACGGACGATCCTAAGCGGTAGGAGCTTTTGCAAGGGTCCTGGAGGAAGAGTGGGAGGAATGTGAAAAGTTTTGGTTTTACTCCCTGTACGGGGACCAAAAACGACAAGCCCCTTAAGGGTCGCAAAGTGCTCGACTCCAGTGTCATGGAGCATTGGAAGGCTTGGTACTACAACAAGGCGGTATTCTGAGAGATCGTCATCGGGTTTTCGAACATCGACATCAAGGCCAAGCTTGCGAAGCGCTGTATAAAAGGTCAGTACCAGGTCGAGGTAATGTATACCTACTCCAAGGGGCTCAATCTCATAAAACCACGCAGCCTCGTAGTCAAAAACCAGGGCAACAGGCGATTTTCCCGCGTTGGGAAGAGGGAGTTGGGCTATTTCTTGAGCGATCTTTCGCACCTCCGAAAACCCCGTATCTTCCGAAGAGTCTGGGCGGAGAAGCCCCGAGTGCATCTGTTCCTGTGCGAAAGGTACCTGTCGCCAATTGAAATACGAGACCACCTCTGCTCCATGGGCAAAAGCCTCCAGGGTCCAAAGGCGTACCATTCCTGGAGCTGGAGAAAGGTTTCGGGGGGCCCACTGAACCGGACCTGCCTGGTGTTCCATGACCCAAAAGCGGCCCCGCCCTACACCTCTGTAGAGGTCATGGTTGAAGGCAGCGATATCTGGGTGACCTGCGCGAAAGAAGTACTCTTCAAGTGGCCGTTGCTGTGCAATCCACTCGGCGTGCCCTAAGGGATAACTGTCCCAGCTTGCAAAATCGAGGTCTTCAGCCAGGGCAAAGTGGTCAAACTGCAGAAACCCTCCCATGAAGTTGTGAGTAACAAACCGGCCTGGAGAGTACTTCCTAAGGAGCGCCACCTGGAGGCGGTTGTACTCTCGGACCTGATCCGAGGCAAAGCGGAAGTAGTCCATAAGGTGGGAAGGATTGGGTTCTGCCACCGTGAGGTTGGGGAGTTCAATCTCGTCGAAAGAGCGGTACTCCTGGCTCCAGAACACCGTACCCCAAGCCATGTTGAGGTTTTCAACGGTGCCATATCGTGCTTGAAGCCATCTTTGGAAAGCTTTTTGGCATCGTGGACAGAAACAACGAACGGTGTCATGGCAACCATACTCATTATCCGTTTGCCAGCCGATCAATGCAGGGTGTTGACCGTACCTTTGGGCGATAACCGTAACGATACGGTGGGTTTCTTGGCGATAGGATGGACTGGAGAAGCAGTAGTGGCGTCGAGATCCAAAGCGTCTTGTCCTTCCTTCCCGGTCTACAGGGAGTATGTCGGGATACCGGTCAATGAGCCATTTGGGAGGTGTAGCAGTGGGTGTACCGAGGATGACAAAAAGGCCTATACGGTGCGCTTCATCGAAAAAAGCGTCAAGCCATTCCCAAGAAAAAGTTCCAGGGGTAGGTTCAATGCGACTCCAGGCGAATTCTCCTACGCGGACAAAGCGGATGCCCAGATCTTTCATTCTGCGAAGGTCCTCTGGAACCTTTTCCATCCCACAGTGTTCGGGGTAATAACAAACACCAAGCACAGTATCACTCCTTTCTTCTACTCTTGGAGCCCGATTCGCTGTATGCGGGTGCGAGGGTCAAGGTATTCGCTCAGGCTTGAGGAGAGCCAGTACAAGGCTATGAAGACAAGGAGGGCCAAAGCAATAGGGGTTATGAGCCACCACCAGAGCCCCAGGAAGAACGCTTGTCGGTAAATTGCCGCTTGGAGCATGGTACCAATGGTGGGTACGGTTGGATCAATGCCAAGGCCAAGATAGGCGAGAAAGATCTCCATGCCAATGGCCCAGTGCATGTTGTTGATGAAGGTGGTGAAGATGATGGGGAAAAGGAAAGGAAGGTATTCTTTCGTCACAAGGCCGAGGGTTCGTGTTCCAGAAAGCTGTGCTACGAAAGTGAAATCCCGTTCCCGGAGGCTCAGGACTTGCGAGCGAATCACTCGAGCATCCCAGGCCCACGCAAAGAACGCAAGAAGGAGACCGAGGTTGACAAAGTTTTTGACCCAATCCCGAAGGATGACCGAAAAGAGGATGAATACCACAAGAGAGGGAAGCACAAGGGTTGTATCGCCGAGGGACATGAGAATTCGATCCGTGACACCTCCTTTGTATCCTGCAACCATCCCTACGAGAGTAGCGATGAGTCGAGAGACGAAAGAAGCCACAAGAGCAATGAGGAGCGAATTCCGCACGGCGAAAGTGAGCTGCCAGAAAACATCCTGCCCAAGCCAAGTTGTCCCAAGGAGGTGTCGGAATGATGGTGGGCGGCCTCGTGGGGTTTGATACATTCTCTGGGGGTCATATGGGGAGAGGAAAGAGAGAGCAACAAGGAAAAGGAGCACACAGCAAATAGCAAAAGCAGCAGTAAAACGGTAATCTTGGAAGAGATCGCGCAAGACCTCCATAAGCAGCCTCCTATCGGTACCGAACTCGGGGGTCCACAAGGGGATAGAGGAGATCAAGGACGAAAACTGATGTGGTGATAGCGACGACCGAAATGCAAGCGATAGCCATGATAAGGTTGTAATCGCCATTCATTACGGCATTGTAGAGAACCCACCCTATACCCGGGTAAGCAAAGACCATCTCGGTAATTAAAGCCCCGGAGAATACAAAGCCAAAGCTCAAACCAAGCTGTGTGATCGTAGGGAGCATGGCATTGCGGATGACGTAGCGGAAGGCAATACGACGTTCATCAATGCCCGCCGCCTTTGCGTAGCTGACGTAGTCTTCGGACCGAACACTCTGGACGATGAGCTTCATAGCTTGGAAGTGCGTGACCCCACCGGCAATGATGAGGGTCAAAGCAGGCAGGGCTGCATGGTGCAGAATGTTCCGGATGGTTCGCAGATTCAAGGTAAGTTGCACCCCAACACCTGCACCTCCTCCCAGAGGAAAGATTGGGAAGACGTAGGCGAGGAAGAGCAAAAGGAGGAGCGACAGGATGTAGTATGGAATAGGTCGGACGAACATGGCGATACCATCGAGGAGCTGTGTCCATTTGCTCCGAGCGTAATAGCCAGCTATGCCGCCAACAAGAGTTCCCAAAACCCAGCCAAGAAGCGTTGTAAGAGCAAGGAGACCCAAGGTCCAAGGGAGATGGCGAGAGACGAGTTCCATAACAGGGGTAGGGAATTGGGCAAGTGAGGGACCAAAATCTCCTCGGAGGAGCCGCTTCCAGAAAGCTACATACTGTTCAAGCAGGGTTCCTTCAAGACCGTACAGCTCTTTTAAGGTTTGGATCATTGCGTCTCGCTGTTCTGGAGGAATGTATACGCCAAAAGACTGGTATTGGGCAATCTTTTGTTGGACGGGGTTGATGGGCATAAGGCGAGGAAGAATAAAAGCCGCACTGAGCCCAAGGAAAGTGACAAGGAGATACTGAAAGACCCGAGGGAGAAGGTATTCTCGAACAAAACTCACCGTCTCTACCCCTTCCCTTTGCCCCAGGGAGAATCCCCTGGGGCACCAGTGGTTACCTTTTAGCGGGCTCTATCTTGTGGAGAATGTACTTGAGTTCTGGCCAGGTGGTGAAGACGTCGCAGCGAGCATAGTCATTCTCAGGGCTTGGCCAATTTGTCCAGTAATACTCGTCAAAGACGATGGTAATAGGGCAGTTCATCAGGGGTATGGCGATCATTTCCTCAATCGTTATCTTTAGTCCTTCAAGACCCAGTGCGATGATTTTTTCCTCGTTGTCCCATGGGGTGGCTTCAAGCTCTGCGACAATGCGATCGATTCGGGGATCACAGAAGCGTCCAGACCACCCCAGGGTGGGCTCACCTATTGGCTTGACGAAGTCGCAACGGAGGGCATTAAGGCATCGGTAGAGATCTGGATGGAGGCCCCATGGTTCTCCAGCCCAGCCACCATGGCTTGTGGCATACACTTGGTACTCCCCGTTTTGGGCAAGTGTTGCGTGAGCAGCGGTGGGGAAGAATTCCACGTCGATGCCGAACTTCTTCCATTGCTCTGCGACCCCCAAAGCGGTGATGTATCCCATATCCGTAGGGTCTGGGCTGCTGAGGATAGTCACCTTCCAAGGGGAACCATCGGGGAGTCGCCATTTACCGTCAGCACCACGAGAGAAACCATGCTTTTTCAAGAGTTTTTCAGCTGCTTCAGGTGCGTATTTCCACCACCCGTACCCTAAAGCAAGGCGTACGGCATCTTCATCCGTAGGATCAATATTCACTTCATAGCCTTGTTCTTTTGCCCAGGAGAGCATGCGGAAAGGTGCCTCAGGATCCCAAGGTTTGAAGGTTTCCCCATTGCCGAGGTCAAGAGTGAGCTCTTCAAGCCAAGACCGAAGAGGTTTGAAGTACCATTCGTAAAACGTTGGGCTGACTACCAGGGGAAGTCCGAAGGTCATGGCTGCCATGCCGTTGTAGGTAGCAACAAGGAGTTCGCTGATGTTAATGCAAAGTGCCAATGCCCAGCGGACATCTCGTATGTTGTAAGGGAACACGAGACAGTTGAAGCCTGGTCCACGGGTGGAAATGTCTCTGGGATCGATATAAGGCCAGTTCTTGCGAAAGCTTCGCGTCGTCTCACCGCGTTCAAGGAGGGTAATCATTTGCTCAGCGGTTCCTTGAACCACATCAAGCTCGTGGCGGAGCATGGCCATGATTTGCTTCTCTGGGGGACCATAGTTGATGAAGAGGACGTATTCAGGCTTCGGTTCACCAAAGAGTTTTCCTGTTACCGTTCGCTGCCAATCGCTCCGTTTTTTCCAGAGCACCCAGTATCCAGCTGGATCGTGATCCACATAGACATATGGGCCTAAGCTTATCGGTGGATGGAAAGGGAAAGCAGTAACGTCTTCGGCTTTCTCAAAGACATGTTTAGGCATCGGTCGAATAGCGTTCCACCGCTCAACGAAATAGGTATGGAAGCGGCTGTTTGGTTTTTTGAGCTTCACAACCACCGTGAAATCATCAGGTGTTTCGACGGAGGCAACGTCTTGGAGGAGGCCATGAAACTCAAGGCCTGGAGTATCGCGGATGGTGAGGATAGTGAAAGCAACATCTTGAGCGGTGAATGGTACTCCATCGCTCCAGTAAATACCCTCTCGAAGCTTAATGGTGAGTTCGGTGAAGTCTTCGTTGTACACGGGAGGCTCAGCGGCGAGGCCATTGATGATGCCTCCTTCGGCGACATTCGGGTTGAGTGTCCACAAGGCTTCAGTAGCAAACTGGTGCAGACCCCCATTTTGTGCTCTCCATCCTGCCCATAGGTTCCAGTTGCCAGGGACAGGGCTTGGGGAGAAGAGGTAATGGATGATCAGGGTTTTTTCGCGAGGGATTTCTGGGGGAAGAACCTGTGCGAAGGCAATGCCCACAATTCCAAGGCTTATGAGCGCTATTATCCACAGCGTTACGAAAACTTTCCACCACCGCATACGCATCCCTCCTTAGAAAAGTAAACGTTTACACACGAATTATACCATACCCTCTCTCGTTTCCGTCAGTCCACAAGCTCAAGTTTCACAACCGTGTCGTACTCATCGTACAAACACCTTGGGATATCGAGAAACGCGTCTTCGCGGCGTTCCTTCATGTTCCATGGTTCGTGAACGATGCGTACTTCTGAACCATCAGCAAGAAGGCGTGCCTTGCGCACCTTCTTTGCCAAGCCTGGCAAGGGGACAAAACCGATGGGTGGCTCCACAATGTGGGCATAGAGGGTCGTTCCCTTCTTGGTAAAGTATCCCCAGTCGGGCTTTGGTAGGTTAGCCGCACCACAGCCGTAAATACTTTCTCCGTTTTTCTTCATCCATGCACCGACTTGTGCAAGGATAGCTATGGCTTCATCGGGGAACTCACCCAAAGCATTTGGTCCAACGTTGAGAAGGAGATTACCATTTTTGCTCACGCACTCAACCAGCGCTCGAATGACGTGTTTGGGGGATTTGTAGTTTTTGTCCGTTGCGCAATATCCCCAATGGTCGTTGAGGGTAATGCAAGCCTCCCAAGGTATGGGTTGTCCTTCTTCGTTTCGAGGAACTTCGCTTGGAATGGTCTGTTCTGGAGTCATGAAATCCCCCGCGTACACCGGAGGAGCGCTCTTCCGTAGGTCCCCTCCAAGGCGGTTGTTGAGGAGAATATCCGGCTGGAGACTGCGGACCATTCGCACTAATTCCGTAGCCCGCCACTTTTCACCTACCATATCTCCATAGGAAAAGTCGAGCCAAAGGATGTCGATTTTCCCATAGTTCGTAAGGAGTTCACGAACTTGGCCGTGGAGGTAGCGTACGTATTCGGTGAAGTCTCGGGGTTCTGCCAGTCGGTCTTTGCGTTCCCGAAGGGGATGGAATGCGTCGATTGGGTAATGAGGATGGTGCCAATCAAGAAGCGAGTAGTAGAAGCCGACGCGAAGTCCTTCCTTCCGGCAAGCAAGAACGAATTCCTGAAGAAGGTCTCGCCGTGCTGGGGTGTGGATGGCTGTATAGGTAGTCCACTGGCTGTCGAAGAGACAGAAGCCGTCGTGGTGTTTTGCGGTGATGACAACGTACCGTTGTCCCGCTTCTTTCGCGATGCGTGCCCATTCCCAGGGATTGTATCGAGTAGGGTTGAACTCTCGAAAGTACACGTCATACGTCTCATCATCAAGGCGTTCGATGCTCTTTACCCACTCACCCCGGGCGGGGATGGCATAAATACCCCAGTGGATGAACATCCCGAAGCGAGCGTCGATGAACCACTGTACTCTTTCCATGGTATCCCTCCTCTACTTTGCGCCGATGCGCTGGAATCGTGTTCGTGGATCGAGGTACTCACTAAGGCTTACGGAAAGCCAATACAGACCACTGACAAGGAGAACTGTAAGGACCACGGGAGTCATAACCCACCAAAAGCGCCTCAGGAGTAACGCCTGATATGACATAGCCCAGTGGAGGCTTGTACCGAGGGTAGGGATATCGAGATTGGTGAGCCCAAGGATGGCAAGGGTCACTTCCAAGGAAATGGCCCAGGCCATATTGCCAATGAACGTGGAGAGAACAAGAGGCATGACAAGGGGCAGATACTCTCGAAATACAAGACGAAGCGTGTGCATCCCTGAAAGCAAGGCGGTGTAGGTAAACTCTCGTTCACGAAGGCTCAGAACTTGGGATCGAATTGTTCTGGCATCCCACGCCCACCCGAAGAGTGCAAGGAGGAGCCCCAGGTTCCCAGGATTGAGCCTTCCCCGAAGGAGAGAGGCAAGGAGGACGAGGATGAGGAAGAGGGGGATGACGAGCATGCCATCGCTTACCGACATAAGTGCTCGATCGGTCAAGCCCCCTTTGTACCCCGCAACCATACCTATTACAACAGCAATAATCCTCGAAATCACCCCTGCAATGATGGCAACGACAAGAGAATTCCGGATGGCGAACGTGGCCTCCCAAAAGACATCCTGTCCTTTGGAATTCGTTCCCAGAAGATATGGCCATGATGGTGGTCGATTTCGAGGGACTTGGAGCCAACGCGTTGGATCGTAAGGGGAAAAGAAAGAGAGTATGACGAGAGTAATGAGGAAAAGGAGAATCCAAAGGCTTATTCTGAACCTTCGGTCTGCGTAGAGATCTCCAAACATAAGCATCACCTGTATCGTATACGAGGGTCGAAAAAGGGGTAGAGGAGGTCTACACAGAGGACAACCGCACTGATGAAGAGGATCGAGAACGTCGTAATGGCCATAATCAGGTTGTAGTCCCCCTTTAGGATCGCATTGTAAAGGAGTGTGCCCATCCCGGGGTACGAAAAGACGATTTCCACAACGAGCATACCTCCAAACACCTGTCCCACCATGAGGGCCAGTTGCGTTATCTGAGGAAGCATGGCATTGGGAATGACATAGTGCGCGACAATCCGGTACTCGTGAACGCCACTGAGTTTTGCGTACTCCACAAAAGCCTCTCTTGTGAGGTTTTGTGTGAGGAGTTTCATTTGCTGAAACCACATGGCGCTGCCAAGGAGGATGGTGGTGAGGGCCGGCAAAAAGGAATGACGAAGCACTTCGACGATGAAGAGCCAACCGAAAGGCGTTTGCTTTCCAAAGAGAAGTCCCCTTCCCACTGGAAAGACCTGCCACACGTATCCAAAAAGGATGAGGAGGAGAAGTCCCACAAGATAGTGGGGAAGGGGACGTAAAAAGGTCAAAGCGCTTTCGAGAATCCTTGACCAGTATTTTCCTGCGAAGTATCCAGCCGTACTGCCGAGGAGGTTGCCAAGAATCCACTGGAGGCAAGTTGTGGTGAAGAAGAGAAAGACCGTCCAGGGAAGATAGGTACGAATAAGTTCAAGAACAGGGGTGGGAAACTGGAAAAGTGAAGGCCCAAAATCAAAGGTGAAAATTCGTCGCCACAGCAACAAGTACTGTTGGGTGAGCGTGCCTTCAAGGCCGTAGAGCTCCCGAAGGCTTTGGATTGTACGTTCTAAGGCTTTTGGATCCATTGTTCTTCCCCAGGCCTGGAGTTGGCCGATAATCTCAAGCACCGGGTCCTTAGGTGCGAAACGGGTAATGAAGAAAACGGCAGTAATGCCACAGAATACGACAAGAACATGCTGTAGAAGGCGTGGGAGAAGGTATTGCCGTGTGAATCCCAAAAAAATCCCCCCTTTGAATACCCTGTCCCATTCGGGACAGGGTATTCCCTTAGTGTTTTTCTTTGAGGAAGGGGAGCATGTATTTGAAGTTTGGCCAATCAGCGCTGATTTGGCAGTATGTATTTTCTGCTCCTGGCCATCCCTGCCAGAAAGCTTCGTTCCAGACCTGGTAGACGACGTTGCCAAAGGTGGGAACAGTAGGCATTTCTTCAACGAGGATCTTAAGCCCTTCTATGCCAAGTGTTTGAAGCGTTGCCTTATCGTTGGGGTCCACAAGCTGAAATCTCTTCAAAAGGTCATCGATACGAGCATCGGACCAACGAGAGAAATTCCAAGCTGGAATCCACTCGCCAATGGGACGCAGGTATACGGAGTTCCAGCTGTTGAAGCAGTCATAGAGGTCCCCAGTAACGCCTTCCTGCTCATGAGCGACAACTCCTGTGGTGACCTGAAACTGGCCATGCCTTTGGAGGTTGGCGTAATCCTCAGAGTACGTGATGGTTACGTCGATGCCAAACTGCTTCCATTGTTCGGAAGCGGCAAGGGCGTTTCTTGGTCCATATCCCTCAAGGATTGGGGCGGTAAGGATTTCAATCTTCCAAGGAGAGCCGTCCGGCAAGTGCCATTTTCCTCTCTCGTCTTTTCGGAATCCCTCTCGTAGGAGGAGCTTTTCGGCCACATCTGGAGCATGTTTCCACCAACCAATGCCAAAGAACTCCTCTAAGACAGCATCGTTCTCGGGAACTGGATGACCGGCCTTTCGGGCTGCTTCCCTAAGCCGATGAGGTACATCGGGATCAAAAGGACGGAATTTTTCTCCTCCCCCGAGGTCGAGCTCAAAGGTTTTTAGCCACTCTTTGAGAGGTTCTATGAACATCGCGCGGTAGAGGGGGGTTGGGGGGACATGGAGGGCAATCGGGATAGCCATCATATCAGCCGCAATGGTCATGAACTCCACAATGTCAATGGCAAGCACCAATGCCCAGCGGACGTTTCGAGAATTGAATGGTGGGTGCATGGTGTTGAAAATGATCCCTGTAGGGCATGGATCCGTCGATGTGGCAACCCAAGGCCATTCTTTGCGCCATGGACGTGTGGTTGTGCCTCTCTCAAGGACTGCCTGGAATCCCTGGGGGGAGAAGATTGCACTGTCTAGTTCGTTGCGGAGCATTGCTAAAATTTTTGCTTCTTCCGTGTCGAAATGTTGGAAAATGACGAACTCTGGTTTCGGTTCTCCATACAGCATTCCCGTTGGAGTGCGGGCCCAGTCATCGCGTTTACGCCACGCTGTCCAGTATCCGGCAGGATCATAGTCGTACAGAACGTAAGGGCCTGAACTCACAGGAGGATTGAAGGTAAAAGTGGTTACGTCTTCTACCTTTTCGAAAATGTGTTTTGGCATAACCCAGAGCGAACCCCAGTCATCGAGGAAATGCATGTGGAAGCGAGGATTCGGCTTTTTCAGGGTGATGGTGACTGTGTATGTATCGATTTTCTCTACGTCCTCGACTTCTTCGGCTATGGCTGCGTGGAAGTTCAGTCCTTCGGTATGCTTGTGCAGCTTGATGGTATAGACGAGATCATCAGCAGTAATGGGGACACCATCGCTCCAATAGCATCCTTCCCGGAGTTTAATGGTGAGCTTAGTAAAATCTTCATTGTACATGGGGGGCTCAGCAGCGAGGCCGGCAATAATTTTCCCCGTTGCAGCATCAGCTGTCCACAGGGATTCATTCATGAGTTGCTGCATTCCCCGATCACGCCACTTCCAGCCTACCCACTCGTTGAAGTTATCAGGGGAACCAACTCGCCCAGTTACGGTCGCGGCAATGATCGTCTTTTCTCGCGGTATGTTTGGGGGGAGTTGCGCAGAGAGTGAACCGCCACAAATCACCACAAAGGCGGCTATACTAAGACCCACCAAGGTCCACCGCATCTTTCCACCTCCTTCATTCTTTGTGGACCCTTAGCGCCTAACATAAGTCGCTTTGGCATTCATCCATACCCCTCTCACCCCCTTATAAGGGTTTTGTCGAAGCTTGAACGAAGAGGGTGGGTGCAAAAAGCTCTTGGGAGGGGACAGAGGAAGTGCCTTGAATGCGTGAAAGAAGAAGCATAGCAGCCTTTTTCCCCATTTCGTAGTTTGGGATAAGCATCGTGGTGAGCCTCGGGACGGTAAAGGAGGCGTATGCCCCGTCAAACCCCATGATGGATATATCCTGGGGAATGGCAAGTCCTCTTTCGTGCACTGCCTCAAGAGCTCCAAGGGCAAGAGAGTCGCTGTGAGCGAAGATAGCAGTGATGGGAATTCCTTTGTCGAGGAATGCACGGACTATGGCATATCCATCTCGGGGTGAGAAGCTAGGGGCTTTCAGGATGAGGTGCTCACTGGAATTGCCAGCCTCCTCCATTGCCTTGCGATATCCCTCTTCCCGAAGCATGCTCGTTGTACTTCGCACAACTCCCAGAGAAAGGATGCGTTGATGTCCTATCGAAAGGAGGTATCGCGTTGCCTCGTACCCTCCTTGGACATCATCAACAAGGATGGCGTCCACCCCCGGAATATCTCGAGGGGAGTGGACGATAACCGTAGGAATGCCTATGCTTTGGAGAAAGGAGACAGCCTCCTTAACTCGCTCGCTATGCCAAGCGCTTATGATGATTCCCCGAGGATGGTTTTCAAGGAGGCTCGCAAGATGCTTCGAGAGCTTTATATCAGAAAAGCGCGTGTTGTATATAAACACATCGTATGAAACTTCTTCCATGACATCTTGAATACCTCGGACTACCTTGGCGAAAATGGGGTTGTCGATATCTGGGACAAGATAGGCAACGGTAAAACTTTCCTGTTTTTTCAGGCTTCGAGCGAGGCGATTCGGAAAGTACTGAAGTTCTTGCATGGCCCTGAGAACCCTCTGGGTGAGCTCTTCACTCACAAAGCCACTTTGATTCATCACCCGAGAGACGGTCGCTGTGGAAACACCCGCACGACAGGCTACTTCCCGAATAGTGACTCGCTTTCTGGATCGCATGATAGTATCCTTTATGTAAACGTTTACCTACTATAAGGATAACCATTCCCTTTTCCGTTGTCAACCGACCCTTGTGTTGTGCAGCCCAGCAAAAAGGCATACAATAGGTAGAGGAGGTACGATGCTGTGGTTTTGGGATGGCGCTTACTCAGTGTCGTCGGTGCGCTTGTGGCGTTTTGGGTTTCACAAGGTCTTGCGCAATACATCTCAGTGCCCCAGGAAGCAGAAGTCCTTGTGCTCTCTGGCCTTACCATCGAGAAGGGAAAGGTTTGTCTGCGAGTGCCCTCAAAAGGGTGCGTGAGGAGGGGTGACATCGTTGCTCAGGTTGTTAGGGAAACGCAGCAAGATGGCATACTTCACTGCGTCGTAACCTTTCTCTGGAAAGTTCAAGACTTATGGAACGGCGCTGGAGAGGTGGTCATCTCTTTTGACCTGAGAGAGGATCTTCACCTTGACATACCCTGCGCCATTTCGGTTACTCATCCGGTACGGTGTTTGGTGGCACCCCAGCATCCGATGCTTGTCCAGGATCTCATCAGGGCTACGATTTTTGCTCTTGAGTCAGAAATAAAGCGGTATACAGAGAGGGATGATGGGGGCCAGAAGGAGAAGGTTGTCCTTCTCTCCAAAGAGCTTGAGCGTTTTAAGAGCATGTCCCCTGCTGAATACCGTCTCTCTGGAGAAGAGGTGGTCAATCTTAAAAAGTTCGGTGTGCTTATGCCTCCTCAGTTGCAGGAAGTCGAGGTGCTTGCCCCACCCCAGAAGCTTGGGGATATTCTTGAGGTTGTTGGAATGACCCGTTCTGGTCCCTTCTACCATGTGGCTGGAATACGGGGCGGTACGTTTTCACACTTTCTGCCCTCTCGGCGCTACCGCATGACTTTGTACTTGGTCTTCCGTCGAGAGTATTTTGCCTTCATTCCGAACTACTACGTGTACATTGCCGACTGGGAGGAAATGTAAAGAGATTTTTATACCTCTTTCACATTCGTGTAGCCTTCTTTCAGTGGAGTAACGCAAAGCGTTCAGGAGAGATTGCCCAAGTGTCTTGGTCGTGGTTGTTCCCATATCCCTGTGTTGCTTCCTTGCCCCTTTTGGGTTTCTGTAACTTTCCCCCAAAACTCAGTCAGGATAAGAAGCAGCTTACCGCAGAAGGGTAGTCGCGGATGGGTTCATCTTCCTGGGGGGGAAGTGCGTCTGGTACTAGAGCGGTCTTCCAAGGGCTCGAAGCGGTGCACGCTCCCAGGCGTGGCGGGAGGTAGCCTTGAAGTTCCCAAGATTACCTTTGAGGGGAGAAGAGTACGCCCTCACGGTAGGCTCAAGTGTTTGTTTCCTCTACCCTGGGTCTTGTCCTTTGCTTCATGGAGCGGTTGAGGTTTTCCCTTTGCCATCACTTTCTGAAAAGGAGGAAAGAGCATGCCCTATTTTGAGGTGCGGGGCATTACGAGGTTCTTTGGAGAGTGACGGATACTTTGGCTGCACCATTACCGTTGAAGAAGGAATGTTCGTAACCCTTTTCGGTCCTTTAGGATGTGGAAAGACGACGGTACTGCGTATTATCGCTGATCTTGAAAAAACCTGATGCGGGGCGAGTGTATCTTGGGGGTGTCGATATCACCTCATGGCCTCCTTGCAAGCGGAATATTGCCAGAGTTTTCCAGTCGTATACTCTTTTCCCCAACCTCACCGTTTTTGGCAACGTTGCCTTTGGGCTTTGGGCCTGTGGGATGGACGCACGTACCGCAAGGCATACTGTTTTTGAGATTCTCGAGCTTGTGGGGCTTTCTGGATTTGAACGCTGTTTCCCGCATGAACTCTCTGGAAATCAGCAAAGGCAGGTTGTCCTGGCACGGGCTCTGGCGTCAAAGCCGAAAGTCTTACTCCTTGATGAACCTCTTTCTGCAGTGGATACGGCTTTTCGAATGCCATTTCAAGAGAAACTCCATAGGATGCAACAGAGATTTGGTATCGCTGCTCTTCTTGCCACCCATAACCTAAAGGAGGCATCCTCTGTTTCAGACCGCATTGTGGTCATGCACGCTGGAAAGGTAGAACAAGAAGGTACGCCTGAGGAAATCTCTCTATACCTTGTGAATCATCCTGCTACCTCATCGGTTGCTTTCGCACCCTGCCTCTCACACAGGATGTCCCCTTAAGGAAATGCCTATTCCAGGAGCTCTTGCCATACCCCTTCTGGTGTTCCTCAAGGGTGAGCGCAGGGTAGCTTTCTGCACCTACTTGACATCCTTGAGCTCATAGGGATTCGTCTTACCCTAGAGGGCGTAGAGTCAGTGCTCTCCGAAGTATACCGTTCGTTCACTGGTATTCATTCCTTTTTCTGGGACGTTTAAGAGATATCGCCTCTCTCGTCATTGAAGAGGCCTTGGAGGGCAACCCTTTGCCGCGAAGAACTCCTCTACGTTCCGGATCCACCCTCGGATTGGGATTTTCTGTGGACAACGTTCTTCGCAAAGCCCACATGCTATGCAATTTCCGGGGCGTTCTTCCTCCCTCAGGAAACCGAAGTACGTCCGCTTTGCCCCTTCCAAGTCCCCAAACTGGAAAACTTGGTTGTAGAGACCAAAGAGCATAGGGATTGCCACACCTTGAGGGCAGGGGAGACAGTAGTGACACGTTGTGCAGGGGATGGGGGCGGCGTCTTTGAGAAGCGCACGAACTTCTTCCAGTACGGCAATTTCTTCTTCCTTCAAGCACCCTTCTGTGGCGAAAGAGGCAGCAGCAAGGTTCTCTTGCAGTTCTTCTATGGTGCTCATGCCGCTTAAAACGGTTGTTACTTCCTTCTGGTTCCAAAGCCAAAGAAGGGCCCAAGTGGCTGGGGATCTGTGGGGATTCTGGGCTGCAAGGCGCGCTCTTGCCTTTTCGGGGAGACGGACGAGTTGTCCACCTTTGAGGGGTTCCATGACGACCACGGCAAGTCCTCGCGATGCGGCGTAACGCACGCCTTCCTGTCCTGCTTGGAAATCCACGTCGAGATAGTTGTACTGCACCTGACAGAATGCCCATGGATAGGCATCGACAATACGCTTGAAGGTGGAAAGGTCATCGTGAAAGGAGAAGCCAAGATGCCCGATGTCGCCCCGTTCCTTCACCTTTTCAGCCCACTCAAGAACGTGGTGTTTTTGGATGGTTTCCCACCGATTGCGGTCAAGGGCGTGGAGGAGGTAGAAGTCGATGTGGTCAGTTTTGAGACGGGAGAGTTGCTCCCTAAAGTACTTCTCGGGGTCCTTTTCGGAGGTAATGAGCCAAGTGGGGAGTTTTGTCGCTATTTTTGCTCTGTACCGATACTCCCCTTCTAAGGCAAGTCCAACCACTGCCTCGCTTACCCCTTTATGGTAGGGGTAGGCGGTATCAATGTAGTTTACCCCACAATCAATGGCGTATCGGATAAGGTTCAACGCTTTTTCTCTGTCTACAGAGCTCTCATCCTGGGGATTACGTAAGGGGAGTCGCATAGCACCAAAGCTGAGAATGGAAACCTCAAAGTCCAGAGAACCAAATTTCCGGTATTGCATAGCTTTCTCTCCCTTCTTGAGGGCTGAGTAACCCCTGATTTCCCAAAGGTAGCTTGTGGGTGGAAGGGGGACTAGCGCAAACCAATCCTGGTCTTGGAATGCTTTTTCTGATAGGTATTGAACAACGACGAATTCCCAGAGAGCTTTGAAACACACCCTCTTTTATGGAGGAATGTAGCAGATTCCCAAAGGGCTTTACAAGAGTACCGAGTTGGGATATTTCGGAATCCTTGCATACCCCCTCTTGTGGTGGCGTTCCTCGCAGGGAAGTCCATCGTAGCGGGGTTAACGGCTGGAGCTTTCAAAGAATAGTATTCTTTGGACGTATCGTTCCTGAGAGATTTTGCTCGGTGCCCCTCTGGTCATTGGCCGAACTTTTCCATACACCGGGCGTTCCGGGAAGGGTCGATCGTGCTTGCCAAAGCACCAGGCAACACCGGTGAAGCTATTTGGGTCGCGGCCATCGAGAGCATATTTGTTGTTGAGGTAAAGGGCAATGGCAAAGGCCTCTTCAGGGTCTTTTGTCCACTCGAGAATTTTCTTCCCCCAGTACATGCGAACGTAGCCATGAATGGTGCCTCGTACCACGAGTTCCCTCTGGGCAGCGTTCCAGAGAGGGTCGTGAGTTGTGGCACTTTCAAGGACCTCTAAGGGGTAAAGGTACGGTCGTGGGTCTTGGGCATGGCGTTTGAGGGTTTCACGAGCCCATTCGGGAAGCCCCTGGAAAGAGTCATACTGGGGATTGTAATGAATGAAGTTGATGGCTAGTTCCCGGCGGACGATGAGTTCCTCAAGGTAGGCTTCCTTGTGGACTTCGGGGGCTTGGGTCTTTTGCACTTTCCAGGCGATGAAAAGAGGAGAAATCTGACCAAAGTGCAGGTACGGACTCATGCCCGAGAGAACGTCAAAGGCCGGGTCGTTCCGCAAAGACGCGTACAGGGAGAGTTTCTCTTGGAGAAACGTTGCGAGTCGACCTTTCGCCTCCTCGGTGCCCCCACGGAGCAAGGACACGGGAGGAACGGATGTGTCTATCTGGAGCAGAGAGAGAATCTGGTTGAGGCAGGAGAGATCGAGTTCGCCAGGGATTGGGGGAAGGTGTACAGAGGGGAAGTGGACCGGAGTTTCCTCAAGAGGGGTGAGAAAACGATTCAAGTTTCTTCGTATCTTTGGTCGGATGGTCCGGGCACTGTACTCTTCGTGGGAAGAAACAACTTCAACGGGAACAACGACGTCGCTTTCGACCTCAATGAAAAGGCAAGGAAGTTCCCGGGCTACTTTCTCTCGCCACTGCTTTTGCACCTTCAGGTATCCTCGATCGGTTACAACGAGTGCAGCATCTCGAGCAAGGTGGAGTACGCCGGTGTCAGGGGAGCCATGGAGGACAACCATCTTGATACCTCGTTGAGCGAGCTTCTTTTGGGTTTCTTGGAGTCCTTCGAGCATGAAGACAAAGTGGCGGAGGTTTGCCTCAGGGAAAGATTCGGTGAGGCCGAAAAAGACAAGGAGTGGTTTGTGCAGTTCATTCGCCTTGATGAGGGCATACTCTAAGGCGTGGTTCCATTCAGCACGTTGTGCAGCCTGCATCCAGTAGAGGACAAACTTTCCTTGCTGGACTGGTTTGTCGTTGCGGACGTGGATGCGCTCTTTCTCGATCATCACTCAGCCGAAACGAGTGCTGACTTCACTCGGACTCCAGGAATTTTCCCCAAACGTCCAGTGAGCGCCCCAAGGGTGTCAGTGTCTCCATCGACGATGAGGGCGATGACCGAAATGTTCCTTTCTCGGTAGGGGATTCCCATGCGTCCAACGATGATGTCCCCAAACTCTCCAAGGATTTCGTTCACCCGTTCAGCCTGTTTTTCCCGATCCGTGACGATGATACCAATAACCCCAACCCTATTTTTTGTTTCCTTGGGCAATGCGCACATTAGCGCTTTTTACAACCTCCCTGAGATCCCGGTAAGTGGCAAACCACCATTCCACCACATCCGTCATCTCTTCCATAGGCTCGAAAACCGATTCGGTTCGAAAAGTCTCCACGAAGGCTTCTTGTGCGTTTTTGTACACGCCGCTTCCCATGCCCGCAAGGAGTGCCGCACCTTGGCAACTCCCTTCTTTTTCCTCCGGTACCACAATGGGACGGCCAAGGAATGTTGCTTTGAGGCGCATCCAAGCGTGATTTTTTACTCCTCCACCCACATTTACTGCATGGGTTACGGCGTAGTTGAGTTCTTCTTCCATTCGTTCCCAAATGATTCGGTACTCTGCACACAACCCGAGGAGCACCGCCCGTAAGAGGTCTTCTCTTTTCGTATCTCCTGAGAGGTTCAAGAAGGCCCCTCTTGCTTCTTCATACTCACCGCCAAGGAGGTAGGGGAAGAAAAGCGGTGTGTGCTGATTGACGGCAAAGGGGAGACGGTCAAAGACGTCATACGATGCGTCAAGGGTTCGGAGCGCCCAATCGATGGCGTAGCCACCACTGTAGATACCCCCCATAGCGTAGTAGAGAGGGAAAACCACGTGGTGTCCGAAAGAGAAAGGTTTACCCTCTTTCCCTGGAGAAACGGGGGGATCGTTTAGGGGAACCATGAGGGATTCTGTTGTTCCACTGGAGATGAGCCCCCATCCTTTTGTGAAAACGCCACTTGCTAGGGCGGCACAGGGGTGGTCGTGTCCTCCAGTGACGACAAGAGTACTTGGGAGAAGACCGGCAAGGGAGGCAACTTCCTCACGGACATGCCCTAAGGGTACTCCAGAGGGCATAAGGGGAGCCAGATTATCTTCTGCAAGATGTGCAAGCGCAAGGAGCGTTGGTGACCACGAACGCCTTTTCTGGTCAAAGAGCATGGTACGGGAAGCCAAGGAGTAGTCAAAGGAAAGGACTCCGCTCAAGGCAAAAAGGACGAACCCCGACATGGACGTCCAAACACGGACTTTTCGAAAAACCTCTGGTTCGTGGCGGTAGTGCCAGAGGAGTTTGTATAGGGAGTACTTATGGTGTGGGAAAAGGCCGGTCGTTTCGTAGACCAAAGCTGGATCGAGGGACACCCTCTGGACTTCCTCCTTCGTTCGTTCGTCGTACCATGGGATGCAGCGGGTTACAGGCATCCCCTTGGCATCAAGACCAACCATGACTTCAGCAAAACTTGAGACGCTGAGGGCGGAGATGCTCTTCCGCACTTTTTCTGGGAATCCCGAAATAGCTTTACAGAGCAGGGTAAAGAGTTCCCCTGCGTCGTAGTAGGGGCCATAGGAATCGAACGCAAGGGGTGTGGGGAAGCTCGTCTCAGAGAGGGTCCGCCCTTTTTCGTCGTACACCTTAAGCTTTGTATTCGTTGTTCCAATATCAATCCCAAGGAGGGGCATTACTTTTTCACCTCAAGGAGGGCCATTTTCTCTCCTATCCGGATGATGCAATGGGTCGGACATTTCTCTACACAGAGTCCACAAAGGGTACACTTTTCTAAAGAAATCACAATACGCCCGTTCTCAAACGTTATGGCTCCCTCAGGACAGGTTCGAACGCAAAGTTGACACTTGATACAGCCCCGGCTGCAGATTTTCCGGACATCTCTCCCTGGATCAAGCGATATGCAAGCTACCGTGACTTGCTCGCGTTTCGGAACAAGGGTGAGAATCTTTCGAGGACACTCGGCGACGCATTTACCGCAACCGGTGCATTTTTCCCAATCGATGACCGGGAGCTCCTTTTCCACGTCCATGTGGATGGCATCAAAGGGGCACACTCGGACGCAATTTCCAAGACTCAGACATCCAAAGCGGCACCCTTTGAAGGAGGCAGGAAGGAGGTTAGCGGCCCTGCAGTCGAAAACCCCCTCGTAAGTGGCCACAATCTGGGCTGTACCCTTCCCTCCTTGGCAGAGGAGCAAGGCCCTTTTCGCCTCCCAGGGACCGATCTCTTGGCCAAGGAGCCGGGCGAGTTCTAACCAAATTCGGGGGCCACCTACAGGACAAGCATTGACTGGAGCCTCTCCAGAAGCGATTTTCTCCGCAAGAGCGCTACACCCTGGGAATCCACAAGCTCCACAGTTTGCTCCAGGGAGGACTTGCTCGATTTCCTGGACCAGGGGATTTGCAGGGACGGCAAACTTCTTGGCAAAGAAGGCAAGCATAAACCCAAAAGCAAGACCCAAGGCCCCAACAAGAATGGTGGGTATAAGGATACTCATAGTGTTCCCTCCTACTTCACAAGTCCCTTAAAGCCCAAGAAGGCAACGGCCAAAAGGCACGTAGCTATGAACACGATTGGATACCCTTGCCAGAAGCCCGGGATTTTCGCCAGACGTAAGCGCTCTCGAATCCCCGCAAGGAGGACCAAGGCCACCGTGAATCCTAAGGCGACACTCATGCTGTAGACCGCAACCTGGAAAAGCGAATACCCGTAGTCCACACCGAGGAAAGTCACGGCAAGGATAGCGCAGTTTGTGGTGATGAGGGGAAGGTAGATGCCCATCGCTCGGTAGAGGTTGGGGACGTTCTTTTTGAGGAGGATTTCCACAAGTTGTACCAGGGTAGCGATGACCAGTATGAACACCATGGTACGCAGGTACTCAAGGCCAAGGGGAACAAGCGCATAATTCCAGAGGACCCAGGTGACAATAGAGGCAAGGACCATGACAAAGGTCACCGCCATACCCATGCCGATAGAGTTCGCCACGCTTGAGGACATACCAATATACGGGCAAAGGCCGATGTAGCGGGCAAGGATGATGTTGTCGACGAAAGCCGCACTTATGATGATTCTGAAGATGGTCAGAATGTCTCCGTTCATTATTTCCCCCTCCTCAGTGACCAGTTCAAAATCGCGATGTAGATACCAATGAGGAGAAATGCTCCAGGAGGGAGAACCATAGCCATCATCCCTTGGAAGGAACTGGGAAAGACAGGATGAGAGAGAATC
Organism: Candidatus Caldatribacterium sp.; assembly: GCA_025060675.1. GTDB lineage: Bacteria > Atribacterota > Atribacteria > Atribacterales > Caldatribacteriaceae > Caldatribacterium. Next base: position 21,657 of record JANXBI010000024.1, read on the forward strand.
TCTCCGTACCCAAAGAGCTCCCGCACTATCCCAATGGCGGTGATGACCAGCGTATACCCTACGCCCATTCCCAGAGCATCGGCGACTGCATGGAGAGGAGGTTTTCGGGAAGCGAAAGCTTCGGCTCGAGCCATGATGATACAGTTGACCACGATGAGGGGGATGAAAATCCCCATGGCCTTTGAGAGAGGTGGGAGGTAGGCTTTCATGATAAGGTCGACGATGGTGGTAAAGGTGGAGATGACCACGATGAAGATGGGAATGCGGACTTCGTTAGGGACGAAATTCCGTATGAGCGATATGACAAGGCTTGAGCAGGTGAGCACGAAGATGACCGCAGCACCCATGCCGAGGCAGTTGTCGACTCTAACGGAAACGGCTAAAACTGAGCAGAGTCCGATCATGAGCTTGAGAACCGGGTTTTCCCCAAAGAGACCATTCGTGAAGTGGTACCAGAACTCTCGCATCACTGTCCTTCACCCCGCAAAAGTTCCGCGACTTTCACGCATGCCCGGATGACCGCCCGACTGGAGATGGTTGCTCCACTTATTGTCTGTACATCTTCTCCGATGGTAAAAGGATCGGTCAGGGATTTACCCCGAAACTGGGAGAGAAACGCTTCTTCGGCAACGTTGGAGCCAAGTCCCGGGGTTTCTTGATGTTCCAAAACCCTAATCCCAGTCAGTACGCCTTTTTCCGTATCAACACCAATGAGGAGAATGATAGGGCCACCGTATCCAGCGCTTGAGGCTTTTATCACAAAACCTTGCCGCTTGCCGTCCCTGGTCACTTCGTAAGCCTCGAGGAATTGGAGCTCCTTTGATTCGGGAAGGGGTGCCAAGGTGGAGAGATCAATGGGGATGAAGCTTCCCCCTCCCGGGAAGACTGCTACGAGTGCCTCGTTGAGTTCAATCTTTGCCTCCTCGGCAATACGTTCCTTCGTCACCACGTACACCACAGAAAGCGCCAGCGCAGCGACACCGCAAACCACGGTTAGCGCTAAAGCAACCCGGAAGGTTTTCGCCATGCTTTGCTCACCCCGAATCGTCGCGGAAGGATTCGATCAAGCAGCGGGACGAGGGCATTCATGGTGAGGACGCCGAAGGTAGCCCCCTCAGGGTATCCTCCAAGCCATCGGATGATGCCGGTGAGCACTCCCGCTCCGAAACCAAAAATTATACGCCCTTTTGGTGTCATGGGGGAAGTGGTGTAGTCGGTTGCCATAAAACACGCGACCATGATGGCCCCGCCGGCGAGAAGGTGGAAAAGGGGGTTATGTCGCGCCACAAGAGCTACCATGGTGAGACCAAGAGCGTAAAAGAGAGGGATATCCCACCGGACCACACCCCGAACAAGGAGGTATGCAAAGCCAAGGAGGAGAAGGAGTGCCGAAACCTCCCCAATGCACCCAGGGACAAGTCCCACGAAGAGCCGGAAAAGGAGATTGGGTGTTTCCCACACTGCAGCATATCCGTAGGTTTTCACAATCCCTAAAGGCGTAGCGCTCGTTACGACCTCAACCGGGGTGGCGTGTGTTGTCGCGCCAAGAGCGAAGGGAGGGCGGACATACCAGTTGGCCATGATTTTTGGCCAGGAAATGAGGAGGATTGCCCGTCCTACAAGGGCGGGGTTGAAGATGTTCTGTCCGATACCGCCAAACATCTGTTTCCCAAGGAGAATGGCTGTTCCTCCTCCCACAATGGGAATCCAGAAGGGACATCCCGGGGGGAGAGAAAGCCCAAGGAGCATTCCAGTCACCACCGCACTCCAGTCACCTATGGTGAGGGGGCGGCGGAAGAGGAAGCAGTCAAGGGCCTCGAAACCTACACAGGAGAGGACGGACAGCACAAGAGGCAGAAGTGCCCATCGCACCCCAAAAAAGAGCACCCCCCAAACTGCTGCAGGGAGCAGAGCAAAGACTACTTGACGCATGATCCAGGGGACAGTGGTGGAGCTTTTCATGTGGGGTGGGGGTGCGACGACAAACCGCGAATCTTCCATACCTATCTCCCTCCTTGTTTCCGACGGCGCATGACCTCAAACTTCGCAAGCTTCATAAGGTGTACAAGGGCAAGACCAGCTGGACACACGTATGCGCAGGAGCCGCACTCGATACAGTCGAGGACCCGATTCGTTTCAGTCTCCTCAAAAAGGTGTTCCTCAGCAAGTCGCCCAAGGAGGTAAGGCATAAGGCGCATAGGACAGTGGGCAACACAGCGACCGCAGCGGATGCAAACGTATTCGCGTTTCCCCGTAGTACGGGCAAAGAAGAGAAAACCCGAAGTCCCCTTGATAACCGGAACAGCAAGGGTTACCTGAGTGATACCGGTCATTGGTCCCCCCATGAGGATTTTCCGGGGTGGGGTAGTAAAGCCTTCACCGAAAGCCACAAGGTCTTCAAGGAGCATCCCAAGAGGAACCTCCAGATTCCCTGGCTTTTTCAAGCAATCCCCCGAGAGGGTAATGACCCGTTCCACAAGAGGCAGGCCCTCTTTCGCCATTCGGCCTAAGGCTGCAGCAGTCTGGACGTTCTGTACCACGACACCAACGTCAAGGGGGAGACCCCCTGGAGGGACCTCTCGCCCAAGGATAGCAAGGATGAGGTGTTTCTCAGACCCCTGGGGGTACTTCGTTTGGAGAGGAATGACCTCGGTAGGGAAAGGGAGGCGGCTCACTAAAGGCGCAAGGTGAGCAAGGCAGTCTTTTTTGTTCTCTTCAACGCCAATGTATGCCCGTTTTGCCCCACATGCCCGGACCATGATGCGGAGTCCAAGGAGCATCGCTTCGGTTTGCTCGAGCATCACCCGGTGATCGCAAGTGAGGTAAGGCTCGCACTCTGCGCCATCGAGGATGAGGGCATCGATAGGTTTCTCGGGAGGTGGAGAGAGTTTGACATGGGTTGGGAATGCAGCTCCTCCCAGACCAACCAGTCCCCCTTCACGGACAAAAAGGCGAAGCAACACAGGATCGAGGTTTTCAATGTCTTCGGGGAGGGGATCATAGCGGAACTCTTCAGAGCTCCCATCGTTCTCAATCACTATCGCCTGGAACCTCCCGAGGGTTGGGTGGGCCCACTCTTCGATTCCAACGACTTTCCCACTTATCGACGCGTGGACCGGTGCAGCCACAAAGGCATCGATGTCAGCGATTTTTTGACCTCGTCGTACTGTGTCTCCCTTTTTCACGAGGGGCTTCAAAGGAGCACCGGTGTGTTGCACTAGGGGGAGAACCACTCGTACAGGTGGAGGAACACGAACGATAGGGAGATGTGCGGTTCCCTCCTTGTGGTGGGGAAGGAAAACCCCCTGAGGGAAAGTACGACACTTCATGTCCTTGTCTCGCCTCCTCTATGTTCTTGCCAGGCTTCCTCAAGGAAACGAGTGTGGAGGTTCCCCTCGAGGAAATCGGGATGAGAGAGGATTTTGAGGTGGAAGGGGATGGTGGTAGCGATGCCCTCGACGGTAAAGGACCGCAGGGCCTCACGGGAACGGCGAATAGCGAACTCTCGATTGCAATCCCAAACGATGAGTTTGGCAATGAGGGAATCGTAGTACGGTGGGACCGTGTATCCACTATAGCAGTGAGAGTCCACCCGAATTCCCGGGCCGCGAGGAACCTCAAACTGCGTGATACGACCGGGAGAAGGGGCGAAGTGCTTTTCCGGGTCCTCAGCGTTGATACGCATTTCTATGGCGTGTCCTCGGAAGACGACGTCTTCCTGGCTAAAGAGGAGTCTTTCCCCAGCAGCAAGGCGAATCTGCTCCCGCACAAGGTCAACGCCAGAAATTTCCTCGGTTACCGGGTGTTCTACCTGAATACGGGCGTTGAGTTCCATAAAGTAGAACTCACCCTCTGGGGTAACGAGGAATTCAAACGTACCACAGGTTGTGTAGCCGATGGCTTTTGCTGCCCGCACGGCGGCGTCAAGAATCTTCAGGCGCAAAGGCTCAGGAAGGTTAACAGCAGGAGCTTCCTCAAGTATCTTCTGCCGGCGGCGCTGCAGAGAACATTCCCGTTCTCCCAGGTGCACGACATTTCCGAAACGGTCGGCGAGAATTTGCACTTCGATGTGCCGGGCACGGTTGACGAGTTTTTCGATGTAGAGTTCTGCACTTCCAAAGGCCATCTGGGCTTCTCGTCGAGCGCTGTCAAAGGACTTTTTAAGGTCTTCTTCGTCGGCAATCACACGAATGCCCCGCCCTCCTCCTCCAAGGCAAGCTTTTAAAAGCAAAGGGAAACCCACTTCCTTGGCGATATCATGGGCATCGGCGAAGTTCTTCACCGGCTCGAGGGATCCAGGGATGACCGGAACCTCAGCTTCGTGCATGAGGCGTTTCGCTTGGAGTTTGTTCTTCATCTTTTTGAGCACTGCAACATCTGGTCCGATGAAAGCAATGCCTCGCTTTTCGAGTTCTTCCACGAAAGTGGCATTCTCGGCAAGGAATCCATACCCCGGATGCACGGCATCGGCTCCCGTGACCTCGCAGGCACGGATAATTTTAGGAATGTTGAGGTAGGTTTCCACAGCGGTATTCCCACCGAGAGCAACTTTCTGGTCCACGAAACGGAGGTGTAAGAGGTTCGCGTCAGCATCCGAGAAGACCCCCACCGTTTTTACGCCTAACTCTCGACAGGCTCGAACAACGCGTAGGGCAATTTCTCCACGGTTGGCAATGAGAATTTTGGAGAACAAAAAGATCCCCCCTAAATGAGCACCCGCTCTTCGGGATACACGAGGAGTTCTTTGCGCTCTCGGGCAACGCCCATAGCGACAAGGGCTGTGAAAATACCAACTCGTCCAAGGAACATCGTTACAATGATAACAAGCTTTCCTGCGTCTGACAAGTTTGCCGTTATCCCACGGGAAAGCCCCACCGTCCCAAAGGCAGATACTGCCTCGAAGGCCAGGTCAAGAGGCAGACCCTTTTGGGTGGCGTACAAAAGAAACGTTGAGACAAACACAAGGCCCAAAGCGAGGAAGAAAACGGCAAGGGCTCGGCGAACGGTGTTCCGAGCAACTCTCCGGTGGAGGAGATCCACTCCATCCTGACCCCGAAGAGCACTGCGTACCAGTGCAAGGACAAGGGCAAAAGTTGTGGTTTTAACCCCCCCTCCCGTTCCCCCAGGAGAAGCACCAATGAACATGAGGAGCATGGCAAAAAGAGCCGACGCTGGGTAAAGGTGTCCGATTGGAACAGTATTGAATCCGGCGGTTCGTGGGGTTATGGCAAGGAAAAGTGCTGCCATGAGCTTCCCCCATCCTGGGAGCCGCCCAAGGGTGCGGGGGTTATGGTACTCGAGGGTGAAAAAGACGAGGGTACCAATGGTGATGAGGGCGAGCGTCACCATAACCACCGTTTTGGCGTGAAGGGACGTTATGCGGCGTTGCTCGACGAATTCTCGGATGACGACAAAGCCAATCCCTCCGATGACGATAAGACCCATAATAGTGCAGTTCACAAGAGGGTTGAGAACAAAGCTTTCAAGGTTATTTGAAAAGACTGAGAATCCTGCATTACAGAAAGCGGAGATGGAATGGAAGAGAGCTGCAAAGAAGGCCTTGCCGACAGGGAAGTGCCGCGAAAAGCCAAGGAAAAGTAGCGCCCATCCTATCCCTTCAACCCAAAGCACGTACCGGAGCACATCGAGGACGAACCGTACCGCTCCCCCGGGAACGTCGAGACTAAAGGAATCTCGAATGGCCAGACGGTCTCGATACTCGATACGCCGCCGAAGGGCTAAAGCAAGGAGAGTAGCAACGGTCATGTATCCAAGTCCTCCAAACTGGATGAGGACAATGATCACCAGCTGTCCCCACAGAGAGAAGAACGTTGCCGTATCCACGACGATAAGACCGGTGACGCAAACTGCCGATGTGGCAGTGAAAAGTGCGTCAATGAAGCGGATTACATTTCCGGAAGCCACAGAGAAAGGCAAGAGAAGGAGAAACGTACCGATGAAGATGAGGACGAGAAAGCCAAAGAGGACGAGAAACGCAGGAGAAGGAGACACAAAAGCTCTTCTTAACGCTCGTAAGAAGGACGGAAAACTCTTTGCTTCTACCACCGTATCGCCTTCTTACAGGAACACTCCATAGCGCCGAGCTTCATCGTACATTGCCACAATGTTTTGCGGAGGGACATCCGGCTGAATGTCATGGACCGCACAGAGCACATATCCTTCGGGACCGAGGTCGTCAATACGGCGTCGGACTTCTTGGCGTACGTCTTCTTCCGTTCCTCGTGGAAGAACAAAGGTCGTATCTATGGCTCCCCAAAAGCACAAATCCTTTCCAAAACGCTCTTTCAAGGTCTTCGTGTCCATACCCTGTGCCGAAACCTGTACGGGGTTGAGGATGTCAACACCAATTTCTATGAGGTCAGGGAGGAAGGGCGCGATGCTCCCACAGGAGTGGTAAAGGAGTTTCGCACGGGGGGCCATCTTCTTGAGGTTTTTGAAGTACTCCTTGTGGTAGGGCTTGACGATGTCCCGGTACGTCTTCGGACTCATAATGGTGCTTTCAGCGGTGGCTAAGTCATCACCTACGAAGATCGCGTCAAGGAATTCCCCACACTCCTTGAGGAAGAGAGTGTAGCGTTGCAGTTGGTATTCGTACATCCTCTCAAGGAGTGCTGTGGCAAAATCAACATTGCACATGAGGTCAACAAGAAAGTTTTCAAATCCCCGCAAGTACCAGCAAGGTTCAAAAATCCCCGTATCAATCATGTCCCCGACGAGGAAGTATTTCCCCTCTTGAGAAAGGGCTATGGCCTTTTCTCGGACACCAGTAAGATCCATAGAGTTTCTAGGATCCGGCCACTCATAATCCTTAAGCTCTTCAAGGGTTTTGCCAGCAAGAGGGTGCTCCACCATGTCGTAATAGAGGCCACCTTCTGGCATGTGGTACTTAATGCCAAACTCATTGTAGTAGGTGCGTTCGTCGACAACCCGTTGTTTTGGTCGTGGAGTGGGGTGGATGCCGCGGGTGTCGATGTCAAGGATGTTCAGGACTTCTTCATCGACGAAAACAATCTGGAAGTTCTCCATCATGAGGTGTGTTTCTTTTTGGATTCCGAGGTATACCTTGAGATTTTCGTAGGCTTTTCGGGTGAGGGTTGTGCAGTTGGTCGTTCCGAGGTCTAAGGGAATGCGGTCTGGCACCTCGTGATTGAGCGCCCGAAGAACCCGTTCTCGTGGTGTCATTGTGTTTTCCCTCCCCAGACTGCGCAACCGGGAAGTATTATAGCACACAATTTTTCAGAGAGCGTGTTACAATACAGGATAAAGTTTCAGAAATCGTTTCCGATATAAACGGTTAGGAGAGGTGCTTTTGTGCTCCTTGTCGCAGGTGGCGAAGAGGTTGTGAACCCTAAAGAGCGGGTGTACAAGGCGTTTGACGAGGTCATTTTCCTTCAGGACCTTGTGGCCCGGGTTGCGCTTCCCCTGCCGGTGGTTTGGGATGCCATTTTGAGCCTGGAGAAGGAGGGAAAGCTCACCTACTTTTCCTGGCACGGAAAAACCGTAATTTTCAAGAGGAGGTAGAGCTATGCCTCAGGAACTTCAGCTTGTCGCGTTTCAGCTTGCCGAGGAGGTGTACGGGGTCGATATCGCCCAGGTTCAGGAAATCATCCGCATGCAACCCATCACCAAAGTTCCAGGAGCACCAGACTTTGTGGAGGGAGTTATCAACCTCCGGGGTCGGGTTATTCCGGTCATTGACCTGCGGAAGCGTTTCCGTCTCCCGAAGGGCGAGGAAACGAAATCGACCCGTATCATCGTTGTTGATGTGCCACCCCATACCGTGGGCATGATTGTGGACAGCGTTGATGAGGTCTTACGCTTGAGCGAAGACAAAATTGAACCACCCTCGCCTCTTATCGCTTCCATTGATACGGAGTACATCAAAGGTGTGGGGAAACTGGAAGGGAAACTCCTCATTCTCCTTGACCTTGCGAAGGTTCTAACGAAAGAGGAAAAGTACGCTCTGGAAGACCTGAAGGGGACTCTCGAGAAAAGCTAAAGGGCAAGCTTGCGGAGTTTGAGGATTTCCTCAACTCTGCCGATAACGATGAGAGTATCGTAGGGATTGAGGCGAATTGTCCCACTGGGATGGAAGATAAAGTCTCCTTTTTCTTTGCCTTTTATGGCGACGACAAGCACTCCGAACTTTCTTGGGAAATCTGCCTCCTCAAGGGTTTTGCCACAGAGAAGAGAGTGGGGTTGTACCTCTATTTCCTCGATAGTGAGGTCTAAGGTCTCGCTCCGGAGGAGGAGGTCAAGGAAAAACGAGGCTTGTGGTCGGAGTGCGGCAGAAGCAAGGCGCAGTGCTCCGATCTTCTGAGGACAAATGACGTAGTCTGCTCCCGCCCGACGGAGGATATCGATGGATTCGGGGGCAATAGCCCGAGCAACGATGCGGAGACGAGGGTTGAGGTGTCTTGCCGTAAGGGTCACGTAGACGTTTTCCGGGTCGCTTCCCACGAGGGCCAAAAGTCCTTGCGCTCGTTCTATCCCCGCTTCTTTGAGGATTTCCTCTTGCGTGGCATCGCCCTCGATGAAGAGGAGGTGGGGATGGGTAAGGAGGATGCGGTCGATTTTCTCTCGATCTTTCTCAATGACCACGTACGGGACCTGTGCTCGTTCAAAATACGCCACGACTTCGCCCCCCACCACACCACACCCGCATATGATAAAATGCCCCTTTATGGTTTCAAGCATTCGTTTCACCTCGCGTTTTCTAAAGAACTCGCCAAGTTTCCCTTCTGCGAAAAGACTTACCAGGGAAGTTACGCTGTACGTCACAAGGAGTACGCCTGAACCCACGATACCGATGGTGAAAACCCTTCCTGCTGTGCTTAAGGGACGGACTTCCTGGAATCCCACGGTGGTGAGAGTGATGACCGTCATGTAAAAGGCGTCAAAAAATGGCCATCTTTCGAGGAGGATGTAGCCCAAAGTTCCCCCCAAGATGAGTGCCAAAAGGAGTGCTCCTACGATGGAAATTTGGCGTGTCATGGAGTACGGAGATCTCGCTCAAAACCCAAAGGGTCGAAAGGTTTCTCCTCGTCGAAGAGGCTCTTTGTCCGGCGGGGCTGGTCGAATCCAAGGACGTTCACAGCTATGAAGAGACTCCCTTCTGGTTCAAGGAAGGAGGCTTCTACGTCCACACAATCTTCGATCCGTTTCCGTAGGAAGTACCGTCTTTCCGTGAAAGACCTTTCGTTCCATGAGTACACCCCCTCAACGCCAAAAGAAAGCGCTTCGCTTCCCAGGCCAATTCCCACCGTCCAATCCCGGAAATGCTGCGCCTTGAGGTCGTATCGTCCCCGAACACGGAGAAAGCCTGCGTCTTCTTCACCCCAGAGGAACTCGAAAGAAACCAAAGACTCTGGTTGGGGGTCGAAAGAGAAGGGAGAGGTGTCACCTTCAACGAAGCGCCAGGAAAGGCGCGCCCAAAAGTTTGGGGAAAGGTCCTTTTCCCAGGAGACCTCAGCCCCCACCCACTCAAAGTGCTCTTCTTGAAAGACCGTTGTCCATCCAAAGGCGGTGGCCTTGAGGTTGTTCTTTGCAAAAGAGAGCAAAAGACGGGCATCGTAACGGGGACCAGCAAGGTGCTCCGTGGCGAAGTACCCGTAGCCAAGTTGTCCTGCAAAGGTCATCTCTTCCGTAAGGTGCTCCTTGAAAGACGCGATAACCTGTGGGGAACGAGAGAGGAGGTCAGTGTTTGCCGGTTCGTTTCGTGTAGCAAGGAAAAGGAGGGAAGTTGCGCCTTTTGTGAACGACGCTGCCATACCAAAGGCATCGTTCCCTGCAAAACGAGTGTCCCAGAAAGCTTGGCCTCTCAATCCTCCATCCGTGAACACGAAGTCGGTTTTGAGTTCCTGTCCCGCGTTCGTTGTGAGAGTGTACCGAGCAAGGAAGAGGACATCCGGTGTGGGAGCGTACTCGTAGCGGAATCCGGTGGACCAGCCCCTGGAACGGGAGAAACCAAGGGTGGGAAAGAGGTTCCCGCCACCTTGTCCAATGACTTTCGTGTACCAGGGGATTTCGAGAATCTTCTGATTTCGGACGTAAAGGGCAAGTCCTTTGATGGTGATTTTCCCTTCGGGGAGGACGGTGACCTCTTGCGCCCGGAGGCTGAGGAGAGGAGGTTCCCTCCGGCATCCGGTGCAGAGGAGATCGCTTCCCTTCCAGGTTCCCTGGAGGTATAAAAGGCGTTTTCCCCGGAAGAAGAGTTCCCCTTGGCCCTTGAGGAGGTAGGAGAGTTCGGCCTTCTCCATCCATCCTTCACGCCGGGCAAAGGAGAAATACAAGGATTCTCCAGCAACTTGTGCATCTTGAAATCGCGCAGTAAACGGCGTATCCACGAAAACCTCAGAAGTCGGAAGGTGGAAACGAAGATGCTCCGTCCTTAGGGAAAAATCACCCCACCGAACTTTCACATCCCCTGAGGCTTCGATCGTTTCCTGAGCTTCATCGTAAAGGATAGTCGCTGCTTGGATGTGAATGCCTTCGGATGCAAAGGCACCGAAGCCAAAGACAAGGATGAAGACAGCTATTCCCCATGCTGCGTACGCCTGAGTTCTTCGAGTCGCTCCTTGACCCTCCTCTCTTCTTCTTCGAGACGCTTCATATTCTCCTCGAGTTGCTTTCTTCGATACTCTATGTCTTTCAGACGTTCCTCAAGGCGAAGAATCTCTTCTTCAAGGACCGGTCGCCACTCCGGACGAGAAAAATCCGGGGGTATGTAGGGATTGTCAAAGCGGAGCTCAACCGCCTCAGAGATCAGTGAGGCCTCAGGAGAGAGCTGGGTCAGATGGAGGATCACGTAACGAGTCTCCGGGGTGATGAAAGGATTGCCATCCTTATCGAAGCGAGGGAAATAGATTTTCCCAGTGAACTCTCGGGGAATCTTTTCCTCAAATCCTTTGTCGAAGTCTGTGGGGAGAATTTTTCGTCCTTTGTCATCGACGAGGTAGGTGTTTTTCGCAAACCGTAAGGGGTAAAGCGGAGCGCCTTTGAGCTTTTTCAGGGTGACTTCAAAGACCAGGTACCGGTTGAGGCGTTCTCGCTGGATGAAATCCCGGTGGTATGCGAGTTCTTCTTCTGCAGAGAGGAGGTTCTCCTTTCCGTACTTGGCAACCCAGGCTTGGGTAACTTCCTCATTCCAAAAGAGCGCCGAGACGGTAAAGCTTTCCCGGACAGTCGCAGAACGGGTCCACTTGGCTACAGTGTCCTTGTACATTTGTTCATAATCCCTGGTTTCAGCCCGAAGGGTTGAAAACCCAGAGAGGATGGAAATCACCAGAATTCCAAGAATCACGAGCCGTTTCATGCGCTCACTCCTTTCACCACTCCTCAAAGGGCAGAATTTCTATTTCCACCTGAGGAGATTCTGAGGGAGCAACCTCTTCCTCAGGTTGGGGCGTTGCTTCAAGGATGACTTCTCCACTTTCTTCCTCTTCGGAAGCGGGAGGTTCAGGAGTACTCTCAAGAGCCCCTTCAAGCCCTTCAAGTCCTTCAAGTGGTCCAGCCACTTCGCAATCTTTAGCGACTTCAAGGTAGAACTCTTTCCCCTTCTCCACCTTTGCCGGTTCGCCCTGAACGAATACTCCAGCAACTGCTCCCACAGGGCCGAAAATGGCAAGCCCTGCGATGCTTGCTCCCACCGCATAGGCCATGGCTTTGTTCTCTTGAATGGCCCGCTCACCCATGGTGAGAGGGACTCGTGTGCCATCCACTGCTTCTACTGTCCCAAAGTCAATCTCAATGCGTCCTGGCCGTCCGAAAGCCCCTCGCCGCCGAACTCTGGTGATTCTCCCTTCGCCTCGAGTGTTCTTTGCGATGACCAGCACTCCTTCAATGCGTACGTCCTCAAGGACGACGTATGGGACTGGATCGCCTGCCTCGTTCTTCTCTGAGTTGAGGTCGGTCTCGAGAGCTACTTTAACAAGGGTCCCTTTGGGGACAAGGACGGTGAAGCTTGAAGCCTTTTTGGGATCAACGCATGTTTTGTAGAGCCTGTCCACCCGTACACCAATGGGGTCGTTGCTGGCTACGCCAAAGATTAGGCGTTCGAGGTCCTCAAGTTCTGCAAGGAGGATACCGCTTTTAGAAGGCCCAGATTGCAACGTCAAGCGGATAGCCCGCATTTTAAAGGCCAGGGATGGCTCATCCTTTGTCCCATCGAGGATGAAGGTTTTGAGCTTCCCCACTCGCTCCATAAGGGTTCCAGAGAGCGTATCTCCCATAAGGTCTTTCTCAATTTTCTCCACTCGCGAGAGGACGCTACCGCTTTGGGGCGTTCCATAGAGGACCTTCTCCATCTCCTCAACGTCCCGCACAATAGGCGAAACCACCGTTCCCTCCTCAGCCCATACTCCTGTTACCCAAAGAAGGAGCCCAAAGAGCACAATCCAAGTAACGTATCTTCGCATTACGCTTCACGCTCCTTGAAAGCACGCTCTTTCTCCTGTATATCCGAAAACGCACACACCCGGTTCCTCCCAGTTTGCTTGGCAAAGTATAGCGCCCGATCGGCACGGACGAAGAGGTCTCCTGCGTCTTTGGCGTTTTCCCGGCCACACACCCCACAGGAGACCGTTACCACTCGGGTGATGGGACTTTGAGGGTGAGGGAAAGAACGCTCTTTAACGTTCTTCGCCAAGCGCTCAGCGACTCTTTTCCCTTCCTCTTCTTTTGCTCCGAAACAGAGGACCACGAATTCCTCTCCCCCGAAGCGGGCGACGAAATCGCCACTTCGGATGGAGGCCGTAAAAAGCTCGGCTAAAGAACGCAAAAGCTCATCCCCTTTGTGGTGGCCAAAGGCGTCGTTGTAGAGTTTGAAGTGGTCAATGTCAACGACCACGAGAGCGTAAGGGGTACCGTAGCGGAGGTGGTTTGCTTCCATCTCGTTGAGGCGCTGGTCGAACGCTCGGCGGTTTGGCACCCCGGTAAGCGGGTCAAAAAAGGCCAGACGCTCGAGTTCAGCGGTGAGCTCTTCGAGTCTTCGATTTTTCTCTTCGAGCTCTTTCACGTACTGGCGGAGTCGCACATGCGTCCTCACCCGAGCAAGGAGTTCCTGAGGGTGGATGGGTTTGACGAGGTAATCGTTTCCGCCAACCTCAAAGCTTTTCACCCGGGCATCCTGCGTCTCAAGGGCGGTGAGGAAAATCACCGGGAGATGGGCAAATTCAGGATGCATCCGGAGCTTTCGACAGAGCGTAAAGCCATCCGTGTCGGGGAGGATAACATCAAGGAGGATGGCATCGGCACACTCGAGTTCTCCACAGGCAAAAAGCGCCTGCCCATCGGCAAGAGTCACCACCGCGAACCCTTCTCGTTCCAGGATATCTCGTACCAGATACCGGATGAATTGGGAGTCGTCGACCACAATAACTGTTCCCAACACCTGCTTATCCATGCATTGCGCACCTTCCGGTCGTGCATTCTGGAGGAAGGGCAAAAGAGGGTACTGTAGCCTCTTCTTCCTCAAGGTGGTTCGTGGCCGTTTCTGGAGTCCATTTGCCGCAACGGCTTCCCCAGAGGGCCTTCACCCGGTCGTCTTCTTTGAGGACCACGATTTCGCAGGCGTTGGGACAGTCCGTACAGGTAAAGCTCCGGCTTACGAAGTGCCGCTCCACCACCGAGAAACCCTGAAAGGCGGTTTTTTCAGGTGCGTATTCCATAGCGAGGATGGCCGCTCCCCAAGCTCCCATGACACCGTGTTCTTCTGGGACGATGATACGTTTCTTCCCTCCGAAGAAATCTCGAAAAGCCTGGACCATGCCCTGATTGGCGGCAACACCCCCTTGGAAAACGATGGGGTCTTCAATTTCCCGGCTGGCAGCGAGGTTATTCATGAAGTTCCGTACTAAGGCCTCACAGAGCCCTTTTACGATTTCTGCCTTACCAAAGCCAAGTTGCTGCTTGTGGATCATATCTGATTCAGCGAACACCGTGCAACGTCCAGCAATGCGTACCGACTGTTTGGCCTGGAGGGCGAGTTTCCCAAACTCTTCGATGGGAACGTTGAGGCGCACCGCTTGGTGCTCGAGGAAAGAACCTGTCCCCGCAGCGCAAACTGTATTCATGGCAAAGTCTTCGACCACACCGTTACGGATGATGATGAGTTTTGAGTCCTGTCCACCGATTTCAAAAACCGTTCGCACGTCGGGAACCTTTGTGATTGCGGCAACAGCGTGCGCCGTGATTTCGTTTTTGACGATGTCGGCACCGATAACGACTCCTGCAAGGTGGCGAGCGCTTCCCGTCGTGCCTACGCCTCGAATGACGCCCCCTTCAGGCATATGCCGCTCGATGTAGCGTAAACCCTCTTTCAAGGCAGCGATGGGATCACCACTTGTTCTTAGGTAGCAACTTGCCAAAATCCGCTTGTTTTTGTCCATGAGGACGAATTTCGTGGTTACCGAACCCACGTCAACACCGAGAAAGAGCTCCATTGCGTTCCAGCCTCCGTTTTCTCTCCCGCCTTCTCCGCTCCAAGACATCCACAAAAGCCTCCACCCTGGTGACAAGTCCTGCCTCTCCGGAGTGCTCGTCAATGGCAAGGTGGAGGATGGGAAGGTCAAAATCTCTGCTCACCGCCTGGAGCACGCCTTTGGCAACAATTTCCGGCATGCAGGTAAAGGGGTAAAGATGCACCACACCGTCAAAGCCTTCTTGGGCGTAGCGTATGGCGTTTCCGACGCTATCGATGCCCTCCCCCCCTACGAATCGTTTGAGGTAAGGCTGGGCGAGCTTCCAGGCCTTTATCTTTTCCCGAGACCGTGTGAGGGGTCGCAGGGTGTGGAGGATGTACTCAGCGGTCGAAACGGAGTTGTGTACGTACACTCCAAGATCTCCCAAAAGCCGCTCCACGTTGAAGTTCACCCGGGTTTCCTGAGCAATGTACACTTCACCCACGATGCCCACCCGAAGGAAATCTTGGACATCCTTTCGGGGAAGGGTGGAGAGCGCCTCAGCAGCTTTTTTCTGTAGGGCTTCAAGCTCATCGAGGCTTGTGATGTGCCGCAATGCCTCGAGGGTCCCGTCAATGACTTGGTCAAGGCTTTGGGGATTTTGTACTTGGCAACGGAGAGCCCGTCGCTTGGCCTCAAGCTCCTCAGTGAAACACAAAACCTTCCAGCTCAAGCGTACCGCCTGCACGATGCGAGGAAGGGAAAATCTCCCACCCGCCATGGTGCGGAGGGCGTCGAGGAAAGGGCGGAACCCATACCGAGGGTGGTCAAGGAGGACGAAACGCACCTTATACCCCAGATCTTCGAGGATGAGGCGTTGAATCTGTCCGTAGTAGCCAAAGCGGCAGGGGCCCACACCACCAACCATAAAGAGCGTGTCGGCTCCTTGCTCAATCGCCTCGATGAAGTTCCCAAGGGTCACTTTGAGCGGGAAACAGGCGTTCTGGGGAGCGAGCTTAACCCCGATTTCTATGGTCTTTTGGGTGATGGGGGGCGGGGGAACGATGTCAATGCCAAGAGTTGGGTAGAGAATCCCAAGAGCAATGTCAAGGTGCAAGAGGTGTGGAAACGTGGCTCGCATGGTGTACATTCCTCCATTCCATCATGTCAGCGAAAGCTTCAAGACGGGTAACTAAACCAGCTTCACCAGTATGTTCGTCAATTTCCAGGCGAAGGTATGGGAGAGAACGCCGCTCGCGTTTAACATACCGCTCAATGACCTCGCCAACCAAGGAATCGGGACCGCACTCAAAGGAGACGAGGTGCACGAATCCCTGCACCTTTGGATCCTGGTCCTTTAGGAAGGAAAAGGCGGTTCCCACGATTTCATTCGATATGGTCCAGAAGCTCGCCTTAGGGAGGATTCGTAAGGCCCTACGTATCCTTCCCTCTGGAACCATGTCGGGGGTGATGACCGAATACCCGAGGTCGTAAATTTTGCGGACGATGTTCATGTTGATGTAGCTATCGCTCAGGAGATAGGTGTGTCCAAGGAGGACGACCTTTTTCTCCCTTGGCGGAAGGGGGGGTCGTCCGTCGATGAGGTTTTCTGGCAAATATCCTTCACGGAGCTTTTCTCGATACGCGTGATGGGCTCTCTCAGCTTTCTGCAGGGCCTGAGCGATTTTCCTCTCACTTGAAGTGAAACGCCGACCGATGCGAAGAAACCCTTCCCACCATCCTCGAATGCCTCGGTCCCGCATGTTCACTTCGTCGTCGATGACTGCGTCTGTCCGGAAGATGTTCCGCACAAGATCCGGAAGTCCGAGAATTTTTGGACAGTTGTACTCTCCTTTGTGGAAGCTCACCATCCGAGGGACAAAAAGCGCATCAACTTTTTCAAGGAGTGTGTACGCATGTCCCAGAAAGACCTTCACCGGGAAACAGATTTCTTCAACACCGTAGATAAGGCCATGGTGGATAATGGCTTTATTCGAGGGTAAAGAGGTAACCACCTCCACCCCAAGCTCCTCGAGGAATGTTTTCCACAGGATGAAGAATCGGTAGAAAAGCAACCCTCGGGGGATGCCAACGCGCACGGCCTTTCCTCCTTCCAGGTACCACTATTATACCGTAGAACCAAGAAAAGACAAAAAGACTTCCCGGAGTCGCTCAAGCTCTGCGAGGCTCACGCACTCTCGTGGGGAGTGGGCAAGGGCTAAGTCCCCTGCGCCGAAGACGACACTTGGGACACCTCGCATAACGAGGTATGTGGCATCTGTCCAGGAGGGCATTCCAGCGTAAACTGCCCTCTTTCCCTCAACACGTTCGATCGCTCGTGCGAGGTTTTTGACTACTGGGCTTTCTGGAGGGATAGAGAAGGCAGGATTCGTGTCCAGGAAAGTCACCCGCACTGGGTACTCCCGTTCGAGGGCGAGGACTCGTTCTTTCACTTCCTCCACGCCATGAGGTGGAGGGAAGGGAAGGGCACACTCGATGACGCAGTGTTCAGGAATGACGTAGCTTGACTCACCCCCTTCAATTTTTCCAAGCATCAGTTGCAACGGTGGGGAAAAAAGGGGATGGGGGGCAAAGGTGCGGACAATCTCCTCACACCTTCGAACAATCTCCACGGCCAAAGCGATAGCATTTTGCGCTGCATGGGGGTATGCTCCATGTCCGCTGAGGCCCTCGATGGAGAAGCGCACCTCCACATCTCCTGCTAAGGCGGTGCAGAGGCTAAAGCTCGTCGGTTCAAGAACGATGGCACCCTCGAAAGCTCTATGGGACAAGAAGTGCCAGGACCCTGCACCAGTGGTTTCCTCTTCCGAGAAGAAAGCAAGTTCTACCGGGCTTGTGGTGCGTTGAACTGCATCAAGGAGAGCGGCGATTTGTCCCCGCGTGTCAAGAACTCCAGCACCGAAGACAAATCCATCCCGTATGGTGAAACCTGGCTGCCTCCCCGCATAGTGGACATCCACGTGAGTGGCAAAGAGGAAGGGTGAGGACCCCCTCCGGGCGTAGAGGTTCCACTTTCCTGGGTCATACTCTTGCCAGTGGAGTTCCTCGAATCCACAGTCCTCGAGGAAGTTCGCAATCCACTGGAGAATAGGGAGTTCTTCACCGCTTGCTCCCCGAAGAAGGAGGAGTTTCTCCAGAATCTCGAGAAGGTACAGGGACGCTCACCTCCTTGACCATACGAACCCATTTGCCGTATTGACCTACTCTGCGGAAGCCTCGCCGGAGATAGAAGGCAATGGCGTGCTCATTTTTCTCCCCCACCCAGAGGCCGATCTTCCGTCGCCCCGATGTTTCAAGATAGGTGAGGGCATGGGTGAAGAGGGCGGTGCCGATTCCTTTCCCTTGAAAGTCAGGATCCACCACGAATTCGTGAATCTCGCCAAAGAGTTCCCCATCTTCCCACCATTGAGCATGGACTCCGATGAATCCGGCAACTCGTTCCCCAAGCAAAGCTACGAAGAACCCCTTCGGATCGCCTCGAAAGAGCCACCGAATGTATCCCTCAATACGCTGGGAAAGGTGATATCCATACTCGGGAAGGGCTGCATACGCCCGCTCGTAAAGGTGTACAAGGTCCGGCATAAGGCAACGGAGTTCCTCTTCGGTAGGGTTGACGATGCGAAGATCGCCCATAGGTCCATTCATGACTCCCCAAATCGTTCCTCAATTCTTTGGACGAAGTCCTCAAAGAACTGGAAGAGGAGTGTTTCGAAGGTCTCCCGATGCTCTTCGTATCGGGATGACGGGGAAAACGGAGTGCGCAAGACATGACGGGAAAGCTGGGGGTCTCTGGCGGCAAGGATGTCACACAAAGCAGAGAACCCAGGGTACTTGAGAATGACGATGTACCCTTCTTGTGAAGACAGGAGGTTTGTAGAGAAAATGCCAGGACGGTATCCCTGGATGGCTTGGGCAAGGAGGAGATGTTCTTGGGCTTCCTCTTCAAAGAGGAGGAACGCGAAATCCACACCTCGGCGATGGAGTTCCTCAGCGAGGAAAAAGTGCACCTCTTTGGTCACCTTCCCAAGGGATGCTCCAAAGGCGAAGGGTGCATGGTATGCCGCAAGGGTGGCAAAGCTCTCTTCAAGCGTATCAAGGAGGGGGGCATAGGCAAGAACAATCTTAAGGCACTCTTCTTCAAGAAAGGCAAGAACGCAGTCTTTCGAGAACTTTATGGTCCGCCCCGCGTACCGTTTCCAAATCTCTTTCTCCCAAGGGGAAAGGGAGAAGAAGGCATCCACAAGTCGCTTTTCGTCCCACGAGAAAACCTCCAAGCGGATGTGGCTTTGTGCTTCAAAAAGGAGTACCGTGTATCCAAGGCGTAGCGCTTGAGCAAGGAGTGCGGTATCCTTCCCAAGGAACATCGCTCCGAAAGGACCACCTTTGCCGCCAGCAAAGGCTCCCCAGAAGGCTGAGAGCATACCGCTTTCCAGAGCCTCCTCGCCAGAGGTGAAAACAGAAGGCATGAGATCCTTTTTCCAAAGGGTTCTGAAAATCTCTGGGAGGAAGCTCGGACTGACCTCAAGAAGGCCGACGGTGTTCCTCTTCCCAGGCACCTCAGGGGCGAGTTCCGGGAGGGCTTCCCTGAGGTGCCTGAAGGTTACTGAGGTCAGGGGGAAGACAAAAAGGCGCCCTCCCAAGAATTCCCCCAAATACTCACCCCCTGGGAAGGGGGGTTCCCCCTGTGTCCAAAGACCAAAAAACCACTTCCCAGGACTCCAGAGGGGAAGGAAAACCTCCCTCTCTCCAAAAGCGTGCGGAAAAGGGCGAAACCCCAGATCTCTGAGTATTGCTCTACAGGGGGAGTTCGGTGAGAATGGGAACACCCTTTTCTTCGAAAATACGCTTTGCCGTTTCGAGGTCCTCAACACGGAGCACAACGTACGCTTTGTCTCCCTTCGGAGAGACAAAAGCGTAAAGGTATTCAATAGAAATCCCGGCCTGGGTCAGGAGTTCAACCACATCACAGAGTCCTCCAGGACGATCTTCTACGCCTACTGCAAGGACCTCAGTCAGTGTTGCAGCAAACCGTTCCTCTTTGAGCTTTGCTACGATTGCCTCAGGATTTGCAACGATGAAACGCAACACCCCAAACTCTGCTGTATCCGCCAGGGATAGGGCACGGAGATTCACACCCCATTCCTTGAGTTTCCGAAGCACTGCGTAGAGACTGCCCGGCCTGTTTTCGAGAAACACAGAAATCTGTTTCATACCATCCCCTCTTTTTTCCGAAGATCAAGCACTCTCTTTGCCTTTCCTTCAGTACGGGCGAGGGATTTCGGTTCGAGGAGTTTCACCTCGCAGTGGATGTTGAGCTCTGCTCTGAGGCGCTCCTCGATTTGCTTTTTCAAGCGTTCGAGGACTTTCACCTCGTCCGAGAAAAAGTGCGGGGCAACCTCAACCTGGACCTCAAGAAGGTCAAGGTAGTTCTCCCGTTTGACCACGATTTGGTAGTGGGGTTCCACGCCGTCGAAGCTCAACAGGACACTTTCAATCTGCGATGGGTACACGTTAACGCCGCGGATAATGAGCATGTCATCGGTACGTGACGCGACTCGTTTCATCCGTACAAGGGTTCGGCCACATGCGCAGGGTTCGTACATGAGAGCGGAGAGGTCTCCTGTTCGGTACCGAATGACCGGTGTTCCCTCCTTCGTGAGCGTAGTGAAAACGAGTTCTCCCATCTCTCCAGGAGGGAGCACCCTTCCCGTGGCAGGGTCGATGATTTCTGGGAGGAAGTGGTCCTCGCTGATGTGGAGTCCACAACGCGCTTCACACTCAAAAGCCACTCCTGGTCCGATGACCTCGCTGAGCCCATAGATATCACAAGCCCGTATGGGGAGCTTTCGCTCGATTTCTGCCCGCATCTCTTCCGACCAGGGTTCGGCCCCAAACACCCCAAGGCGAAGGCGCGTCTTTGTCCAGTCAACGTTGTTTTCCTTCGCCACTTCCGCAAGGTACAAAGCATATGAGGGGGTACAACAGAGTACCGAAACACCAAAATCCTGCATGATGTGGATTTGTCGTAAGGTATTTCCCGTTGAAGCAGGAATCACTGTAGCCCCAAGTTTTTCTGCTCCGTAATGAACACCCAGTCCTCCGGTGAAGAGACCGTAGCCAAAGGCCACCTGGATGACGTCTTCAGCGGTGACCCCACAGCCGCAGAGTGTCCGAGCCATGAGCTCTGCCCAGATGTCGATGTCTTTTTTGGTGTATCCCACAACGGTTGCCGTTCCTGTAGTGCCAGAGGAGGAATGGATGCGGACGATGTTCCGCATAGGTTCAGCGATGGCCCCAAAGGGGTAAGCTCTCCGGAGGTCGTCCTTCGTGGTGAAGGGGAGGTATCGGAGGTCCCCGAGGGAACGGATATCGTAGACGTTAACCCCTGCATCCTCGAGTTTTTTCCGGTAGTATGGGAGGCTATGGTATGCCCGGATGAGGACCTTTTTCAAACGGTTGAGTTGAATTTTCTCCATTTCTTCACGGGGTAAAAGCTCAAAATATTCATCCCAGAACGTAGGCGTCACCCCCTTCCCTTTTTCACCGTGTACAATACAATAAAGACAGCAAAAAGGGAAGAGGGAAGGTAGGAGTGGGACACATGCAAGAACTCCGGCTCATCTGGCGAAACGGAAAACTCGTCGATTGGAAAGAAGCCACAACTCATGTGCTCACCCATGCGCTCCATTATGGAACAGCTGTTTTTGAGGGTATTCGTTGCTACAAGACGAAGAAGGGTCCGGCGGTTTTTCGTCTCAAAGAGCATGTGCGACGCCTCTTTGACTCGGCGCGAATCATTAAGATGACCATTCCCTATACCCCTCGCGAGATTGAAGAGGCTATCCTTGCCACCATACGGGCGAACGAAGTCGAGGAGTGCTACATCCGACCGGTTGTTTTTCGGGGATATGGGGAGATGGGAGTGGATCCAAGCCGTTGTGAGGTGGATTGCGCTATTGCCGTTTGGTGCTGGGGTGCCTACATGGGGGATAAGGCGCTCAGAGAGGGTATTCGAGCAAAGATTTCCTCGTACGTGCGGATTTATGTGAATTCCGGTTCGCCTCGGGCTAAAACGAGCGCCAATTACCTGAACTCGGCGTTGGCGAAAATGGAGGCAAAAGAGCTGGGGTATGACGAAGCCATTCTCCTTGATGCTTATGGTTTTGTTGCGGAGGGCAGTGGGGAAAACATCTTCTACGTGAAGGATGGTGTCCTCTACACTCCTCATCCGTACTCCATTCTCCTTGGTATTACCAGGGATACCGTCATGCGTCTTGCTGGAGATTTAGGCATTCCTGT
Source organism: Candidatus Caldatribacterium sp. (assembly GCA_025060675.1). GTDB lineage: Bacteria > Atribacterota > Atribacteria > Atribacterales > Caldatribacteriaceae > Caldatribacterium. The sequence continues at coordinate 43,397 of JANXBI010000024.1, forward strand.
TCGTGAGACCTTCTGCACAAGGGATGACCTATACCTTGCTGATGAAGCATTCTTTACGGGAACGGCAGCGGAAATCACCCCCATTGTGGAGATTGACGGACGGTACATCGGTGATGGGAAACCTGGGCCCCTTACTCGGAAGCTCCAAGAGGTGTTCTTCCGAGTGGTTCGGGGAGAGGAAGCCAAATATGAGCATTGGCTAACCTATGTCACATAAGGAGGCGAAACCATGTGCTATGTAGGACCTCTTGCGGGGGCGGTTGTCACGTCGGTGCTCTGGAAGAAGGTACGGAACACAAAGGTATTCTGGCTCAACCTCCTCTTTTGGGGTGGAGCGCTCTTTGGGGTCGTTGACCATTTGCTCAACGGAGAGCTCTTCCTCATTTCGGAAAACCTTGGTTGGGACCTCGCCCTTGGGGGGATCATCACTGGGGTGATTCTCCTAGCCTGGGGTGGTATCCTGGCCTTGGCCCGGAAGCACCCGATGCTCTCTCGAATGCTCACATTGTAAGCCTTCACCCAGGTCCTTCCAGGGGGATCTGGGTGTGTTCTATCGTGTTTCTCCCTTTTCTCCGTGTGGGATGCCTTTGGGGTTTTCCTCCTTTAGCATCCCCACCTAAGTGGTCAATTTCCTCTCCTTATCGGTCTTAGGATTGGATTCCTGAGCCTTTTACTGTTTCCTGTCCGTAAGGAGGTGGGAGCTTGCGGTACGTGCTTTTTGTGCTCTTTAGTCTTTTCTCGATGCCTCTTTTTTGTGCCGCCGCACCAAAGGGTATCCAAGGGGTGTGGATTGATGTCCGGAGCATTCCTGAGACCCCAGAGGGCATACGAGATCTTGTAGCTCGCCTCTATAGAGCTCACTGCAACGCCCTTTTTGTGGAGTCCTTCTATCGTGGAGAAACTGTGTACCCCTCTGCTTTTCTCGCTGCACAGGATCTTCCTCCCCAAATGGAGCGCTTCAGAGCAACCTCTATTGATCCCCTTGCGCTCTTCATTAAAGAGGCCAGGAAATACGGTATGCAGGTCCACGCCTGGTACGATATGTTCTACGTGGGGCTTAACGATCCAGGACCGATACTTTCTCGTTTTCCCCAGTGGGCTGCCAAGAATCGCGATGGTACTTTGGGATATGTCCAGGGAGGGAAGCGGTTCTTCTTCGTGTGCCCAATGCATGAAGGCGTACTTGCCTTCTACCAGGGGCTCCTTGAAGAAGTCGCTAGAAAGTACGATCTTAGTGGAATACACCTTGATTACTTCCGCTTTCCCGATCCGACGATTGCTGATACCTGTTACTGTGAGGATTGCCGGAGGGCCTTCCAAGAGGCTTATGGTCTTGACCCTCTTTCCCTTGACCCGATCAGGGACTTTGCAGCATACGAGCAATGGGTGGCTTTTCGGGCAGATGCCCTTTCTCGCTTTGCCATGTCTCTTGCAGGAACGCTCCGAAGGGCTTGTCCAGAAGTGCTCCTTTCGTGTGCGGTCAAGCCCCTTGGTTTCCCCCTTTCCGGATACCCGGGTTTCTTTCAGGACTGGCCCAGGTGGGGGAGGGAACGCATCTTTGATTTCCTCGTCCCCATGACTTACAGCTCGCGACCTGCGGAGTTTGAGGGACTGCTCATTTGGGTTCGAACGTTCTTGCGTGAAACGCCCTTTTGTGCTGGTGTTTGGTGTGTGGGGATGGAGAAAGGAAACGTTCTTCTTGAGGTTGCTCGGGCTTGGGAACACACGCCCTGTGGAGTTGTTCTCTTTGCCTTTCCCTACCTCACCGAAGACCTCCTCACGCATGTCTTCTCTCAGCCTCTGGAACCTCCCGTACGAAGCGATTTCCCAAGGCTCTCTGCCTTGCCCCTTGCTCTTCAGGATATTCTTGACCGACGACGGACCATAGTGGCAAGATTCGTTTCCTCTCCCGTAACTGTTGATGGGATTTTGGAAGATGCATGGCGAAAAGCTGACTGGCAAGGAGACTTTGTGTCCATCCTGGGCGAAGAGGCTCAAGGCCGTACCCAGGTGGCCTGTCTCTACGACACCCACAACCTCTACGTTGCCTATGTTCTTGAGGGTTCTTTTCTTCTGGGCCAGATCACTGCACAGGATGGTCCCGTTTTCCTTGAGGATTCAGTGGAGCTTTTCCTCGATCCCTGGTTCCTGCGGAGTTTCTTCATGCAATTTGCTGTGAATGCCCTGGGTACAAAATACGAGGCGTCGTCCTTTCTCGGAGCGCGGTTTGAGGGTACATGGGAGGTGGGCGTGGCAATAAACGATGGACGAGCTGTTGTGGAAATTGCCATTCCCTTTCTCACCCTTGCGCGGGAGATGCCAAAAAAGGGCACAACCTGGGGCGTGAACTTTTGCCGGAACAACGTAACTTCGGGGGAATTTTCCACTTGGAGCCCAATGCCTGGAGTGTACGGAGCGCCGTTCTTTTTCGGAACCCTCGTCTTTGAGTCTTAAGAAACACCTATAGGGGAGCCGCCTTTCTGCGGGAAGGCAGCCCCCCTATAGGTGCAAGGAGGGGATTTTCGCTCGTCAGGAATCTTTTTCCGCTTTCCAAGAGGTATTATATTTCCTTGCTTTGCCCTGTCAAGAGGGTGAGGAAGAATTTTTTAAAAAATTTTTGGAAGTCGGCGGCCTTCTGATGTCCCTGCGTTATCAACCCTCCTCAGGCTTCCAAAGTGCTTGACTGAAGGCCGTCGCAGTCCTCCTTTAGCTTTCTGGGTGGCGTATGACGTCCTCACCCCCCTGCTCAAGGGGAGGAGATCCTGGTGTTACATTCTCTATGTTGCATTCGTAAGCCTCGAGGATCTTCGCGGCGGTGGCATGGCCTACCTCTTTCGGATACACTTCTTTGCAGAGTCGCCCATCCACAAGCTCAAGGATGCGGTCTGCTCGTAAGGCCACATCACGGTTGTGGGTCACCATAATCATGGTGGTACCGTACTCCTTCCGGATTTCTTCAAGGAGCTCCAGAACCTGCTCGCCTGTTTTTGTGTCTAAAGCTCCGGTGGGCTCGTCAGCCAGAAGGAGCTTTGGGGCGTTCATGAGTGCCCGAGCGATGGCTACCCGTTGCTGTTGGCCCCCAGAAAGGAGGGTTATCCTCTTGCGGGCCGCATCTTTTAGACCCACCCGCTCAAGAAGGTACAGCGCCCGTTCCACCGTCTCTTTTGCCGTCTTTCCCCAAGCAATCCAGTGGGGCATAAGGACATTCTCTAAGGCGGTGAACTCAGGGAGGAGATAGTGGAACTGGAAGACATATCCGAGGAAGCGGTTACGGAAGCGAGCGAGTTCATCCTCCTTGAAATCTCCGAGCCGCTTCCCTTCGATGAAGACCTCCCCCCGTGTTGGTCGGTCTAAGGCCCCGATGATGTTGAGAAGCGTCGTTTTCCCTGAGCCGGAAGGTCCAATGAGGGCGAGGAATTGTCCTTCCGGAACGGCCAAGGTGATATCGAAAAGGACCTGTGTCTTTACCGCATCACCGTAAACTTTGCTGACTTTCTCCAGGATGACGGTATACTTACCCATTGCGGATAACCTCGATGGGGAGGAGTCGAATCGCCTGCCGCGCAGGCAAAAGAGCAGCAAGAGTACTTGCTATGCTTGATATACCAACTATGGTGAGGGCTGTTCTAGGATTGATGGTGATCGAGAAAGGAATGGCCCCGCCACTCCTTTGGGCTACCTGTTGGAAGAAGCGAACAAGGAGGAGTCCGAAAGCTGCCCCAGATGAGGATCCCAAAAGTCCCAGGATGCCTCCCTGAACGAGAAAAACAAGCCCTATGCCGAGATTGGTGATGCCTATGGCCTTGAGGATGCCAATTTCCCGAATACGCTGGGTTACGGAGACGACAAGGACACTGGCAATGCCAAGGGTCACGGCGATAAGGATGAAAACCTGAATGAGGTACGAGGAGAGGCTCTGGCTCCGGAGGGCGGAAAGAAGCTGTGCATTCCGTTGTTGCCAAGTCTCAACAGGGTACTGGGGAATATCTCGCTTGATATCGCTGGCAATGCGCTCTGCTTCGAAAACATCGGCAATTTGGATTTCTATGCTTGAGATTGCCCCTTCGAGGTTCAGGAGGTTCCAGGCAGGAACGACATCAAGGAACACCCAGGTTCTGTTGAGGGTGGCGTTCTCAAGATCGAAAACGCCGTTGACGATGAAAGTTCCCTCATTCCCCTGAGGTGTGACGATGCGTACGATATCCCCTGGAAGAAGGCGAAGATCCGCAGCAAGCTCTTTACCAACGAGGATTGCGTTTCCTCCCACTTTTGGGATACCCTCGATGGTTTTCTCGCGAAGTTCGTAGATGCGGTCAGCACGGTCAAAGAGAATCCCTCGGAGCACAATGCTCCGCACAAGCTCGCCCTTGCGTATACTTCCTGGTCCCTCGACAAGGGGGGATGCGGCAACGATATCCTCTCTTTTGGCAAGCTTTGTTTGGGTGGGCTGCCAGGAGAGGATTTTGGCCTCTTCCTCGGTGGGGCTCCCAGAAGTCGAAAGAACAAGCACTCCCTTTTTCTCTACAATAGAGGTGGGTTCCTGGACCCTTGGGGTGACGATAATGTGGGGTGCATCACCAACGGTACGTTCAATGAGATTCGCTTGAAGTCCAGCGATGAGCGACGAGAGGAAAATCTGGATGGCCACCCCTGCGGTAATGCCAAGGAGGATGAGGAGGGTCTGTGTTCGAGAGGTCAGAAGAAAGCGGAGAGCTATTCGGAAGACAAGGCGAATCATTGCCACTCCCTCCGTTTGAAGAGGATAACCCTTTGCCCTTTTCGCAACCCTTGGGGATTGAGGAGGATGGTCCCCTGTGGGAGGGCATCGGTCACCACCCAGTCGGCAAAAAAGGTGAAAGAGGGAAGAGGCTGTGGTTGGGCCCGTCCATCCCTCCAAAGCCACACCCGAGCTTCCCCGTTCTCGTCCTCAAGGTAGGTCTTGGGAAAGGCTAACACGCCCTGACGCTCGCCGAGGATGAGCTCCACGTTCACCGCTGCTTCGGGTTTGAGGTGCTCAGCAGCCTCTCTGAGGGCAAGGGTAACCTCGAAGGTTCCCTGGGTCGAATCAATCGCAGGAGCAATGCGCACAACCTCTGCAGGGAAAGTCCTTCCACTTGAGCTTACGAGTTCTCTTACAAAAGCCTTCATGCCTAAGGTAACCCTTTGGTACTCCCGCTCGTCGATACGAGTGAGCACTTGCAGGGGGTTCACTCCGAGGGTAATGACCGTTTCTCCGGCTTGGACAAACTCTCCAGGTTCTTTCGAAACAGAGAGCACAACACCTTCCTTTGGCGCAGAGAGGCGTTTCCTCGTGAGGTTGTTTTCGGCTTGAGCAAGTTCAAGGCGTGCACGCTTTTCTTGAGCTTGGGCCTCAAGGAACTGTACCCCAGACGGTGCAAGGCTTTCCCGTTTCAGGAGGGCTGTTCGAAGGAGCGACTGGGCCCTTTCCCACTCTTTCTGTGCGCTCTCAAGCTCCTCTTGAGGGATGCTCCCTCTTGAGAAAAGACGCTGGGCTCTCACAAACTCTTTCCAGGCGGTCTCTTCCTCAAGAGTTGCCCTCCGGGCTTCTTCTTGAGCAAGCACTGCCTCGTACTCTTGGATTCTTCGCAAGGTTAAGGAGGCAAGCTCAAGGGCAACTTCAGCGCGGGCAAGGGCGTTCCGTTCTTCCGTATCCTCAAGGAGGGCAAGAGTTTGCCGTTTGTTCACTTTTGCTCCTTCTTTGACCAGAATGCCTTGGAGGATTCCCGGAACCTGGAAAGAGAGGTTGAGCGTTTCAGCGAATGTTACCCTCCCTGCGGCGACGATCGTTTCTACGATGTCTTTGGGTTCCGTAACAAAGTATTCCACACGCCGGGGCATCTGGCTCCGCATAAGGAGGAGAGCAACGAAAAGACCTCCCAGTCCGATGAGAATCCACTTTTTCATGCCTGGTACCCACCTTACTGCTCAAAGAGTTTGAGGTACTCTCCATACCCTTCGGCTTCGAGACGCTCTTTTGGGATGAAGCGGAGCGCCGCAGAGTTGATACAGTATCGCTTCCCTGTGGGTGGTGGGCCGTCATCAAAGAGGTGTCCCAAGTGGGAATCGGCGTGGCAGCTCCGCACTTCTCTTCTTGTGCTATGGCCTTGGTCTGGAACTTCCACGATGTTTTCCGGTTCTAGAGGTTTTGTGAAGTTCGGCCAGCCAGTGCCAGAATCGAACTTGTCGAGAGAGCTGAACAAGGGTTCTCCCGAGACGATATCGACATAGATACCTTCTCTTTTGGTATTCCAGTACTCGTTCTGGAAAGGTGGTTCTGTAGCGTTCTCTTGAGTTACGGCATACTGCAAGGGGAGAAGCATTTTCCGAAGCTCCTCTTTGGGAGGCTTAGCGAAGCGTTTCCAGGGTTTTTCCTTCCAATGCTTGGTAAGGAACGCGTCCCGACCGGAGCATTTTCGGTAGAGTTCGTACTGCAAGGGGTGTTTCCTCGCATAGTCTTGATGGTACGCTTCAGCAGGGTAAAAGGTGGAAGCAGGGAGAATTTGGGTAGCGATGGGTTTGGGAAATATTCCAGATGCTTCAAGAGCTTTCTTCGATGCCTCGGCCTGGAGCCTTTGTTCGTCACTGTGGTAGAAAATTGCCGTACGGTACTGGGGTCCTCGATCAGCGAATTGCCCTTCAGCATCGGTAGGGTCAATGTTCCGCCAAAAGGTGTCTAAGAGATCCTTGTAAGGAACCTTCTGGGGGTCGAAGAGAACCTCTACGGCTTCAAAATGTCCCGTCGTCCCGGCGCAGACTTCTCCATATGTGGGGTTGGCTTTGTGCCCTCCCGTGTACCCAGAGGTTACCGTAGTCACACCTGGGATTTTACGGAAAACACTCTCCATACACCAAAAGCATCCCCCTGCGAAGGTAGCCTTTTCAAGGTGCACGGCTTTTTCCTGAGCAAGGGCGTGGGGAATGCGGAGCACAAGCAGTAGGGCAAAAAGAAGCAGAATATACATGGGTTTCACCTCTTACCCTTAGAGAACTCACCAAGCACAAGCTTATTCCCGCAAATCTTCAGTAGGTGGAGTGGCTCGGTGTTTCGTCTTGCTTCTCGAAAATTCCAAGGAATACCTGGACGAGATCTGGGTCAAACTGCGTTCCCGCGTTTTTGCGAATCTCCTCAAGGGCCTTTGTACGGGGCAGTGCCTTTCGACAGGGGCGATCGCTTGTCATAGCCACAAAAGCGTCAACAAGGGCTAGAATACGGGCAAGGAGGGGGATGTCCTTACCTTTGAGACCATGAGGATACCCTTGACCATCGAAGCGCTCATGGTGCGCAAGGATGCTCTCGGCAATAGGGAGGAGTTCGGGGAAAACCCGGGCCATACGATATCCAATTTCGGGATGTTTCCGTATTTCTGCCCACTCCTCTTCGGTGAGGGAGTCGCTTTTCACGAGAATGGACCGAGGAATGGCCACTTTCCCAAGGTCATGGAGCCGGACAAGGAGATGGAGGTTTTCAAGTTCTGTCCGTGAAAGGCCAAGGGCCTCACCCATTTTCCGAGCCAGGATGTACATCCGTTCATAGTGCGTCTCCATCTCTCCAGGGATTTCCCGCAGGTACTGTTCGAGGGAAAATAGTAGAGCCGCTCGTGAACTTTTCGCCTCAAGGAGCTTATCCCGATACATGCGGTTCTCTGCCTCACTGATGATGGTATCGACATCTTCGCTCTCCTTCTCCTTTGTGGCGCATCCCAAAGCAAGGCTTATAGGCAAGGGTGTTCGTTCTCTTTTTGACTCCTCCACGCAGATGTTTCGGATGCGCTCGATAACTTCCTGGGAGACGGCGGCAGGGGTTTTCGGAAGGAGGATGACGAATTCGTCTCCACCCCAGCGGGCGATAATGTCTTCCTTGCGGCATGCACGGGTGAGAATCATGGCCACTTTTTGGAGCAACGCATCACCCTTTGCATGGCCAAAGGCATCGTTCACAAACTTGAGGTTGTTCACGTCCGCCATGATGATGCTCAAAGGGAGCTGTCTTGGAACGTCAAGCCTTTTGAGGGCGTCTTCAAAGAAGAGACGATTGTAAAGGCCGGTGAGGGGATCGTGGAAGGTGAGATAGAGAATGCGTTCTTCGACTTGCTTTTTGGCGGTTATGTTGGAAGAGACGGTAACAACTCGGTACACTTTCCCCTCCTCATCGAGAATGGGGTATGCTCTTTGGTACCATACGGTTCCGTTATGGGAGGTGATTTCGGCTTCCTGAGGTTTCCCAGTGGCGAAAGCTTGGACGGTGGCACACCCAGGACAAGGGACATCCCGCTTCTCAAAGACTGCAAAACAGTACTTTCCGACGATTTCCCCAAGCTGGAGGCCAAAATTTCGGAGCGTTGCCTTGTTGGCCCAAATAATTTTTGGCCCCTCCTCGTAGTATACCACCTGGTCTTCGAGGGCATCGAGGATGAGCACCTTCTCCTGTTCAGCGGCCCGTAGGGCTTCTTCTGTTCTCTTCTGCAGGGTGATGTCTCTGTTCACCCCCACCATACCGATGATTTCCCCATGTGCATTCCTGAGGGGCACTTTGTTTGTGGCTATCCAGATTTTCCGCTGTACACCGGTAGAGTAATCCAGGACTTCTCGTTCGTCGTTGAGAATAGGTTTTCCGGTTCGGAGGAGCTCTTCCTCCTCTTCCCAGAAGGAACGGGCGGTTGCTTCTGGGTGGAGGTCAAAGTCGGTTTTCCCCAGCATCTCTTCAGGCGAAGCAAAGCCGTGATGGCGGGCATCCGCTTCGTTCACAAAGATGAAGCGGTGGTTCCGGTCTTTAACGTAGATATGCTCTGGGACAGCGTTAATGATGGCGGAGAAGAGGTTTTTCTCCTCAAGGCATCTTTTAAGGTCTTCAGAGCACGAATCATCCCAGAAGACGAAAACCGTACCAGTGTTTTGGCCCAGGGGAAGGCGTGTCACCCTCAGCCTTTTCCCCTCCCTCACCCATGTGGGGGCATCTTGAGGAGTGTGGTCAAGGAAGTCTTGAAGCTGCGCGACATCATGGAGGGGAAGGGAAAGGAGACGGAAAGCTTCTTCGTTTGCGGCAATAACTTTTCTCTTTCGGTTCGTGACAATGATTCCTACTACCTGCACTAGTTACGTCCTCCTACTTGGGCGTATTGTGTCTTTGCCAGGGCAGAGGACATTTTGTCCGCTTTCAACCATTCGCGTTGTGGACCCCAAAGGGACACCAGGGCGCAGCGCTTCTTTAGGGGACCACCAGGACCTTTAGGACTGGACAAAGGCAAGCCCCTCCTTAGAGTAAATCCTCCCTTTCCTGAGGTGAGTATACCAATTGTGTATCCCTCGAGTAAAGAAGGTCTCAGTCCTTGGATTTCATGGCTAGAACCTTCGTGTAGCAAGAAGGATGCACTAAGAGGGAAAGAGCACAAAAGATGGGAAGCTTGAAACCTCCTTGAGGAAGGGCTCTGCCTATCGTCCTTTTTGGCGGACACGTTCACGAAAACCCCTTGTTTTCCATTGTGCCACATGGTGAGGAAGCCATTTGGTACGAGGATGCTGTGTGGTGGATGGAAAAGATGCAGAGACCTTTTCCCAAAAGGTTGACATCCTCGTAGCATGGGTAAAACCTCCAGAGAGGAGGGGGCAAAAATGAAAAAAATTTTTGCCCCACATTACTATCCTTCTTGTTGCCACTGTGCTGGTCCTTGTTGGATGTAGCGGAACTGGCGTAGAGCAACCTCCTGGGCCAACACAAGCTGTGTCCTGTGTGCTTCGAGTTTTGTCAACTTCCCCCAATGTGTGGGGATACGTTTGGGTGAATGGTATGAACACTGGTGTGTACCTTGACCCTATGGGTGTGGTACAAGTTGGCTCATATCCCTGTGGGCAGGAAGTGAGAGTACAAATCGTCGATGAGTTCGGCGAACAGAGCCATATTGAAGTCGTGTTCCTTTCTGGCGGGATAACCACCGTGAATTTTTCTTGGTGGTGAGGTTGATCTCTAAGGTAGTGATTCCGGGACAGGGACGCCAGTGTCCCGGATTGGGAATCCCCTGTTTTCATACCTTGCCCTTTGGACCGCTGATTCCTTTTAATTTCCTTCTCCTTGCTGCGTGACTCTATCCTTGACCTTTCTCTTTTAGGATGCTAACATGGTAGTATACCAAAGAGGGGAGGTAGTATTATGCGACGGTTTTTAGCCATCCTTGTCCTTGCGCTTTTCGGTGCCATGGCCTTCTCTGTGGCTTCCGGGGAGGCAAAAGTTGTCTGGAAGTTTGGCCACCTCGTAAACGAAGAACACATGTGGCACCGGACAGCGGTGAAGTTCGCCGAGCTTGTAAAGGAGAAAACCAACGGGGAGGTTGAAATCGTCATCTACCCGAACGAGCAACTTGGGAAAGAGATCGAAGTTCTCACCATGATTCAGGCCGGAACTGCGGACCTCACGATTTCTGGAGAATCCATGCAGAACTGGGCACCTAAAGCTGCGCTCATTGCCGCACCATATGCCTTCAGGAACATTGACCACATGGTGAAGGCGATCAATAGCGACATTGGTCAGGAAATACGTCAGGAAATCATCGAAAAAGTTGGCGTTATTCCCCTGTACTATCACATCCGGGCTCCTCGGAACCTCACCTCCAACAAACCCATATCGAAGCCAGAGGATGTTCGGGGTCTCCGGCTTCGTCTGCCCAATGTCCCGCTTTTTGTGGAAGCTTGGAAAGCGGTTGGAGCAAGTCCCCAGGTTATGGCTTTCAGCGAGGTTTTCACTGCCCTCCAGCAAGGAGTTATCGATGCTCAGGAGAACCCCTACGATCTCATCTACAATGCCAGCCTCTATGAGGTCCAAAAGTACGTGAACGAAACCGAACACGTTATTGGTTGGGTGTGGGTGGTTTTGGGGAAGAAGCAGTTTGAGTCGCTCTCCAAAGAACTTCAAGAGGCTGTTCTTGCTGCTGCACAAGAGGCGCAAAAGTATGCAGATCTCCTCTTTTGGCAAGAAATGCCCACCTTTAAGCAAAAGCTTATTGAGAAGGGCATGATCATTAACTCTGCGGTGGACAAAGAGGCTTTCCGAAAAATCATGTCTGAAGCAGTAGAGAAAGTGCTCACACCAGAACAGGCAGCGCTTTACCGGAAAATCCAGGAGCTTGAGTAAGTCACAAGGTGAAGGCGGATGGAAAAAAGAGGCCTCGGCAAGATCGTGCCGAGGCCTTTATTTTTGGGGTGAGGGGGATGGAGGAGAGGAGAACGCTTGAGCGGGTTCTTGAGATAGGAATGTTTGCGTCCTTTTGTGCCCTTGTTGGTGTCGTTATGTTAAGCGTTGTGACGCGGTTCTTCCTCCCCTTTGTGGTCTTTTCTTGGACGGAGGAAACTTCGCGATTCCTTTTTGTCTGGACTGTAGCCTTAGGGGCACCCTGTGCCTTGCGCCGTGGAGAGTTCGTAAGCGTAGATTTCCTTTTGTGCCGTTTTCCCCAGTGCACTAGAAAATGGTTTGGGAAATCTTTTTACACCCTCTCGGGAGTCTTTTTCGCCGTCGTCTTCGTCTATAGCCTTCAGTTTGCCCGTCTTGGTTTTCTCCAAATGTCACCCACCATGCGCATTCCCATGGTTTTTGCGTACCTGAGCATGGTTGTCACGTCATTCTTTATCGCTTTGTACTCCTTTTCTCTCCTCTTTACACGAGGTGATGTGCGGTGATGGCATTCCTCCTTTTCCTCATTTTCGTTGGGCTGCTCCTTATGGGGTTCCCTGTCGCTTTCTCGCTTGGAGTTTCTTCCCTTGTGTACCTCTTGCTTAAAGGGGTACCTTTGAACATCATTCCTCAGAAGATGTACTCTGGAATTGATTCTTTTGTGCTGCTTTGCATTCCTGCTTTTATCGTTGCAGGGAATCTCATGAACACCGCGGGGATTACTCGGCGCATTATTCATTTTTCCAATGCCATCGTGGGGTTCATTCGAGGGGGACTGGCCTTAGCCAATGTGGCTGCATCCATGATTTTTGCCGGTATATCTGGGACAGCCCTTGCGGATACAGCAAGCATTGGTGCTATCCTTATTCCTGCCATGAAGGATGAGGGATATGATGCGGACTTCTCAGCAGCGGTGACCGCATCGTCTTCAACTGTTGGGCCGATTATTCCGCCCAGTGTCCCCATGATTATTGTCGGGACGCTGACAGGGCTTTCGGTTACGCGCCTTTTCCTTGCCGGAGCTATTCCCGGGATCCTCCTTGGGTTTTCCCTCATGGCGATTACCTATTACCTCTCCGTGAAGAGGAATTACCCAAAGGGGGAGAGGTTGCCCTTTCGATGTGTCATCCGTACGCTTATTGACGCTTCGTGGGCCCTGGGAATGGTGGTATTGATCCTCTTTGGTATCCTTGGAGGGGTTTTCACGCCCACCGAAGCTTCGGTGGTTGCCGTTGTCTATGCGCTCCTTGTGGGTCTTTTGGTGTATCGGGAGCTCAAGCCAAGGGATATCCCCCGTATTGTTATCGAATCGGTTCGAATGACCACCGCTGTCATGATCCTCGTTGGCTTGGCACGTCTCTTCGCCTGGATTGTCACCACCGAGCGTATTCCCCAACTTGTTGCTCAAGGGATACTCAGCCTCTCCACGAATCCTTACATAGTGATATTCCTCATTAATGCCATCCTCCTTTTTGTGGGGTGTTTCATGGAAACTGTAGCGGCTCTCGTCATTTTTGTCCCTGTTCTCCTTCCTGTGGCCATGCGAGTTGGTATGGACCCGATTCATTTTGCTGTTATGGTGGTTTTGAACCTTATTATTGGCCTCACCACCCCACCTGTGGGGGTGTGCCTTTTTGTGGCGGCCAACATCGCCAAGATATCCCTTGGAGAATTGGTCAAAGCAATGGTACCGTTCTTGCTTGTCCTCCTTGCAGTGCTCTTTCTTGTGAGCTATGTGCCGGTACTGAGCCTGACTTTACCAAATCTCCTGCGATAGGAGGTGAAACGGTGCGAGCGGTGCTTGTACCAGAGCCTGGCAAACTGACTCTTGTTGAGCGAGAAGTCCCGTGTGCTCTGGGAAATACCGATGTCCTTGTGCGGGTGAGGGTGGGGGGTATCTGTGGAACGGACCTCCACATCTTCCATGGCACTTCTCCTGTGGCCACGTACCCCAGGGTGATTGGGCACGAGTTTGTGGGAGAGGTGGTGGGAAGAGGGAGGGGGGTAACAAGTGTCCAGGAGGGGGACCATGTGGTAGTGGAACCAATCCTTTTCTGCGGGGTGTGTTACCCTTGTTCCGTAGGGCGGCCGAATGTCTGTGAACGCCTTGAAGTTTTTGGGGTGCACCGGGATGGGGGATTCCAAGAGTACGTCGTCGTGCCGGAACGGAACGTCCACCCCTTTTCCAAAGATATACCTTGGGAGGAAGCCGTCCTTATGGAACCCTTTACGATCGCTCTTCAAGTTGCCGAAAGAGGGAGTATAACCAGAGAGGATAAGGTCCTCATCATAGGAGCTGGTCCCATAGGCCTGTGCATCCTCATGTACCTCAAATCCTTTGGGGTGCATTGTGGTGTGTCTGATCTTGTTCCGGAGCGCTTACAACGTGCCAGGGATTTGGGGGCGGACTTTGTGGTGCACGTGGGGAAAGAACGCCTTGAAGAGGAGGTGTTTCGCCACTGGCCAGGTGGTGCCCACGTGGTTGTGGATGCCGTTGGGACTCCAGAGACACTTGGTCAAGCGATACAGCTTGCTTCCCGGGCAGGAAGGATTGTGGTACTTGGTTTCCACAGAGAGCCGACTCCTATTCCTCAAGCTTTCATCACCCTGAAGGAACTCACCATCGTTGGGTCACGACTCCAAGCGCACAAGTTTCCCCGTGTTGTAGCACTCTTTGAGAGTCGGAAGTTGCGTCCGGAGAAGCTTGTGAGCCATGTGTTCCCCTTTGAGAAGGTTTACGAGGCCTTTGCGCTTCTTGAGCAGCATCCAGAGAAGGCTTGCAAGGTTCTCCTCACGTTTTGAGGGGGTGGCAGGGATGTTTGATTTTACCGGAAAGGTTGCGGTTATCACCGGTGGGGGTGGAGTCCTTTGTGGTGCTTTTGCGAGGGCTCTGGCTTCTTATGGAGCGAAGGTTGCTGTTCTTGACTTGAATTTCGAGGCAGCCCAGAAAGTCGTCGAGGATATTGTGGCGCAGGGTGGTGTGGCCCAGGCGGTGCAGTGTGATGTGCTTGATTATGAGAGCGTCCTCAAAGCGGCAGAGAGTGTGGAGAAAACCTTTAGGGGATGGGATATTCTCATCAATGGTGCGGGCGGGAATCATCCTCGTGGGACGTTGTCTAAGGAATTCTTTGAGCCTAGGGATCTCGACGAGAAAGAGAGTTTCTTTGACCTTGCTCTTGATGGGTTTCGGTTCGTTTTTGACCTGAACCTCTTTGGAACCATCATTCCTACCCAGGTTTTCGGAAGAGCGATGGCACGACGTGGTAAGGGAGTCATCATTAACATTGCCTCTATGGCCTCTTTTCGAGCTATCACCAGGGTTCCTGCCTATGCAGCGGCAAAGGCAGCAGTGGTGAGTTTTACCCAATGGCTTGCCGTCTACCTTGGAAAGTCAGGCGTACGGGTGAATGCGATAGCGCCAGGGTTCTTCTTAACGCAACAGAACTACCGCCTTCTTGTGGCTGAGGATGGGACCCTTACCCCACGAGCCCAGAAAATCCTTGCTCATACACCTATGGGGCGGCTTGGAGAGCCCAAAGAGCTCATTGGGACACTTCTTTGGCTTTGTGACGATGAGGCTTCGGGTTTTGTGACGGGAGTGGTTGTTCCCGTTGATGGAGGATTCCTGGCGTATGCTGGAGTGTAAGGTTGATGAGTTGACGAAAATATGTTAGTATGGTAGTATACATAAGGGGAGGATGAAGGTGGAACTCCTTGCTGCACCCAAACGAGGCGCCTCGGCACGGGAGTATGTCTATGAAACGCTGAAAAAGAGCATTGTTCTCCTTTCTCTAAAGCCTGGGCAAAGTATCACCGAGCAGGAGGTGGCTGAAAAACTTTCGGTAAGTAGAACGCCCGTTCGAGAAGCGTTCATTCGCCTTGCTCAGGAAGGCCTTCTTGAAACGTATCCTCAGCGGGGTACTGTGGTCTCACTTATTGACCTGGATCGGGTGGATGAGGCTCGTTTCATGCGTCGAACCCTTGAGAAGGCTATCCTTCGCCTTGCCTGCGATTCCTTCCCGCAAGAGCTTGCCTTTGAGCTGCGCGCGAATCTTGCGCTCCAAGAAGTATGCTTGGAAGAACGGAATTTCCTCCGACTCTTTGAGCTTGATGAAGAGTTCCATCGCCTCATCTATCGGGGGTGTAAAAAGGAACGCATATGGGACCTCATTGCACAAATGAACGCCGATTTCCGGCGTATCCGAGTTTTGAAACTCTCCCTGGGGATTGGGGTTGGAGAGGTGGTGAAACAACATCGGGAGATTGCGGGAGCCATTTTTGACCGCGATGTTGCCAGGGTTGAGGAGCTTGTCGAGACCCATCTTCGACAGAACGATCCGGACTTTGAAAGGCTCCGAAAAGAATATCCTGAGTACTTTAAGTGAGGGGGTGATGGAGGGAGCACAACAGTGTTCGTCTTGTGCTGGAGCGTCTCTTCTGAAAACACTTAAGGAGGTGGGATAGTGCGTCTTTGGACTTTTGTGGTTTTCGGCGTACTTTCTGTAATGGTTTTAGGGGGAGCGCTGGCTTGCGCTGAGGAGAAAGTATATGAACTTAAGGTCTCCATGGTTATCACACAAGACGACACAATCTACAAAGGATACGAGAAGTTCAAAGAAGGAGTCGAAGCTCGCACCAATGGCAAGGTTAAAGTGGAACTCTATCCGGGTGGAGTGCTGGGAAGAGATGAAGAAATGTTGGAACAGGCGGTTCTGGGCGCAGGCGTTTGCGTGAATACGGATGCAGGAAGGCTTGGTGTTTGGGTTCCAGAAATCGGCATTCTCCTTTGTCCATACCTCGTGGACAGTGTCGAAGAAATGCAGAGGCTTTTGAAGTCTGACCTCCCGAAAGAGTGGCTTGAGAAGCTCCGCAAGGAAAAGGGTCTTGTCGTCCTCGCCTTTAACTGGTATGCTGGAGCTCGCCACTTTTTGACCCGGAAGCCTATTACGAAACCGGAAGATCTTGAAGGTTTGAAAATCCGTACTCCTGGTGCCCCGGTATGGCAGGAGACTATTCGGGCTCTAGGAGCAACTCCTGTCGCTTTGCCTTGGACTGAGGTGTATCCAGCCCTGCAGCAAGGGGTAATCGATGGAGCTGAAGCGCAACACCCAGCAACCTATGGCTCAAAGCTCTATGAAATTGCCAAGTACATTACCCGGACTGGTCACATTCAGCTTTGGAACGCTCCTGTCGTTGGCGAGAAGTGGTTGAGTTCGCTCCCCGAAGAGTACCAGAAAATTCTCTTTGAGGAAGCCGAGAAAGCAGGGGACTATGCAACGCAGCTTCTCCTTGAGACCCTTGACGACCTTGAGGCGAAAATGGCCGCCGAGGGTGCCATCATAAGCGATGTCGACCTTGAACCCTTCAAGAAGCGCGCAGAAGCGGTATACGAGAAGCTCGGATACCAGGAGCTTCGGAAGAAAATCCTCGAGTTCCTTGGTAAGGAGTAAACCGCGAAGGGGGTGGTTTTTCCACCCCCTTGTGTCTGGGGAGGGTTTGCGGTGCAGCGGGTTATGGATGTTCTTGATCGGGTTGAGGCCGCACTGTGTCAGGGTTTACTCCTTGTGATTGTGGGACTTGTATTTGTCTCCGCTCTTTTGCGGTATATTGGGTACCCAGTGAATTGGACAAACGCGCTTGCCTCTGGACTCTTTGTTTGGCTTATCTACATCGGTGCCGATAGAGCGTTGCGGCGGAATCGTCACATTGGGATGAGTTCTTTTGTGGACAAGCTTCCTCAGAAGGCGAAGCACACTATAGAAATTGGAGTGACATTCCTTATTTTCTTTTTCCTGCTCGTTATCGCATACCTTGGTGTGCGTATGGTGTTGGCTAACACAGGACGCGTCTTTGAAGAAATCTTCTTCTTGAGCTACTCCGTTGTTGTTGCTGCCATTCCGGTAGGGACGGGACTTATGTGTCTCACGCTCTTGACGAGGATTCTTACGAAGGTGAGGGGGTAAGATGCAACTGCTCTTTGCGGCTTTTGCTTTTGTGGTGCTTTTGCTCTGTAACGTCCCCATCGCGTTTACCCTTGGCATTTCTGGAATGGTGTACTTCCTCTCGCAGTCGAGCATCCCGATTCCCATCGTCGCTCAGCGGCTTGTGGCTGGGACGCAATCATTTCCGCTTTTGGCTGTTCCCTTCTTTGTCCTCGCGGGACACCTCATGAATGTCTCAGGAATCACGAAACGCCTCATCCACCTGGCTGATGTCCTTGTGGGGCACCTTCCCGGAGCCCTTGCGCAGGTGAGCTGTGTCTTGAGTATGCTCATGGGGGGTGTTTCAGGATCCTCCAACGCCGATGCGGCTATGGAGACGAGAATCCTTCTCCCCGAAATGCGTCGGCGGGGGTATGCCGATGGTTTTTCGGCCGCTGTTTTGGCGTGTAGTTCGCTGAGCACGGCCATTATCCCTCCAAGCATTGGTTTGGTTCTCTACGGATTTGCGGGCCAAGTCTCCATCGGCAAGCTCTTCATCGCTGGTATCATCCCTGGAATCCTCATGGGGATCACTATGATGGGTGTAACCCACTGGAAAGCGGTACGCTATGGGTACGACCAGGAGCGGCGGGGAAGACGGAGCTCTTTTTGGGAGGTCCTCAAAGCGTTCCGAGACTCAATTTGGGCTCTTCTTTTCCCAATTTTCCTCGTCATCACGCTTCGTTTTGGAATCTTTGCTCCCGTTGAGGCTGCAGCCTTTGCTGTAGTGTACGCCTTTTGTGTTGGGAAGTTTATCCACCGAGAACTTACCTGGGAAAAGTTTTGGGAAGCTATCCGTGACGCTGCGGAGGACAACGCGATTATCATGCTCATCGTCTCCATGGCAGCGATTCTCATGTACGCCCTGGCGTACGAGAAGGTTCCCGTCAGAATGTCGAGCTTTGTGCTTGGGTTGACCAACCATCCGTTCCTCCTCATGCTTGCCATTGTCTCTTTCCTTTTTGTCGCTGGAATGGTGATGGAGGGAACGGTGAACACCCTCCTTCTCACCCCCATTTTCCTTCCGATCGTGAAGGCGGCGGGGTTTGACCCGGTACACTTTGGCATCATCATGGCCATTCTCATTCAGATTGGTGGGGTGACGCCTCCAGTTGGGGTCAACATGTATACGGTGTGTTCGCTTGGTGGCATCAAGGTTGAAGAATGTATTCGGGAGAGCTGGGCGTACGTGGGCGCGCTTCTTGCGCTTGTTATTGTCCTCATTCTTGTACCGCAGCTTTCCCTTGCTCTCGTAGGGCTTATGAGGTAAAGGGGGAGAAGAAGTGGACGAGCACCGTTGGAAGGCTTTCAAGGAAAAAGTTCTCGGTGGGAAAGGACAGGATCCTCTTGTGACTCTCATCGTTGACAGCCCTTGGATTCCAGGGTGGCAAGGTATTTCTCACTTTGACTACTACCTTTCTTTTGATGCCTGGCTTGCGGCAAACCTTAGGGTGTACGAGACCTATCCCCATATTGTTTTTCTTCCTGGTTTCTGGGTCGAGTACGGTATGGCGGTGGAGCCTTCGGGCTTTGGGTGCAAGATTAACTGGTACAGCGGAAGCACTCCAACTATCAATCCTGTCCTCCGAAGCATTGACGAAGTCGATACCCTCTCTCCTCCCGATCCAGAGCGCGATGGTCTCATGCCTTTCGTGCTTTGGTGGTATAGAAAAGCTCAGGATGTCCTGAGAGAGCAAGGCTTATTCGTTCGTATGGTGGCAGCCCGAGGACCGTTGGTGACAGCCGCGCATGTACGGGGGTTGACTGAATTCCTCCTTGATCTGAAAGTGGAACCGGAAAAGACCAAAAAGCTTCTCACGATAACGACGGAAGCGGTCATCACTTGGTTGCAAGCGCAAATCCAGGTTGTACCAACTTGTGAAGGTATTTTGGTCCTTGATGATGTCGTAGGATTCCTCTCCCGAAAGGATTACGAAACCTTCGCCCATCCGTACCTCAAGGCGGTTTTCGACGCTTTCCCCAACATGATTCGGGTCTATCACAACGACGCCAATATCCTTCCCTTTGCCGATTTGCTTCCCGAGACCGGCCTTCAGGTGCTCAACTTCAGTCACACAATCGGCATTAGAGATCTTGCAGAGAGAACCCAGGGAAGGGTTTGCCTTATGGGGAACATTCCACCCCTTGAGGTTCTCGCCCAAGGAACTCCTGAGGACGTTCGCCGCGCCGCCATAGCGTGCCTTGAGGAAGCAAGACGGTACGATGGCCTGCGGCTTCTCCTCTCTGCAGGTGGCGGGGTTTCTCCGGGAACCCCTGGAGAGAATGTTGCTGTTCTTGAGGGCATTGCCGCTTCTTCATAGCTCGATTTCATCAAGGGACTCGACAACCCGGTGGGGTCGGTAAGGAAAACGGGTGATGTCCTCGCGCTTTGTGACTCCAGTGAGGACAAGGATAGTCTCTAAGCCCGATTCTAAGCCGACGCGAATGTCGGTGTCCATTCGATCGCCGATCATCACCGCGTTTTCGGAGTGTTCCTCGATGTAACGGAGAGCCAGACGAAGGATAAGGGGATTCGGTTTTCCCACAAAGTACGGAGTATAGCCGGTAGCCTTCTCAATAAGGGCAGCTACGGCCCCACAGGCAGGAACAATCCCTTGTACTCCTGGACCTGTGGGGTCAGGATTCGTGGCGATAAACGATGCTCCAGCCATGATGAGTTGGCATGCCCGAATAATCCCATCGTAGGGATACGACTCCATCTCCCCAAGGATAACAAAGTCTGGGTGGTAGTCGGTGAAAGAATACCCCACTTCCATAAGGGCTTGGTAAAGTCCAGTACCTCCCAAGACGAAAGCAGACCCTTTGGGCTTTTGAGAGCTCACGAAGTGGGCCGTGGCCATAGCGCTACTGAAGAAGTATTTGGCTTCGATATCCATGCCAGCCTTGCGCATCCGGTGCTGGAGGTCAAAAGGGGTAAAACGGGAATTGTTGGTGAGAATGAGGAACTTGTAGCCTCCTGCTTTGAGTCGTGCAATGAACTCTTTTGCTCCGGGAATTGCCTGCTCCCCAAAGAGGAGCACGCCATCCATGTCGATGAGAAATGCTTTCTGCTTCATGAGTGTATTATACCAGGTGGGCGAATGGTTAGAGGGAAGGGAGAAGCTTTGGGAGCGAATTGAAAGATTGCCTTAGTAAGATAGGCCAACATGCGTGTCCCGTCACTAGTACAGTTCTTGGGGCAAGCAACTCTCGCAATACCTTCGTGGGGTTTCAAGACGTTTGGGCCAAGCTTCTTGCACAAGGCGACACAGTGACTGCAACCCAGACACCGGATTGGGTAGATTTCAGGAGGGTTGCCCTTAACAAAGTTCCGTCCAAAAGCTTGGACAAGCTCTGCCTGAGTTTTCGGTGTACTGCCATTTCGAGGAAGTCCTCAAGCGCAAGTGGGTGCTTGCCATTCTTGCGGCTATTCGTCAAGGTGTGACAAGGCCTGGAGCGATACGGGTTTCCGTACAAGGGTTAACGAAGAAAATCCTCTATGAGCGCCTCTACGAGCTGGAACGTTTGGGGAGTATCCGCTGGGAGGTCATGCGCGAAAAAGCCTCTTGAAGGCTACTACTTCCTCACCCCCTATGGAGAGCGTTTTCTCAGCGTTCTTGCCACGATAGATGCTCTCCAGAAAGAACACCGTTCTCCCTCTCGATCTCTCCACTGACGGTAACAATGGTCACGGAAGGGGTGATAGCTATTCCACTACTCCGTATGGCCTCTTCCACGATGCGCACAATGCCAGCACAGCACGGAACTTCCATGCGGAAGATTTCAACGTTCTGGATGTGGTTCTGGCGGAAAATGGCCGCAAGTTTCTCTATGGAGAGGGCGATAGCGCTATCGAGCTTTGGGCAGGCAATGAGGACTCTCCGTTCCCGGAGGAGTTCATGGAAACGTGGTGTGGCAAAAGCCGTGCAATCTGCAGCGATAACGAGTTCTTTCTCGGGGAAGAGATGAAGTGGAGAGATAAGGGCAATCTGCAAGGGCCAGCGGAGGAAGACGTGCTGTGTTGTGCTGTGAGGACACCTAAAGGTAGGTCGCTCCACAAGACGTATGGCTCCTTGGGGACAGACGGGAAGGCAACTTCCAAGGCCATCGCAAAAATCGGGTCGAACGACCTTAACTTTCCCGTCAACGAGGGCAATGACGCCTTCTTGGCATGCCCTCACGCATTGACCGCATCCGTTGCATTTTGTCTCATCAATTTCGATGGTCTTCACAAACAACATGAATTCCTCCTTTCTCCTTTTAAGTACTTTAATACCTAAATTAGGGAAAGTCAAGCCCGGTGACCCTCACCGGGCAAAGTGGTTTCAACGCAGGGTTCGCGCCTTCAAGAGACTTTGGTACCAGAAGAAGCTCCTTTTCGGAATGCGTCGCTGCGTTGCATAGTCTACGTACACGAGACCAAAACGCTTCGAAAATCCAAAGGCCCATTCGAAGTTGTCTATGAGGCTCCAGATGAAGTATCCCCGCACAGGGTACCCTGCCTCGAGCGCTTGGTAGAGCCAGAGGATATGGTCACGGAGGTAGCTCACACGGCGGAGGTCGTCGATAGCACCATCGCATGGGGTGTCGGGGAAGGCAAAGCCGTTCTCAGTGATGTACACCTTTTGGGGAGCGTACTCCCGCACCACCCGCTCGATGATTTCGTAAATCCCCCGGGGATATACCTCCCACCCCATGTCGCTTCTCTCCACATAGGGGTTTTCCGCGTGGGCGATGTTGAGTACTGGCTCCTCGCCTTGCGTGATAATGTTTCGGGAGTAGTAGTTGATTCCTAAGAAGTCCAGAGGTTGCGACACGAGTTTCCCCTCATCAGGGGTCAAAGGGGCCACTCCATACCCCTTGTTCCGGTACCAAAAGAGCATGTCCTCGGGGAACTGCCCCCGGAAAATCGGATCAAGGAACCAGCGATTCAGGTATCCGTCGTAGCGTCGTGCAGCCTCTCTGTCCGTTTCACGTTCCGTTTTCGGATACACGGGGGCAAGGTTGAGAGTGATACCGATCTCTCCCCCTGGCTTTTCCTCTCGGAAGACCTGTACGGCCATGCCATGGGCAAGGAGGAGGTTGCGGGAGACCTCAAGGGCAGCTTGGAAATCCCGTTTTCCTGGAGCGTGACGCCCTTCGTAGTTTCCGATGAACGCCACTACCCAGGGTTCGTTGTGGGTGATCCAGAGGTCCACAGATCCCCGAAGGGCCCGAAAGACCACCCGAGCATACTCGGAAAACGCCTCGCAGGTTGCCTTGTTCTCCCATCCTCCCTCATCCTGCAAGGCTTGG